>DNQP01000214.1:4852-17247 GCA_003500955.1 Curvibacter sp. | reverse complement strand
GCGGATCCGAAAAAGACCAGTGAGCTGCAACGACTCGTCTCTCCCGCGCATCCGCTGTCGTCACCCGGCTATTTCCGCGATGTGCAAAATCGGTTGAAGAAGTTCGTCGAAAGTGGTCAGCTTGGTCCTTTCAGTAACGGTTATTGGGGGTCCAAGGCCTATGTGCTGCCGCCCGAGGCCAACTTGATGGCTGTTACCCACTACCTGGAAGCCCTGGACCTGCAGAAAGAATGGGTCAAGGTGCATACCATCTTTGGCGGAAAGAATCCGCACCCCAACTACATGGTGGGGGGCGTACCCTGCGCAATCAACATTGACGGTAACGGTGCGGCTGGCGCCCCTATCAACATGGAACGCCTGAACTTTGTTGAAGCTCGGATCAAGGAGATGATCGAGTTCAACAACAACGTCTACGTTCCGGACGTTCTGGCCATCGGAACGATCTATAAGCAGGCAGGCTGGCTATATGGCGGCGGCCTCTCGGCCTTGAATGTGGCCGACTACGGTACTTACGAAAAGGTGCCCTATGACCACAGTACGCACCAACTGCCCGGCGGCGTGATCCTGAATGGCGACTGGAACAAAATCCACGCCATCGACCCCCGCGATCCTGAGCAGGTGCAGGAGTTCGTCACCCACAGCTGGTACAAGTACGGTGACGAGACCAAGGGTTTGCACCCCTGGGATGGCGTCACCGAGCCCAACTACAAGCCGGAAGGTCCTGGTTTCAAGGGCACGCGCACGAAGATTGAGCAGCTGGATGAATCGGCCAAGTACTCATGGATCAAATCACCCCGCTGGCGTGGACATGCCGTGGAGGTGGGGCCGCTTTCGCGTTACATCCTGGGCTACGCCCATGCGATGCAAGGCAACAAGTGGTGTCAGCGCGTCAAGCAGCAAGTGGACAGCTCGGCGGCAGCCATCAACAGCGCGATTCCCAAGGCGCTGGGATTGCCCAAAACCGAATTCAGTGCCAAACAGCTGCTGCCCACCACCATTGGCCGAACCCTCGCGCGCGCGCTGGAAAGCCAGTACGCAGCCGAGATGATGATGGACGACTTCAAGCAGATGGTGCAGAACATCAAGAACGGAGACACCGCCACCGCCAACGTCGAAAAATGGGATCCCGCCACTTGGCCCAAGGAAGCCAAGGGCGTGGGCACAGTCGCCGCTCCCCGCGGCATGCTGGGTCACTGGATCAAGATCAAGGACGGCAGGATCGAGAACTACCAGTGTGTGGTTCCAACCACATGGAACGGCAGTCCGCGCGATCACAAGGGGCAGATTGGGGCGTTCGAAGCATCGCTGATGAATACCCCGATGGTGAATCCTGAGCAACCTCTGGAAATTCTGCGCACGCTGCACAGTTTTGACCCATGCCTGGCTTGCTCCACACACGTGATGAGCGAAGACGGCCAGGAAATGAGCCGCGTTACTGTGCGTTGATCTGTACCTATCGCGATTGGACATCATCATGAAGATTCGTTCTTTGAAGTTTTTTGTTGTGACGGTTGCCCTGCTTGGAGCCGGCATCGCGAACGCCCATCCGGGTCACTCCACTGCCAATCTGTTTGAAGGCCTGTTTCATCCGCTCTCCCTCGACCATCTGCTGGTGATGCTGGCTGTCGGCGTGTGGTCGGTCTGCGCATTGCCTTCCAACCAGGTCTGGCGCGGCCCGCTCGTCTTCCTGGTCACGCTCACCGGTGCCGCGGCACTGGGTGCCGCTGGGGCAACTCTCCCGTGGCTTGAGCATGCGGTGGCGCTCACCGTGGTCCTGTCCGGCGTCATGCTGTGGCAGGCGCGGCAGGGTACGCGTCGCGCTTCCGGCCTGACACTGCTACCGG
The DNA here is from genome assembly GCA_003500955.1 of Curvibacter sp. Taxonomy (GTDB): domain Bacteria; phylum Pseudomonadota; class Gammaproteobacteria; order Burkholderiales; family Burkholderiaceae_C; genus Hylemonella. The sequence goes on along the minus strand of DNQP01000214.1, from coordinate 15,403 downwards.
TGGCCCTGATGGGAGCGCTGCATGGTCTGGCGCATGGTGTCGAAACGCCCGCAGGCAGCTTTGCTGGCTACGCGGCGGGCTTTTTGATCAGCACCACGGTCCTGCATCTTTTGGGCATCGTTGCGGCGTTAGGCCTGCGTCGCTCGGTAGCCCATGCCGTGGCGGCTGCTGTCGGCTCTCTGGGCGCCGCCATCGGCATTGCCGGCGCTTTGCTCCTCGCCCAGATGGGTGCCTAAGGATCATTCCGACAAGGAACGCCAACATTGAGGAGAACAACGTGATGACTACCGCATCCGAGAAACTGGCTGATGTCACCGGCGTCGACGAGGGCGCGGTGGCGCGCGGCCAGTCCATCAAATCCATCTATGTGTACGAAGCGCCCGTGCGCCTGTGGCACTGGATCAATGCCTTATCCATCATCGTGCTGTGCGTGACCGGTTACTTCATCGGTCGCCCGCTTCCCACCATGCCGGGTGAGGCTAGCGACCACTTCCTGATGGGATACATCCGCTTCGTGCACTTTTCCGCCGGCTACATCCTGGCCATTGGGCTTCTGGGTCGGATCTACTGGGCTATTGCGGGCAACCACCACGCTCGCGAGCTGTTCTCGGTACCGATCTTCCAGAGGGCCTATTGGCAGGAAGTGGTGGGAATGCTCAGGTGGTATGCCTTCATCTCCACCCGCCCGGGTCGCTATGTGGGCCACAACCCCTTGGCTCGGTTTGCGATGTTCTTTGTGTTCCTGTTCACGTGCGTCTTCATGATCTTCACCGGATTTGCGCTTTATGGCGAAGGCGCGCAGGCCGGCTCTTGGCAAGAGCGTCTGTTCGGCTGGGTGATCCCGTTGTTCGGCCAGAGCCAGGACGTCCATTCCTGGCATCGCATGGGCATGTGGATGATGATTGTCTTCGTCATCCTTCACGTCTACGCGGCCATCCGGGAGGACATCATGGGACGCCAAAGCGTTGTGAGCACAATGATTTCCGGGTACCGCACGTTCAAGGACTGAGCGTTCCATGCCTGTGCAACGGAATTCAACACCAGTCCGCACCGCGTCGATGCGTGTGGAGCGGTGGTCAGACCGTCCCGCAGGTGTTCCCCTGCGCGCACCCCGGCATCCCGGGGTGCTGCTGCAACGCTATTGCCTCGATCCCCTGGCGCTCAGTCAATCGGAAGCCGCGCGTCTGCTGGGCATGTCCCGCCGCCGTTTGCACGAACTCGTTCATGGGCAGCGCACCATGACTCCCGACACGGCCATCCGCTGCGCACGGCGATTTGGCATCGAGGTGGGTTTTTGGTTGACCCAGCAAGCCGCCTGGGACAGCTTCCAGGCCTGGAAGCGCCAGTCCCCCCCGGTCAGCCACTTCCTGGTTGGCCGGAATATTTCCATTTCCTGACTCGAAGGACGACTACGACTATGAGCACTTCTGCGTCCGAAACAGGTTGTCACCCCAGGGGTGACAGCGTCGACAACATCTGCGTACTGGGTATCGGCAACCTGCTCTGGGCGGACGAGGGTTTCGGTGTACGTTGTGTCCAGGCGATCGAACAGGGTTGGGTGTTCGCGCCTCACGTTTCGCTGGTTGATGGTGGCACGCAGGGCTTGTACCTCATCCATCACGTGCAATCGGCCAGTCGCTTGCTGATCTTCGACGCCATCGATTACGGACTTGAGCCCGGCACGATCAAGCTCGTACGCAACGAAGACGTACCTCGTTTCCTGGGCGCAAAAAAAATGAGCCTGCACCAAACCGGATTTCAGGAGGTGTTGTCGCTCGCTCAATTGACGGGGCATTACCCTGCTGAAGTGTTGTTGATTGGTTGCCAGCCTCAGGAGTTGGAGGACTATGGCGGAAGTTTGCGTCCGGTCGTCAAGGAAGCGCTGCAGCGGGCTCTGTCCATCGCGCTGGATGAGTTGGGAAAATGGGGCGCATGTCCACGCCGACGTGTCGATGTCCCGGAGGACGAAGCGAAGCAGGCCCACGGAATTTTGGCCATGAGCGCTTATGAAATGGGGCGCCCTAGCGCGGATGCGGCTTGCCGTACTGGCGACGAGCGTTTCTTTCCCCAAAGCAGTCAAGAAGAGGAACGCTGAGATGTGTATCGGTATTCCCATGCAGGTCCGTGTGGTGGAAGCTGGCTATGCGCAATGCGCCGGCCGAGGCGAGTCGCGGCGTGTGACTACGGCTTTGGTGGGCCCGGTCGCCGAGGGGGACTGGCTGCTGGTTTTTCTGAACGACGCGCGCGAACGGATCGATGCCCAACGCGCGGCGGAGGTCAACGCAATGCTGGACCTCGTCCTGAACGGAGCGGCCGGCACCGGCATGTCGGAGTCGGTCAATTTTTCGCTGCCCTCGTCCCTGAGTCATGCCGATCTGGCGCGCATGACCGGATCGGCTTGAACGAATCTGGAGAGCGATATGGAAACTCAAATCGAAATGATGGATGACAAAGTCAAGTTGACCGAGCGCGCCGCGCCGCTGATACGTCGTTTGGTGCAGGAATTTGGCGCTACCTGGGTGACTCTCGACGACGTTCAGACGTGGACTACCCAAGGTGGTGACCGCGTGCTGCTGCTGGCCGGTGATGCCGTGCGTTTTCCCGAGGGGCAGGACGTGGCGGCTGTGCTGCCTGAACTGATGCGCGCCTTCCCCGGACGTTTCCAGGTTGGTGTGGTTCCACGTGAACAGGAGGATGCCGTAGCTGAACGCTACGGCTCCCAACGCTGGCCAACCCTGCTGTTCTTGCGCGATGGCTCTTATGTCACCACCATTGCTGGCATGCAGGATTGGGATGTGTATCTGCAACGCGTGGCAGAGGCGCTGGAACTACCGGTTTCCCGCGCCCCGACGATCGGGATTCCCGTCGTGTCGTCCGGTGCGACCGATAGTTCCTGCCATTGACCTGGATCCCCAGAAGGAGCACACGACATGAAGTCATTCCCTATCCCCGTGGTGGCGTTGGCGCAGCCTGGACTGCACCAGGAAGACGAAGCGCTGAACTATCTGTCCATGCCTTCGGACATGGACACCTATCGCCCGCCAGCCCTGCCAAACCCGCTGGAGTTGATGAACAAACCAGGCGCGATGCAGGCACTCAACCGGGTGGCCGAACTTTTGCAGGGGCACGATACCAACGCCGGTGCTGACCGGGTGTCGATACTCGGTCTCCGCCCTGAAGAAATCGAATTGATCAATCAGATTCTTGGTGAAGGTGAGGCCAGCGCCCTCAGCCGTTCGGAGGATGGCGAAATTCAGGTTCGTGTCCAGGAATCCATCTTCGCAGGCGTGTGGCGCGTTCTCACCCTGCGCAACGGTCAGCTGGCGGATGACTGGATCGAAGTGGGTGCGGTACCGACTTTTTTCCATGAAGTGGCGCGCCAGGACGCGCAGGCATCGAGGCCAGTCTGGCAGGGCGAGCTTCCTCCGGGCGTCCAGAGTGCACCGCTTCTGGTGGATGAAATCCAAGACCACAGCCGCTGCTGGCGCAAGGGTCAGCCACCGCATGTGGTGAACCTCAGCCTGCTGCCTGTCAGCCCGGAAGACATTGCCTTCCTCGATCATCGGCTGGGCACCGGACGGCTGCTCATGCTGTCGCGCGGCTATGGGAACTGCCGCATCACCAACACCCGGCTGCCCAATTGCTGGCGCGTGGTGTACTACAACTCTTCCGACACTGTCATCCTCAACACGGTCGAGGTGGTGGACATGCCCGAAGTCGCCATGGCCGCCCGCGAAGATCTGCACGATTCCTGGCTGCGCCTGCGCGACGTGCTGGACTACCTGCAAGGCAAGACAGCATGAGTCAGGCACCGGCCTTCGATGGTTTTGAAGGTTCCTACCTCGGGGACAAGAGTAATTTGCGTCCCGATTCACGCCTGGAATGCAAGATCTGCTGGTGGGTCTATGACCCGGCAACTGGTGACGAGGTGTGGCAGATACCGCCCGGCACTGCGTTTGCCGACTTGCCTGCGCACTGGCGCTGCCCGCAGTGCGATTGCCCCCCGGAGCAGTTCTTGCTGCTTGACTCCGCCACGCGCAAAGCATGAGTTCGGTCTCATCTTCGGCGTTGTCCGTTCTGACCGAGACACTGGCCAGCCACTTCCGGTCCGTCCAGTCTGAGCGCATGCAGGGCATACCGATCCTGAACCCGGTGTTGCAGGTGGAGGCCGTCGGTTTCGAATGGGCTCCGGATCAGGAGGGGGTGCTGGCCGAAGGCGCGCTGATCACGCCCTGGTTCATGAGCCTGGTACGCCTGCCCGCACGCGACACGGCCGCCGCGCGTGTGGGCGGCAAGCGCATCCATGCCTTCGGTCGCGAGCGTTTCGAATTTATTGCCGCGGATGGAGGACCCATCGGCAGCTTCGAAAGCTGCAGCCTGTTTTCACCCATGGGCGACTTCGACAGCCAAATGCTGGCACGTCAAACGGCTCAAGCCGTACTCGCTGAACTGCGCGCGCCGGAACCCGCCGTTCCGTCAACGCAGGTCGCCGCGATCGGGCTTTCCTCGCGGCGCGCATTCATGCTGGGGCGCCGCCAGTCCTGATTCTCGCCCGTCATGAACATTCCACTTCACCATCTGGCAGGTCGGCTGAGTCTGTATCCGCAACGGTCATTCGGGCACAACCTGCGCAGTACGCGTCGTCCTCTGGCCCGGCTGGTCGCCGCCGACTGCGCCGCCACGGAGCTGCCCGGACGTCTGGCCAGCCTGTTCAGTCTGTGCGGGCAGGCGCACCGCCTGTGCAGTCAACTGGCGCTGGGGGCACTGGTCCCCGCGCTGTCCCCGTTGTCTTGCGTCAGCGCGACCGGTGTGCAGGACCAGCTGGACACGGAGACCCTGCGCGAGCATGTGCGGCGCATTGTGCTGGACTGGCCACGGCTGCTGCCGGACACAGAGCACGGAGCCGCATCCTTGTCGGCCGGCCCGGCACTCGCGTCGGACTTCACACTGGCAGCAGCGCGTGCGCAAGCCACGGTTTGGCTGGAGCAGCATTGGCTCGGTCAACCTGCAGGACCATGGCTGCGTGCCTGGGACGATCGGGGCGACGCCGCCCTGATGTCGTGGGTCAACGCCGTGCAGACCCCCTTGGCACGCTTGCTGAGGCGTTTACGTGCCTACGACAGCGGTTATCCCATCCCCCATACCCATGTTCTGAAGCCGCCACTGGCGTACGAGCAGGCTCTGCATTGGCAGTCCGCCTTGCTGCGGGATGACTTTCTCGTGCAACCTCAGCAGGACGGGCAGGCGCGGCACACCGGCAGCTGGACCCGCACGGCTGCCGGCAGTGCTGTCCCCGGGGTTTGCACGGCCTGGACACTGCTGGGATACCGTGTGGCCGAGGTTGTTCGGCTGTGCCTGGGCGAGAGCCGAACCGGCGTGTTGGCCTGGGGCGCGCACGCCCTACCGCAGGGCTGGGCACTGGGTTGGGTGGAGATGGCGCGCGGGCTGCTGACACATCTGGTGCGCCTGCGCGATGACGCGGGGGTGTGGCGTGTCCAGCGCTGCGAGGTGCTGGCCCCCACCGAATGGAACTTTCATGCCTGCGGCATCGCTGCGCATGGCCTCGCCTTCATGGCCGAGGGCGGATTGCTGGGGCACGCCAACCAGGACGAGCAGCGCCGCATCGCCCTACTCATGGCGGCCATCGACCCCTGCGTGGAATACGATGTGGACTGGACCGACGAGGGCAGTCTGGCGCGTGACGATGGCGCCGCGATCGCAATGAACGGGGAACGGCATGCATGAAGTGAGCCTGGCCGGCGGCGTGCTGCAGCTGGTGGAAGAGTCGGCACGGCGCGAACGTTTCAGCCGCGTAATCAGCCTGCACCTGGAGGCGGGGCAACTCAGCGGCGTGGATGTGGACGCCTTGCGATTTGCACTCGATGGCCTGGCACCGGGCACGGTGCTGGAGGGCGCGCAATGGGTGATCGACCAGCCCCCTGGGCAGGCGTGGTGCATGCCGTGCGGCGATACGGTGGAGCTGCGCGAACGGGGGCGGCCTTGCCCGCGTTGCGGCAGCTTCCAGCTTCAACCCACGGGTGGCATGGAACTGCGGGTGCTTGACCTGCAGGTTGGCGACAACTGATCGATACAAGGAGAGAACCATGTGTGTGGTGTGTGGATGCAATGGTGAAACAAGGTCCAAGTCGATCAACGCCGATGCGGACGGCCCGGCAGTGAACGCGCGCGGCGATTTGCATTACGGCGCCGGCACGGCCCGGGTGTCGGTGCCGGGCATGAGCCCAGGCCGCGCGATCAAGCTGGAGGCCGACATCCTGGGCGCCAACAACGCCGTGGCTGAGCAGAACCGGGAACACTTCCTGGCCCATGGCGTACGCGCGCTCAATCTGGTGTCCAGTCCCGGCTCCGGCAAGACCACCTTGCTGTGCGCCACCATTGAGCGCCTGCGGCAGCAGCATCCCGCATTGCCGGTGGCGGTGATTGAAGGCGATCAGGAGACCAGCTTCGATGCTGACCGCATCCGCGCCACCGGCGCGCCTGCGGTGCAGGTCAACACCGGCAAGGGATGCCATCTCGACGCACCGATGGTCGCCCGTGCCTTCTCGCAGTTGCATCACCATCATGACGATCACGGGCACGATCACAGCCACGATCACAGCCATGGTCCCGATCACAGCCATCACCATGATCACCATCATGGACACGGTCATCATCACCATGATCAGGCCGCGGGAACCGGAAGCCTGCTGTTCATCGAAAACGTGGGCAATCTCGTGTGCCCCGCGCTGTGGGACCTGGGCGAGGAGGCCAAGGTGGCCATCCTCTCCGTGACCGAGGGCGAGGACAAACCCCTCAAGTACCCGGACATGTTTGCGGCGGCGCGCCTGATGATTCTCAACAAGATCGACCTGCTACCGCATGTGCGTTTTGACGTGCCGCGATGCATCGAACTGGCACGCCGCGTGAACCCCGACATCGAGGTGGTCCAACTGTCGGCCACCACCGGCGAAGGCATGGACCGTTGGCTGGACTGGTTGACGCGCAGTCCCGCGATAGCGTCGCAACGGGCGACCGAGCCCCGGGAGCAGGCCCTGCGCCGTCAGATCGAAGCCTTGCAGGCCGAGTTGGCCGGCCTCACGCATCCGGACACAGCGGGCGGAGCCTGAGGCGATGTGTATCCACGGTTCCGGCACGACAGACGCTGTGCGCGTGCTTGCGCTGGGCGCCTTCCTGAAGAATCGTGCCTGCGTCTGGGATGGTCCGCGCGGTGATGGCGTGGCGGGCGCGGTGCAATGGTCAGTCATGCATGACGATCTGGGTGACCCGCAGGCGTGCGCCGCACTGGAGCGCTCCGTGCAGCAGTGGATCGAGCAGGACGGAGGGCGCAAACCGGACGCTCTGGCGCACGATCTGCATCCGGACTTCTACAGCACGCGCCTTGCGCAGGATCTGGCGCTCAGCCTTGGCATCCCTGCCGTCGGTGTCCAGCATCACCATGCCCACGTTGCCGCGGTCGTGGCCGCGCAGGGCATAACTGGAGCGGTCATCGGCCTGGCACTAGACGGCTTCGGTCTGGGTAGCGATGGTCAACCCTGGGGTGGGGAGTTGCTGTGGGTGGAGGGGGCGCGCTGGCGCCGGTTGGCCCACCTGTCGTGCCTGCCCATGCCCGGCGGTGACCGGGCCGCGCGTGAGCCCTGGCGCATGGCACTGGCATGGTGCGAGGCTGCCGGTCAGCACGGCGATGCACTGGTGCGCGCCGTTGGCGATGCGCGCTATCGCCTGGTGCGCGACATGGTGCGCAAGGGATTGAATTCACCGTTGACCAGCAGTGCAGGCCGCTGGTTTGACGCCATGGCCGCTTTGTTGGGCTTGTGCCTGGAGCAGCAGGACGAAGCTCAGGCCGCCATCGCCCTCGAAGCGGCGGCCAGTCGCTGGTTGCAAGCACATCCGCACACGGCTCAGGCCCGCCACGACGCATGGGCGCAGGGCGGCGAGTTGAACATGCATGAACTGGTGGCAACCGCGCTGACGTACCGGCGCGAGGGTGCCGAGCCCGGCGAAGCTGCGGCGATCTTTCACCTGGGCCTGGCCGATGGGCTGGCCCTGCATGCCGCACGGCACGCGGAGCAAGTGCAGGTGCACGATGTCTGCTTGTCCGGTGGCTGCTTTTTCAACCGTCTGTTGCGCGAACGCCTAGAGCTGCGCTTGCGTGAGGCGGGGCTGCGCAGCTGGGTTGTCGGCGAAGCGGCTCATGGCGACGCGCACCTGGCCATCGGCCAGGCCTGGGTGGTCGCAGCCTGTCTGCAAGACGAGCACACGACCCCTGCTGTTGTCTGCACCGAATCCATGTTGTGCTGTGAACCCCTGGAGACCTGACCATGTGCCTGGCTTTGCCAACCTGCGTTCTTGAAGTCCGACCCCATCAGCAAGCCTTGGTCGAACTCGGCGGCGTGAAGAAGGAAATTTCCACCGCATTGGTCGGCGAGGTGAAACCTGGCGACTATGTCATCGTCCACGTCGGCCACGCCATTGGCCTGCTCGACCCCGAGGAGGCACAGAAGACGCTGGCGATGTTTGCGGTGCTGGCCCAGGGAGAGGGCGCATGAAATACGTTGACGAGTTTCGCGATGGAGCCCTGGCCCGTGGCATTGCCGCGACCATCGCCAGTGAAACCGCCTCCTCCCGGACGTATCACTTCATGGAGTTTTGCGGCGGACATACCCATGCCATTTCACGCTACGGCGTGGCCGACCTGCTGCCTGCCAACATCCGCATGATCCATGGTCCGGGCTGTCCGGTGTGCGTGCTTCCCATCGGGCGTGTGGATCAGGCTATCCGTCTGGCGTTGGAGCGCGGTGTGATCCTGTGCACCTATGCCGATGTGATGCGCGTGCCCGCCAGCGATGGCTTGTCGCTCATGAAGGCCAAGGCGCGTGGTGCCGATGTACGCATGGTCTATTCCGCCGCCGACGCCCTCAAGCTGGCGCATGCGCACCCCGACCGGGAAGTCGTGTTCCTCGCCATTGGTTTCGAAACCACCACACCGCCCACTGCACTGATCGTGCGTCAGGCCAAGGAGTCCGGAGCAAATAACTTCAGCGTGCTGTGCAACCACGTGCTCACACCCAGCGCGATCACCCACATTCTGGAAAGCGCCGAGGTTCGCCAGTACGGTACCGTCCCCATTGACGGATTCATCGGTCCGGCCCACGTGAGCATCGTGATCGGTTCTCAACCTTATGTTCACTTTTCTGAAGAGTATCGAAAGCCGGTGGTGATCGCTGGGTTCGAACCTCTGGACGTGATGCAGGCGATCCTGATGCTGGTGCGCCAGAACAACCAGGGGCGTGCCGAGGTGGAGAACGAATTCACGCGCGCGGTCACTCCGCACGGCAACACGGCCGCGCAGCAGGTGGTCAGCGAGGTGATGGAACTGCGTCAGAGTTTCGAGTGGCGTGGCCTGGGCGAAGTGCCCTACAGCGCACTTAAGTTGCGCCCAACCTATGCCGCCTTTGACGCCGAACTCCGGTTCGATCTGAATTACAGGCCGGTACCCGACCACAAGCAGTGCGAGTGTGGTGCCATTCTTCGCGGCGTCAAGCGCCCGGTCGATTGCAAACTCTTCGGCACAGTGTGCACACCGGAAAATCCCATGGGCTCATGCATGGTGTCATCCGAGGGTGCCTGTGCCGCGCACTATTCCTACGGGCGCTTTCGGGACATCCCTGTGGTGGCCGCGTGAGAACAGGATCAACTTCATGGCAATCAAACGAGACTACATTCGACCGCTGGATATCAAGCAAGGCCGCATCGACATGAACCATGGCGCAGGCGGGCGCGCCAGCATGCAGCTGATCGACGAACTGTTCGCACGCGCTTTCGACAACGAGTTTCTGCGTCAAGGTGATGACGGCGCAGCGCTGCCGGCGCCCCCGCCCGGGCACACCCTGGTCATGGCCACCGACGGCCATGTGATCTCGCCGCTGTTCTTTCCCGGCGGAGACATCGGCTGCCTGGCGGTGCACGGCACGGTCAACGATGTCGCCATGATGGGGGCCACACCGCTCTACCTCGCGGCCAGCTTCATCATCGAAGAAGGTTTTCCGCTGGCCGATCTCAAGCGCATCGTCGACTCCATGGCCACTGCTGCGCGGCAGGCAGGCGTGGCGGTGGTCACGGGGGACACCAAGGTCGTTGAACAGGGCAAGGGCGACGGTGTGTTCATCGCCACCACCGGTCTCGGGGCCTTGCCTCCGGGTCGGCGTGTTGGCGGCGCGCGGGCCCGGGAAGGCGACGTGGTGATTGTCTCGGGCACCATCGGCGAGCATGGCGTGGCCGTGCTGTCGCAGCGCGAATCGCTGGAGTTCGAAACCGCCGTGGTTTCCGACACCGCTGCGTTGCATGGTCTGGTGGCCGCGCTGCTGGCGGCGGTGCCCGAGGGCGCCGTACGGACCCTGCGCGATCCGACACGCGGAGGCCTGGCCACGACGCTGAACGAAATTGCACGTCAGTCCAGCGTGGGCATGTTGCTGCAGGAGGCAGACATTCCGGTGCTGCCCCAGGTGGATGCGGCATGCGAACTGTTGGGGC
>DNQP01000214.1:0-4552 GCA_003500955.1 Curvibacter sp. | reverse complement strand
GGATGCGGCATGCAAACTGTTGGGGCTGGACCCGCTCTACATTGCCAACGAAGGCAAGCTCGTGGCCGTGGTTGCGCCCGAGGCCGCGCCAGCCGCGCTGGCTGCGTTGCACGCGCATCCCCTGGGAGCGCAGGCGGCCATCATCGGCACGGTGGTGGCCGACGAGCATCGATTCGTGCAGATGAGCACCCGCTTTGGGGGGCGACGCGTGGTCGATTGGCTCAGTGGCGAGCCGCTGCCACGCATCTGTTGAACCGTGCGGCATCTTGGGCAAATCTCCCTCCATGCGCATCCTTCTGCTCTGCCACGCATTCAACAGCCTGAGCCAGCGCCTGCACACGGTGCTGCGCGAGGCCGGGCACGAGGTGTCGGTTGAGCTGGACATCGCCGATGTCGTGACCGAACAAGCCGTGCGGGATTGGGCACCGGATCTGGTGCTGGCGCCGTTTCTGAAACGTCGCATCCCGGAATCGGTGTGGCGGTGCGTACCGTGCTGGATAGTGCATCCAGGACCACCCGGCGATGGCGGCCCCAACGCCCTAGACTGGGCCGTCTGGCGTGCCGTGCCCGAATGGGGGGTGACCGTACTCCAGGCCGATGGCGACTACGATGCCGGTCCGGTGCTGGCCCATGCCAGCTTCAAAATGCGTGCGGCCACCAAGGCCAGTCTGTATCGGCACGAGGTCATTGGCGCGGCGGTACAGGCCGTCCAGGAGGCCGTGCAGCGTTGGCAGGCAGGCCAGCCGGCGCCGGAAGTTCTCCGGTCGGGCGGTTGGCAAGTACCGTTCACCGCGGCCCAGCGACAGGTCGACTGGCACCGGCACACCAGTGCGGACGTTTTGCGCATTGGGCGTGCCGCCGACAGCGCACCGGGCGCCTGTGCGGTGCTGCTGAACGAGACCATGCGCCTGTTTGACCTGCATCCCGCGACCCACGCGGCCCTGGCCGGACACGAGGCGGCCGCGCCAGGCAGCGTCGTGGCGTGTCGCGGACCTGCCGTGCTGGTGCGCACGATGGATGGCGGCGTCTGGGTGGGCGCCGTGCGACGCACGATGAGTCCCGAAACCCCCAGCCTCAAGCTGGCGGCGACGTTGGCGCTGGCCGAGCATTGTGTCGATCTGCCCGAAGTCACCCCCGGGTTGCAGGCTTCGGCCGACGAGTGGCGCGAACTGCGCTACGAGGAATGGGGGCCGGCTAGTGCTCGCGTGGGCTGGCTCAGCTTCGATTTTCTCGACGGAGCCATGGGCCTGCGGCAGTGCATGCAACTGCGCGATGCCCTGCGCGAGGTACGCCAGCGCGACACCCGCGTATTGGTGCTGGCTGGCGGCGCCGACTTCTTTTCCAACGGTATCCATCTGCACGAAATCGAATACGCCGCGCACCAGCCTGGCGACAGCGCGGCCGACGCCTCGTGGCACAACATCCAGGCCATGAATGACGTGACCCATGAGGTTCTGACGCTGGACGATCGAATCACCATCAGCGCACTGCGAGGCAACGCCGGGGCGGGCGGATGCTTCCTTGCACTGGCGACCGATCTGGTCTGGGCGCACAAGGGCGTGGTGCTCAATCCGCACTACAAGAACATGGGGAATCTGTACGGCTCCGAATACTGGACTTATACGCTGCCACGCCGGGTTGGCGCGCAGCGCGCAAAGGCGATCACCCAGGGACGCTTGCCGATCGGTACTGCCGAGGCACTGCGGTTGGGCTTGATCGATCAGGTGTTGGGCGCTGAGGCACGAGCCTTTGATTCGCTGGCACGCGCGGCCGCCGAGACTCTGGCGGCACAGCCTGGACTGTCAGCCAGACTGGCGGCCAAGCAGGCCCAGCGTGCTGGCGACGAAGTGCACAAACCGCTGGCCACCTACCGCGAGGAAGAGCTGAGCCAGATGCATCGTAACTTCTACGGGTTCGATCCAAGCTACCATGTAGCACGTCATCACTTCGTTCACCGCAAACCCCACGCGTGGACGCCGCGCCATCTGGCGCTGCATCGCTGAAATACCGAATCGTTTCGTCATGAATGCCCCTGATATTCCTCAACCTTCCCGCGGCGACCTGCCAGTGGTGTTGCTGGTCGATGACGAAGTCAGATCTCTGGATGCGATGCGGCGTACGCTGGACGAAGACTTTGAGATCCTCACGGCCAACGGCGCACGTGCGGCGCGCGAGTTGCTCGATCAGCAAGAGGTGGCTGTCATTCTGTGCGACCAGCGAATGCCTGAGCAAACGGGCGTCGAATTCCTCAAGGAGGTCCGGGAACGCTGGCCGGATTGCGTGCGCATCGTCATTTCTGGCTATACCGATTCCGAGGACATCATTGCCGGTGTTAACGATGCGGGGATCTACCAGTACATCCTCAAGCCTTGGTCGCCGCAGCACCTGCTGGACTCCGTGCGTCAAGCGGTAGAGGCGCAAAGCCTGCAGAAACAATCCACCCGACTGAGCCTGGAGCTGCGCACCAGCACCGGCGCCATGCGTCAGAAGCTGGCGACGCAATTCGCGCAGGCCCGCAATGCCTTCGGCTTCGAGCGCATCGTGCGCGCGGTAGGCAGCCCTTTGGACGCAGTCTGCGACACGGCGCTGCGCATCGCACGCTACGACCTCAGCGCCTTGATCCTCGGAGAATCCGGCACTGGCAAGGAGCTGCTCGCGCGTGCCGTCCACTATGCTTCGCCACGCATGGCCGGCCCTTTTGTGGTTGAGAACTGTGCCGCCATACCCGACACCTTGCTCGAATCAGAACTGTTCGGTCACAAACGAGGCGCTTTCACTGGCGCCTACGAGGAGCACAAGGGTCTGTTCCAGCGTGCCGACGGTGGCACGATCTTTCTGGACGAAATCGGCGAAACGTCTCCCGCGTTCCAGGTCAAGCTTCTACGCGTCCTGCAGGAAGGCGAAATTCGCCCCGTTGGTGCGGCACGTTCGATCCCGGTGGATGTGCGTGTCATCGCGGCCACCCATCGAAATCTGGAACAGTGCGTGTCCGAAGGACGGTTCCGGGAAGATCTGTACTACCGCCTCGCCGGCGTGACGCTGACCATGCCGCCCTTGCGGGAACGTCTTGCCGACATTCCGTTGATCGTGCGGCATCTCGCTGATGAGGTCGCCAGCCAATTGGGGCATCCACCCGTGACGGTGAATGATGAGGTCATGGTCTGCCTGACGGCCTACCATTGGCCAGGCAATATCCGGGAGCTGCGCAACGAGCTCGGTCGGGCCATGGCTCTGGGCGATGGACTAAAACTCAATCCGGCAGGCTTTTCCAGTCGCGTACTGCAGGGCTGCGCCGCTACACCGCTACGTCAGGCGTTGCCGGCCGGACTCCCGCAGCATGGCACGCTGGCCGAGCGGCTCGATGCAATTGAGGCGGCGCTGATTCGGGAAATTCTGCTGCGACACCACGGCAACAAGACCCGCGTGGCCAAGGAACTGGGGCTGTCGCGCGTGGGCCTGCGCGCCAAGATGCGCCGATACGGACTGGAGGACGCATGACGACTGAAAAAGACTCTCTGAACGTCCTGTGGCTACAGTCGGGCGGTTGCGGCGGCTGCTCCATGTCACTGCTGTGCGCTGACACGCCGGACTTCCATGGGAATCTGCGCGCCGCAGGCATCGAACTGCTCTGGCATCCCTCGCTGTCATTGGCCAACGGTGCCGAATTGCTGCAGCTCCTGAATGACATCCTGGCGGGCCATACGCGGCTCGACGCTTTGTGCGTGGAAGGTGCCATGTTGCGTGGTCCGGCTGGAACCGGCCGCTTCCATCTGCTGGCTGGAACCGGATTGCCGATGATCGACTGGGTACGGCGGCTGGCACCGCTGGCGCGTGATGTGGTGGCCATTGGCAGTTGCGCCGCCTGGGGGGGTGTCAGCGCCGGCGGCAGCAATCCGACCGATGCCTGTGGACTTCAGTATGAAGATGATCGCGTCGGAGGGTTGTTGGGGGCGGATTTCCGCTCCAGCAGCGGCCTGCCTGTCATCAACGTGGCCGGTTGCCCCACGCATCCGGATTGGGTGCTCGATACATTGATGGCTCTGGCGCAGGATCGACTGGGTGGCAGTCAGTTGGATGCACTGGGGCGCCCGCGTAGCTATGCCGATCAGCTTGTCCATCATGGCTGCACACGCAACGAATACTACGAGTTCAAGGCCAGTGCGACACGCCCTTCCGACCTGGGGTGCATGATGGAGCATATGGGATGCAAGGGTACCCAGGTCCATGCCGACTGCAATATTCATCTCTGGAATGGAGAGGGCTCGTGCACCCGCGGTGGCTATGCCTGCATTGCTTGCACCGAGCCGGGATTCCAGGAGCCTGGTCACCCGTTTGTACTCACGCCCAAGGTGGCAGGGATTCCCATCGGTCTGCCAACTGACATGCCCAAGGCATGGTTTGTGGCCCTGGCCTCGCTGTCCAAGAGTGCCACGCCCAAGCGGGTCAAGCTCAACGCCACGTCGGACCATCTGGTGGTCAAACCGGCCCTGCGCAAGACGAGGTTGTCGTGAGGAGGGTGCGATGACTCGTCTGATCGTCGGCCCCTTCAACC
>DNQP01000182.1:5766-6318 GCA_003500955.1 Curvibacter sp. | reverse complement strand
ACACGCTGGCCATCGCCGAGTACCTGGCCGAGCAGTTCCCCGAGAAGCAGCTCTGGCCGGCAGACCAGGCCGCCCGCGCGCGGGCCCGCAGCGTTTGCGCCGAGATGCACGCGGGGTTTTCAGCCCTGCGCAACCACTGCCCGCAGAACATCGAGGCCTCGCTGCCCGAGGTCGGCGCCCTGATCTGGCGCGACCAGCCGGCCGTGCGCGCCGACGTGACGCGCCTGGTCGCGATGTGGAGCGAGCTGCTGGCCCGGCACGGCGGGCCCATGCTCTTCGGCCAATTCACCATCGCCGACGCCTACTACGCCCCCGTCTGCATGCGCTTGAAGACCTACCACCTGCCCGTGCCGCCGGTGATCGCGGCCTATATGGAGCGCGTGGCTGCGCTGCCCGGCGTGGCCGCCTGGATCCGCGAGGCACTGGCCGAGCAGGATTTCTGCGCCTTCGAAGAACCCTATCGCCTGAAACGCTGAGTTCCGTTCGCCCTGAGCCTGTCGCAGGGCTCCTGACCACGGCACAACGCTGGCTTCGACAAGCTCAGCCCGAACG
>DNQP01000182.1:0-5461 GCA_003500955.1 Curvibacter sp. | reverse complement strand
GGCTTCGACAAGCTCAGCCCGAACGGCGTGTGGGAGCGAAACGCTAAACTGCCCACCATGCAGATCTACATGGTGGGCGGCGCGGTGCGCGACGCCCTGCTCGGCCTGCCGGTCCAGGACCACGACTGGGTCGTGGTGGGTACCACCCCGGAAGAGATGGTGGCGCAAGGCTATGTGCCCGTGGGCAAGGACTTCCCGGTCTTCCTGCATCCGCAGAGCAAGGAAGAGCATGCGCTCGCACGCACCGAGCGCAAGACCGCGCGCGGCTACAAGGGCTTCGCCATCCACACCGCCCCCGACGTGACGCTGGAGGAGGACCTGGCGCGGCGCGACCTCACCATCAACGCCATCGCCGTACCGCGCGAGCATTGCCGGCCCGACGGCAGCCTCGACCCCGCGCAGCTCGTCGACCCCTACGCAGGCCGGCGCGACATCGAACAACGGATCTTCCGCCACGTGACACCAGCCTTCCGCGAAGACCCGGTGCGCATCCTGCGCGTGGCCCGGCTCTCGGCGCGCTTCACCGACTTCACCATCGCGCCCGAGACCCTGATCTTGATGCGCCACATGGTCGAGGACGGCGAGGTGGACCACCTGGTGGCCGAACGCGTCTGGCAGGAGCTGAGCCGCGGTCTCATGGAAGAAAAGCCCTCGCGCATGTTCGAGGTGCTGCGCGCCTGCGGCGCCCTGCAACGCCTGCTGCCCGAGGTGGAGCGCCTGTGGGGCGTGCCGCAGCCCGAGGCCCACCACCCCGAGATCGACACCGGCGTGCACCTGATGATGGTGCTGGACATGGCCGCGCAGCTGCAAGCCCCCCTGACCGTGCGCTACGCCTGCCTGGGCCATGACCTGGGCAAGGGCACCACGCCGACGGACGTGCTGCCACGCCACATCGGTCACGAGGAGCGCAGTGTGCGCCTGCTGCGCGGATTCTCCGAGCGCCTGCGCGCACCGGTCGACTGCCGCGAACTGGCCGAGGTGGTGGCGCGCGAGCACGGCAACATCCACCGCAGCGGCACGCTAGGCCCAGCGGCCCTGCTGCGTCTGCTGGAGCGTTGCGACGCCATCCGCAAACCGCAACGCTTTGCCGAAGTGCTGCTGGCCTGCGAATGCGACGCCCGTGGCCGACTGGGCCTGGACCAGCAGCCTTATCCCCAGGCCGCGCGCCTGCAAGGCGTGCTGGATGCCGTGCTGGCCCAGCCCACGCACGAGATCGCCGAACGCGCCCTGGCCCAGGGCCACAGCGGCAAGCAGGTGGGCGAACTCATCCATGCAGCCCGCGTGCAGGCCGTGGCCCGGCACCTGGGCATGGACGCCGAATAGCCGAGCAAGCCGCTCGGCTGCTGGCCTGCGCCGGCAGAAGTGGCGGCGCAGGGGCATCATGGCGTCATGTCCGCGCCACCCCGCAATCCCTTCAACCCCCGGCTCGCGGAAGGCGTGCGGCGTTTCGGCTTTCGCAAGTGGTACGAGCGCGAACTGCTTTCCAGCCACGCCCATCTGCTGCTGACCATCCTGTGCTCCATCGCGCTGGTCGGCATGCTGGAAGTCTTCAAGGGCGGGTCACTGGAGGAAAAGCTGCTGGACGTGCTGATGTTCATCGCCAGCGGGGCCATCGGCCTGTGGTCGCTGCGGCGTTACCTCTACCTGCTGATGCACGCCGAGGAAGTGGCCAACCAGGCCAACTGCCCCGCCTGTGGCGTCTACGCGCGCTTCGAGGTGATGGGCGAGGACCGGCGCAGCGGCCAGACCGCCGTGTGCTGCCGCGCCTGCCGGCAGGAGTGGACCATCGAGTCCTGAGCCAGCCTTTAACGGAGCTGCTGGCGCACCCAGGCCGCGATCTGCGCCGGGTTGGTCACGGCCCCGGGCTGGCGCGCCACCTCACGCCCGCCGACGAAGAGCGCCAGCGTCGGGATGCTGCGGATGTTGAAGCGCGCCGCGAGCTGTTGTTCGTCCTCGGTGTTGACCTTGGCCAGGCGTACCTGCGGCTCCAGCTGGGCCGCGGCCTGCTCGAAGGCCGGCGCCATCATGCGGCAGGGCCCGCACCAGGGCGCCCAGAAATCCACCAGCACGGGCAGCTCGCTGCGCCCGATATGGCGTTCGAAGGAGGCTGCGTCCAGCGCGACCGGATGGCCGGCAAACAGCGGCCGGTGACAGCTGCCGCAATCAGGCGCCTGGCCCAGGTCGGCCACCTTCACGCGGTTCGTGGTGTGGCAGTGCGGACAGACGATGTGGCGTGTTTCGCTCATGGGAGCCCCTTTCTGCTCAGGCAGATAGGGGTAAGGGGTATGCAATTCAAGTGAGCGAAACGGGCGTTAAATGAAACGCGCGATGCCCGCGGCCACCAGACTCAGGATGATGGTCGTGGTGAAGGGCAGATTGAAGTCACGACCGAAAAGCCTGAAGTTCAGGTCGCCCGGCAGGCGGCCGAAGCCAATGCGCTTGAACCAGGGCGTCACCGCATTGATCAGCAGCAGGATGATGAAGATGGCGAGCAGCCAGCGGAACATGAGTTGCCTGGGAGAAATTTAAAGAGTGTGCGTGCGATCACCCGCGACGAAGCCCAGCGCCGCCCAGGGCTCGCCCGCGGCCAGGCCGATGACCTTGAAGAGCTCGCCCATCTCGTGCTCCATCAGCAGCTTGTGGGCCTGGGCGCGCGCCGGCAGCTCGGCGCTTTCCATCAGGCCGGCCAGGCCGCAGTTGAGCAGGAAGCGGCCCTGCGAGGTGTAGCCCAGCACCTGCATGCCGGCCTCCTGCGCGGCCAGCGCGATGCCGGTGAAATTGACGTGGGCCGTGATGTCCTTGAGGCCCACGTCCGTGAGCGGGTCGGCGTCGGACTGATGCGCACGGTGGCACATGACGGTGCCCATGTGGCGCTGCGGGTGGTAGTACTCGGCCTCGGGGAAGCCGTAGTCGATGAAGAAGGCCGCGCCACGGCGCAGGCGCTCGGCCAGGGTGCGCACAAAGGCCTCGGCCTGGAAATGGCTCTCGCTCAGATAGTCGTGCTGGCCTTCCACATCCACGGGTGGGCGCAGCTTGGTGGGGCGGTCAGCCCAGACAAAACGCTCACCACCGTCGGGCGCCAGGGCCACACCGCGCTCGTGCCAGACGCCGCCCAAGCGGGTCAGCAGCTGCACGGGCATGGCGTCGAGCACCTCGTTGCCCACCACCACGCCCTGCATGCGGGCGGGCAGCTCGGCCACCCACTGCACACGCTCGCCGTACTTCTGCAGCGTCTGCTGCTGGCGTGCGCGCAGCGCACCGGAAACGTCAACGATGGTGTAGCGGCGCACCCGCTGGCCCAACATCTCCAGCAATTGCTGCGCCAGCGCCCCGGATCCGGCACCGAACTCCCAGATCTCGTCGGTCTGCGTGCGCTCCAGCGCCTCGCCCACCTGGGCTGCCAGCGCGCGGCCGAACAGCGGCGACAACTCGGGCGCGGTCACGAAATCGCTGCCGGAACCGGGCATGAGCCCGAGCTTGCGCAAGTCGTTGGCGTAATAGCCCAGGCCTGGCGTGTACAGCGCGCGGTGCATGAAGTCGTCAAACGGCAGCCAGCCGCCGGCCGCCTGGATGGCCTGCGCCATGCGGGTGGCAAGGGGGGTCGTTAAACTCTGGGCTGTACTGCTCACCCCCTGAATTATGTCCCTCCCCGCCCGCACGGTCCTGGTCACCGGCTCGGCCAAGCGCCTCGGCCGCGAGATCGCACTCGCCCTCGCACAAGCCGGCTGGCAGATCGCCGTGCACTACCGCGGCTCGCAGGACGAAGCCATGCAGACCGTGGCCGACTGCGAGCAACTGGGCGTGAGCGCTGCGCCCTTCGATGCCGATCTGGCGGTTGAGGCCGCCGTGCGTGCGCTGCTGCCGCGCGTGATCGCGCATTTCGGCCAGGTCGACGCCGTGGTCAACAGCGCCGCGCTCTTCGAGCACGACAGCGCCGCCAGCTTCAGCTATGCCGCGCTGGAAAAGCACCTGCGTGCCAACACCGCGGCGCCCATCGTGCTGGCCCAGGCCCTGCACGCCCATGTGCAGGAACGCGCGGGCGACGGCGTGGTGGTCAACCTGCTGGACCAGAAGCTCTGGAACCAGAACCCGGATTTCCTGAGCTACACGCTCTCCAAGGCCGCGCTCGAAGCAGCCAACACCATGCTGGCCCTGGCCCTGGCACCCGATGTGCGCGTGGTGGGCGTGGCGCCCGGGCTCACGCTGACCAGCGACTACCTCACGCCCGAGAAGTTCGAGGCCCTGCACCAGCTCTCGCCGCTGGGCCGCTCGTCCACGCCGGCCGATGTGGCCGGTGCCGTGAAGTTCGCGCTGGACAACAGCGCCATCACCGGCACCACCCTGCTGGTCGACGGCGGCCAGCACCTGCAGCGCTTCACGCGCGATTTTTCGATGATGTGAGGCCGGGGCCACCCGCAGAGACCCGCATGACCAAATCCATCGGCACCCAGATCCTCACGCTCACCGGGCTACGTTTCGACGCCAACCTGGGCATCCTGGACCACGAGAAGCGTGCGCCCCAGCCCATCCAGGTCGACGCCGAGCTCAACCTTGGCCCGCAGCCCCTGCAGCCTCACGACGACGACATCAACCACGTGCTGGACTACCGCAAGGTGCGCCAGATCATCATCGACGAATGCCGCTCCGAGCATCTGAACCTGCTCGAAAGCATGATCGGCAAGCTGGCCAACCGCCTGCTGCAGCTGCCGGGCGTCATCGGCGTACGCGTGAAGATCGTCAAGCTGGAAATCTTCGACGACTGCGAAGTCGCCATCCGGGCCGAGACCGGCCAGTGGTGACCGCGGCGCTCAGCCCGTCGCGACCGGACCGCTGACGAAGGCGTCCGCGTGGATGTCCGCGGCGTCGGCGCCAGCCCGCAGGGCCGCCCGGCGTACTGCCTCCACCATGGCTGGCGAACCGCAGGCATAGACCACGCGGCCACGCAGGTCCATCTGCAGGGCGCTCAACGCCTCGTCCACCCGGCCGGCAAATGCCTGCGACAGACCGTCAACCGGGGCTTCGCTCAAGGCCGGCACGTACCGCAGCGCGGGCCACTGCTTGCGCCACTTGTCGATGGCGGTGCCCATGTACAGGCCCGACGCTTCACGCGCACCCCAGATCAGGGTGATCTCACGCTCGACCTTGCGCCGTGCCATGTCATCCAACAGGGACTTGACGGGCGCAAAGCCGGTGCCGCCCGCGACGAAGACGATCGGGCGACTGTCCTCCGGCCGCAGGTTCACGTGCCCGTAGGGCAGTTCGATGTTCAGCGTGTCGCCGGGCTTGAGGTCCGCCACCCGGCTGCTGAAGAACCCGCCCGGCACATGCCGGATGTGCAGGGTGACGCCGTCGTTCTCGTGCGGCGGATTGGCCATCGAATAGCAGCGCGCACTGCCGTCTTCCATGCGCACCTGCAGGTACTGGCCGGCCTCGAACCGGACCCGCTGGCCCGCCGGCAGCC
>DNQP01000203.1:3838-17025 GCA_003500955.1 Curvibacter sp. | reverse complement strand
GTGGGGCAGGGGATCGCGGTGATCCTCGAGCGTGTCTGACCTAGGGTCTACCCTGGACAAGCCGGGCTCCGCCCGGCTTTTTTTCGCTCATCGGAAAACTGATTTCCCCGGGGCCGCCTTGTACCGGCGGCGGCTTTGTCCAACACTGCAAGGCTTGGACAACCACAGAGACCCGAGGAGAGACACGATGAGCAAGAAGATCGGCTGGATCGGCCTGGGCCGTATGGGCGAGGCCATGGTCACCAAGCTGCTGAAGGCGGGCCACGCGGTCCAGGTCTGGAACCGCACTGCCTCCAAGGCGGCGCACCTGGCCGAGTACGGCGCCACGATCGAAGCGAACAAGATCGACCTCGCCAGCTGCGACGTGGTCTTCACCATGGTCTCCACCACCGACGACCTCAAGGAAGTGCTGTTCGGCCCGGGGGGCCTGGTGACGGGCGCCAAGAAACCGCAGGTGGTGGTGGACAGCTCCTCCATCTCGCAGGAGGGCTCGGCCGAGATCCGTGCCCAGCTCGAAGGCCTGGGCGTGGCCTACCTCTGCGCCCCGGTCTCGGGTAACGCCAAGGTGGCCAAGGCCGGCAAGCTGCTGGTCGTGGCCTCGGGCCCGAAGCCGCTCTACGAGATGGCCGAGCCCTATCTGCAGGCCATGTCGCGCAAGACCATGTGGGTGGGCGAGGGCGAACTCGCCCGGATCTGGAAGATCGCGCACAACACCATGTTCGGCGTCATCATCCAGAACCTGTGCGAGATCACCGTGCTGGCCGAGAAGGCCGGCATCCCGCGCAACGTCTTCCTGGAGAGCATCAACGACTCGGTGCTGGGCTCCATGTACACACGCTACAAAACGCCCGTGCTGTGCAACCTCAACTGGGATCAGGTGACCTTCACGCCCAAGCTGCTGCTCAAGGACATGGACCTGGGCATGGGTGCGGCCAAGGCGCACGGCGTACCCATGCCGGCGGCGGCGGCGACACGCGAATCCATCGCCCGCATGGTGGGCCACGGTCTGGACAACGTGGACTTCGCCATCCTGCTCGACGAGACGGCCAAGGACTCAGGGCTGCAGATCAAGCCCTTGAATCTGCAGATTGGCGACGGCCTGAGCAGCTGAAGCGGCCATGCGCACCCTGATCCGCGGCGCCACCGTCATCACCCTGGACGCGCAGGGCGACCTGCCGCGCGCCGACCTGCTGGTGACGGGCGACACGATCACCGAGATCGCGCCCGCGCTGCATGTCGACGACGCCCAGGTGGTGGACGCCACCGGTTGCATCCTCATCCCGGGTCTGGTCAACGCGCACATGCACACCTGGCAGACTGCGCTGCGCGGGCTGGCGGCCAACTGGACGCTGCTGGAGTACTTCCAGAAGATGCACGCGGGCCTGGCCACGGTGTTCGAACCGCAGGACCTCTACATCGCCACCCTGGTGGGCGCGCTCAACCAGCTCAACTGCGGCACGACCACGCTGGCCGACTGGTGCCACAACAACAAGACGCCGGCGCACAACGACGCGGCCATCCAGGGCTTGCTGGAGTCCGGCATCCGCGCGGCCTTTTTCCACGGCACGCCCAAGCCCGATCCCAAGCCGGGCGAGCGGCCGTTCTGGGAGGTACCGCATCCCCGTGCCGAGGTCGAGCGTCTGCTGAAGGCCCATCAAGGCCGTGCGCTGCTCAGCGTGCACGCCGCCGTATTGGGCCCGCACTATTCCACGCTGGAGGTGGCCCTGCACGATTTCCGCATGGTCCAGGAGCTGGGCGTCGTGGGCTCGCTGCACCAGGGCGGCGGCGCAGCGCGCACGCCCGAGGGCTGGGCAAGGCTCGAGGCCGCGGGCCTGCTGGGCCCGCAGATCAACATCGTGCACGGCCACGCGCTCAGCGACGTACAGCTCAAGCGCTTCTGTGATCTGGGCATGAGTTTCTCGGCGGCGGCCGAGAACGAGATGACCCAAGGTCACGGCCACCCGATCACGGGCCGTCTGCGTGCACTGGGCAAGGCGCCTTCGCTGGGCGCCGACCTGGAGAGCGTGCTCGGCGGTGACATGCTCACCCAGGCCCGCGTCGCCCTGGGCATGCAGCGTAGCCTGGACAACGTGGCCTACCGCGAAGCACACGGCAGCATCCCGCCTACCTCCACCATCACCACGCGCGAGGCGCTGCAGTGGGTCACGGTGGAAGGCGCGCGCATGCTGGGCCAGCTCGACCGCATCGGCACCCTGGCCGCGGGCAAGCAGGCTGATCTGGTGCTGATCCGCGCCGACGATCTGAACATGCAGCCGGTGCACGACCCGGTTAGCACGGTGGTGATGCAGACCACGCTGGCCAATATCGACAGCGTGATGGTGGCCGGCCGCTGGAAGAAGCGCCAGGGCCAGCTGCTCGGCGTGGACCTGGCCCCGAAGCTGGCCGCCCTGCAGGCCTCGGGCCGCAAGATCACGACAGCCCTGGGGCTGTCGCGTTAGTTAGAAGAAGAAAAGCGGCCCGCGCCCGCAGGGTGCAGGGTCGCCAGTGTGTTCCCCCACGTAACAACACAAGGAGACAGACATGAAGCGCATCTTGACCCTGGCAGCCTCGCTGCTGCTCGCCGGCTCGGTGTGGGCCCAGGCCTATCCGAGCAAGCCCATCAAGTTCGTCGTGCCCTTCACCGCGGGCAGTGCCACCGACATCGTGGCGCGTACCGTGGGCGAGGCCATGGGCCGCAGCATGGGCCAGCCCATCGTGATCGAGAACAAGCTCGGCGCCGGCGGCACCATCGCCGCGGCCCAGGTGGCCAAGAGCGAGGCCGACGGCTATACCGTGCTCGTGCATTCCTCGGCCCACGCGCTCAACCCTGCGCTGTACGCCAACCCGGGCTATGACACGCTGCGCGATCTCACGGGTGTGACCGCGCTGGCGGGCCTCCCCAATGTGCTGGTCGTGCACCCGAACAAGGGCTGGAAGACCCAGGCCGAGATGATTGCCGCGGTCAAGGCCCAGCCGGGCAGGATGAACTACGCCTCGGCCGGTGTGGGCAGCGGCACGCACATGAACGCCGAGATTTTCCGCCTGCAGGCCGGCCTCGACGCCCTGCACGTGCCCTACAAAGGCACGCCCGATGCGATGAACAACGTCATCGGCGGCTCCAACGACTGGTTCTTCGCCCCGCTGGCCTCGGCCCTGCCGCTGATCAGGGACGGCCGCCTGCAGGCGCTGTCGGTCAGCACCAAGACCCGCGCGTCCACCCTGCCCGAGGTGCCCACCAGCATCGAGGCCGGTCTGCCCGATTCGGACTACACCCTGTGGGTCGGCATGATCGTGCCCGCGGCCACGCCCGCGGCCGTGGTGAAGAAGCTCAACGAAGAGGCGCTCAAGGCGCTCAACAGCCCCGAGCTCAAGGAGCGCATGGCCAAGCTCGGTGCCGATCCCATGCCCATGTCGCCCGAGGCCTTCAATGCCTATATCAAGAGCGAGATGGAGGTGGCCGCGCGCATCGTCAAGGTCGCGGGCTTGAAGGCGCAGTGAAGGGACGGGTGGCAGCGTGAAGATCCACTTCTGCGGCGTCGGCAAGATGGGCCTGCCCATGGCGGGCCACCTGGCGGCGGCCGGCCATGAACTCACCGTCAGCGACCCGAGTGCCGAGCGGCTCGCGCTCGCACGCCAGCAGGGCTTGACGGTGGTTGAAGACGAGCGACAGGCCATGGCCGCGGCCCATGGGGTCTTCTCCTCGCTGCCCCATGACGGGGCGCTGCGCGCCGTGGCGGCCGTGCTGGCCGGCGCGGCCCGGCCCGGCACCACCTATGTGGACACCAGCACGGTCTCGCCCCAGGCCTCGGCCCAGGTGGCCCAGGTGCTGGAGGCCCAGGGCATCGTCTATGTGCGCACCGCTGTCTCCGGCAACAACAAGATGGCCGAGGCGGCCCAGCTGACGGTGCTGGCCTCGGGGCCGCGCGCGGGCTATGACCGCATGCTGCCATTGCTCGAACGCCTGGGCCCGAACCAGTTCTATCTGGGCGATGCCGAGCAGGCGCGCCTGATGAAGCTGGTCGTCAACCTCATGATCGCGCAGACCAGCGCCATGCTGGCCGAGGCCCTGACCCTGGGTCGCAAGGGTGGGCTGGACTGGCAGGCCATGTGGCAGGTGCTCACGGCCAGCGCCGTGGCCTCGCCCATCCTCAAGGCCAAGTCCGTGCAGCTGGCGCAGCGCGACTTCACGCCCACCTTCACCGTCGAGCAGATGATCAAGGACCTGGACCTGATCCTCGGTGCGGGCAGTGTCGTAGATGCGCCCCTGCCGCAGACCACCCTGACCCAGGGCCTCATGCACGAGGCGCTGGCGCGCGGCCTGGGGCAGGAGGACTATGCTGCCATCCTCAAGGTGCTGGAGCAGGACGCACGCCTGCCCGGCACGCCCTGATCCCCGAACCGGAGTTTCGTCTTGCAACCTTTCGTCTACACCGCCCAGCCCGCGCGCGTCATCTTCGGTGCCGGTTCCCTGTCGCAGCTCGCCCGGGAGATCGACGCGCTGGGCGCGAAGAAGGCCCTGGTGCTGTGCACGCCCGAGCAGCGTGCGTCGGCGGAGCAGGTGGCCCAGCTGCTCGGTGCGCGGGCCGCGGGCGTGTACGACCGTGCCGTCATGCACGTGCCGCTGGAGACGGCGCGCGAGGCGCGCGAGGTCGCGCGCCAGCTCGGCGCCGATTGCGCCGTGGCCATCGGCGGCGGTTCCACCACCGGCCTGGGCAAGGCCATCGCGCTTGACTCAGGCCTGCCCATCCTGGCGATTCCCACCACCTATGCCGGCTCCGAGATGACGCCCATCTACGGCCTGACCGAGGGCGGTCTCAAGAAGACCGGGCGTGACCTGCGCGTGCTGCCGCGCACCGTGATCTATGACCCCGAGCTCACGCTGAGCCTGCCCGTGCCCTTGAGCGTGACCAGCGGCATCAACGCCATTGCCCACGCGGCCGAAGGCCTGTACGCCGTGGACTGCAATCCCATCATGGACCTGATGGCCGAGGAGGGCATCGCCGCGCTCGGCCGCGCGCTGCCGGCGATCGTGAAGAATGCGCGCGATATCGAGGCGCGTGGCGACGCGCTCTACGGCGCCTGGCTCTGTGGCACCGTGCTGGGCCATGTGGGGATGGCGCTGCACCACAAGCTCTGCCACACCCTGGGCGGCAGCTTCAACCTGCCGCACGCCGAGACCCACACCATCGTGCTGCCGCATGCCCTGGCCTACAACAGCGCGCACGCGCCCCAGGCGATGGTGCGCATCCGGCGCGCGCTTGGCGGCGCCTCGGCAGCGCAGGCGGTCTATGACCTGGCGAAGCACAACGGCGCGCCGGTGGCCCTGCGTGAGCTTGGTGTGCAGGCCGCCGACCTGGACCGCGCCTGCGAGATCGCGCTGCAGAACCAGTACCCCAACCCGCGCCCGCTGGAGCGCCCAGCGATCCGCGAGCTGCTGCACAACGCCTGGGAAGGCCGGCGACCCGTTGACTGAGACCCCGGCTGAAGCGGGGGTTCTGGCGCTGGTCCTCCGCGAGCCGGCACAATGGGTACCTCAAACAATAAAGAAAGTGCAGGCGGATGCGGTGCGTCCGCCTGCAGACGCCCATGGATGCACCCCGCCGTATCACCGATCCCGCTCGTCTGCACGCTAGCCTGAACGACGAGCAGCGCCTGCAGGCCGTCCAGGCCACCGGTCTGCTGGATACGCCGCCGGAGGAGAGCTTTGACCGACTGACCCGCCTGGCCGCCAAGCTCACGGGTTCGCCCGCCACCTTTGTCTCGCTGGTGGATCGCGGGCGCGACTTCTATAAGAGCGCCTACGGCTTTGGGGAACCTCTGGCCACCTTGCGCCAGCTTGAGGGACGCACCTTCTGCCACTACGCGCTGATGAGCGAAGGCCCCCTGGTGCTCGACGACGTGACCCGTGAGTCCGTATTCTGCGACGTGCCCACCGTCCAGTCCCTGGGCGTGCGTGCCTATGCGGGCGTCCCGCTGGTGACGTCCGAAGGACACGTGCTGGGCAGCTTCTGCGCCATCGACTTCAAGCCCAAGCAGTGGTCCGAGCAGGATGTCGATGTGCTGACCGAACTGGCCCACTCGGCCATACGCGAGATCGAGTTGCGTCAGGCGGTAGCCCGGGCCGAGGCCAGCAACCAGAGGCTGATCGAGCAGATCCAGAAGGTCGATGAGCTCAACCGCCGATTGACCGAGTTGGCCACCACGGACAGTCTCACCGGCCTGCATAACCGGCGCGCCTTTGAGCATGCCCTCAAGCTGGAGCTGGCCATCGCCGAGCGCCGACTCACGCCCCTGAGCCTGCTCATCGTCGATGTGGATCATTTCAAGCAGGTCAACGACCAGTACGGACACCCGGCAGGTGACAAGGTGCTGCAGACCCTGGCGCGTCAGCTGAGCGCGGTGGCACGCAGCATCGACGTCGTGGCGCGCATCGGCGGCGAGGAGTTCGCGGCGCTGCTGCCCAATACCGATACCGCGGGCGCCCTGGCCGTGGCCGAGCGTATGCGCGTGTTGGTGGCCGAGGCGGACTGGACGGGCATGCCGATCACGGTGAGCATCGGCACGGCCACCTTGCAGCGCAACGAAACCGGCGTTGGATTGAAGGAGCGGGCCGACCAGGCGCTTTATGCCGCCAAGGAAGGCGGGCGTAACCGGGTGGTCCAGGCCTGAGTCCCTGCTTGGGACAGGGCTATCCGGCATTTAAATTGCACGCAATCTAATTTGACGCAATAATTCAGCCCATGCCCGGCAAAACCATCTCCCCTGACCAAGCCCTGCGGCTGGACAACCAAGTCTGCTTCGCCCTGTATTCGGCATCGCATGCCATGTCCAAGGCCTACAAGCCGCATCTCGATGCGCTGGGCCTGACCTATCCGCAGTACGTGGCCATGCTGGTGCTCTGGGAGCGCGACGGGCTGACCGTCTCCGAGATCGGTGAACGCCTCTACCTCGATTCGGGCACGCTCACGCCCCTGCTCAAGCGCCTCGAGGGCGCGGGCTACATCAGCCGCCTGCGTGACACGACTGACGAGCGTCGTGTGCTGATCCAGCTCACCGCGGCCGGCCGCAAGCTCAAGGCCCGGGCCGCGGCCATACCGACCTGCATGCTCGACGCCATGCAATGCTCGATCAAGGAGCTCTCGGACCTGACACGTCAGGTCCAGCAGTTGCGCGATCGCCTTCAGGCCTGAATTTCCGACTTCTTGTTTCTTCAACCACCCACAGGAGCTCACCATGCCCAACATCCTCGAAAAAGTTGTCTATACCGCCAAGGCCCACACCACGGGCGGCCGCGAAGGCCGTTCCACCACCGACGACGGCCTGCTCGACGTCAAGCTGTCCCCGCCCAAGGCCATGGGCGGCGCGGGTGGTGCGACCAACCCCGAGCAGCTGTTCGCCGCCGGCTACTCGGCCTGCTTCATGGGCGCGATCAAGCACGTGGCTGGCATGAAGAAGATCGCCGTGCCCGCCGATGCGTCCATCGATGCCGAAGTGGACATCGGGCCCATCCCCCAGGGCTTCGGCATCGCTGCACGCCTGGCTGTCAGCCTGCCGGGCCTGGACCGCGCCGTGGCGCAGGATCTGGTGGACACGGCCCACAAGGTCTGCCCCTATTCCAACGCCACGCGCGGCAACATCGTTGTCGACCTGCGTCTGGTCTGAGTCGGCATACGCTGCGTAAAGGAAAAAGGGCCGCAAGGCCCTTTTTTCATGCGCCGGCCAGTCCCCGTCCGCTGGCACGCGCGAGCACGGATGCCGCCGCATCAGCGTCGTGGCCGCGCCAGGCCACGATCTGGTCGGGCCGGATCAGCGCCAGCGGCGCCTCGTAGAGCGCGCGTAACTCGGGCGCCTCCTGGCGCACCACACGCAGATCCAGGCCCATGGTCTGCGCCGCCTGTTGGAAGGACGCCGTGTCCGGCATCTCGGGCCCTAAAGCGAGCAGTGTCCATTCGAAGTGGAAGCTGTCGTAGAGCGAGCGTCCGTCGGCCAGCCAGGCGTGCGGCGGGCGTCCGCCCGGACAGGCCGTGGGTATGTAGGTGTTCGGCGCGTCGGGCGGCGGCGTGCTGCCGTCCGACGTGATCAGGGGCGAGCCGTCGTAGCGCCCGCCGAAGGTCACGCCGGGGATGTTGAACTCCAGCCGTACATGGCGGTTCAGGTGCTCGCTGGTCGCCGCACGCGCGGCCGCACCGGCAGGCGTGTCGGCCTCGAGTTCGGGCGTAGCGACAAACAGGCCCACGCTGTCAGCGAACTGGCGCGCGTAGCCCGTGTTGCGCAGCGCCAGGGGCCTGCGCTCGGTCTCGTAGCTGTCGAGCAGGGTCTCGGGGGTACGCCCCTGCAGCACATGGGCCAGCTTCCAGCCCAGGTTGACGGCGTCCTCGACCGCGGTGTTGTAGCCCAGGCCCCCCGTGGGCGTGAAGAGATGGGCCGCATCGCCACCGATGAAGGCGCGTCCGCGCTGGAAGCGTTCGGCCACCAGGGCGTGGCCGGCGGTCCAGGTCAGCACCGACAGGACCTCGATCGGGATCTCGCGGCCCAGGGCCTGGGCAAAGATGCGGCGCGCGTCCTCGGCGGTCCAGGCGTCCGCATCCTCGCCCGCGTGCACGGCGGCATGGAAGGCGAACTCGGTGCGGCCGTCGACCGAGGCCATGAACGCGCGCCGCTGCGCATTGACCGAGACATACATCCACGCGCGGGCGTGGGGGAAAGCCTCGTAGAAGCCGGGCGCGCGCAGATAGACCGCGAACATCTTGCCGCCCATGAAGTCGCGTTTGAAGCCGGTGGACCCGCCCCAGGCGATGCCAAGCCGCTGGCGCACGAAGCTGCGTGCGCCGTCGGCGCCAATGAGGTAGCGCGCCTGCACGTCTTGCGCGGCGCCACCTTCGGTGGCTTCGATGCGGGCGTGCACCGAAGATCCACGCTCCTCGAAGGAGGCCAGCCGCCAGCCGTGCTGCAGTGTCACGCTGGGCAGCTGGCGCACCTGTTCGAGCAGGATGGCCTCGACGAACTTCTGCGAGACGCGGTGAGGCAGCTCGGCCGCACTCCAGGAGCCGCCCAGGGACCTGACGGCTTGGCTGGCCTGCGCGGCCGTGGGCAGCTGCAGGCGCGCGAGTTCGTGCCCGCAGTAGCGCGTGAAATAGGCGATGTCGGTCGGGTGGTCCGGTGGCAGGCCCTGAGCCCGAACGGCATCGGCAAAACCGTGGCGGCGGAAATGCTCCATGGTGCGGGCCTGGGTGGCATTGGCCTGCGGGTTGTAGGCTGTGCCCGGCTTGGGCTCGACCAGCAGGCAGCGCACGCCGCGCTTGCCGAGCTCGAGCGCGAGCATCAGGCCGAAGGGGCCGCCGCCGGCAATGAGAATCTCGGTGTGCAGGGTGTCGTTCATCGTGGCTAGACGCGGGGAGGGTTCAGCGGCGGGCACGACCGAGCCGGCCGCGCTCATGCGTTGCGAGCGTGTGGGTTCAATTCACGCCGAAGCGCCCGGTCCACTTCTGCTCGTAGTTCATGCGCGCGAAGTGCTCGGCCATGAAGTCGATGAAGGTGCGCACCTTGGCCGAGAGGTGCTTGCGGCTGGGGTAGGCGAGGTTGATGGTCAGGCGCGGCAGGTCCCAGTCGTCGAGCACGGGCACCAGGCGGCCAGCCACCATGTCTTCGTAGACGATGTAGGTCGGCTGCACCAGGATGCCCAGGCCGTCGAGCGCGGCCGCGCGCAGGATCTGGCCGTCGTTCGATTCGAACAGGCCCTTGACCTGCAGCGTGGTGGTCTCACCGTTGCGCGTGAAGCGCAGCTCGTTGGGATTGTTGGCGTGGGTGTAGATCAGCAGCTGGTGCTGCAGCAGGTCTTGCAGCGTCTTCGGCCGACCGTGCCGGGCCAGGTAGCGCGGCGCGGCGACCAGGATGCGGCGCGTGGCACCGAGTCGGCGCACGGTGATGTTGGAGTCCGGCTCGAATTCGCGCGTGCGGATGGCCACGTCGATGTTGTTGTCGATGATGTCCAGGTAGCGGTTGGCCGCCTCCACGTGCACGCTGACGTTGGGGTAGCGCTGCGTGTACTCGCGCAGCAAGGGCGCGATGTGCTGCATGGAAAAGGACAGCGAGGCTGTGATGCGCAGCGTGCCCGTGGGGTTGAGCGTGCTTGCGTTGACGGCATCCTCGGCGTCCTGGAGGTCGGCCAGCAGGGTCTTGGCGCGGCTGAAGAATTCCTGGCCCGTGTCGGTCAGAAAAAGACGGCGCGTGTTGCGCTCCACAAGGCGCGCCGCCAGCCGGTCCTCCAGCGCCTGCAGGTGACGGCTGGCCGCGGCATTGGACAGGCCCAGCGCCTCGGCGGCACGGCTCAGGCTGCCGGTCTCGGCCACCTGAACAAAGAGCTGGATTTCTGCGAAGCGGTCCACGGGGTCTCCTGCCCGGTACTGTAGTCCCGGTTTATTTCGCTGCGCGGAAAAGTCATTTGCGGCAGCGCGCTTCCCCAAATTGTCAGGGACTTTTACAGTCCACCGGATAGAGAGAACCCGCAGGAGACCCGCGCATGCGCAACCTCAACGAGGACACCATCACCCAGGCCGTGATCGAGCGTTTCTCGAAGACGCCCGATCCCCGGCTCAAGGAGATCCTGACCAGCCTGATCCAGCACCTGCACGCCTTTGCGCGCGAGACCCAGCTCACCGAGGCCGAGTGGTTCCAGGGCATCGACTTCCTCACGCGCACCGGCCATATGTGCGACGACAAGCGCCAGGAGTTCATCCTGCTGTCCGACACCCTGGGCCTGTCCATGCTGACCGTGGCCATGAACAACAAGAAGCCGGCCGGCTGTACCGAGGCCACGGTCTTCGGTCCTTTCTACGTCGAAGGCGCGCCGAAGTACGAGAACGGCGACGACGTCGCCAACGGTGCCAGCGGCCAGCCCTGCGTGGTGCGTGGCACGGTGCGCGGCCTCGACGGCCAGCCCGTGCCGCACGCGACCATCGAGGTCTGGCAGGCCGACGCGGACGGCAACTACGACGTGCAGTACACCGAACTGGCCCATCCCCAGGCGCGGGGTGTGCTGCAGGCGCGCGCGGACGGCAGCTTCGATTTCCGCACCATCGTGGCCGAGGCCTACCCCATCCCCACCGACGGTCCGGTCGGCGAGATGCTGCGCGCCAGCAAGAACCACCCCTGGCGCCCGGCCCACCTGCATTTCATGATCAAGGCCGAGGGCTACGAGACCCTGATCACCCACGTCTTCCGCGATGGCGACCCCTACCTGGACTCGGACGCCGTCTTCGGCGTGCGCCAGTCCCTGGTGGCTGACTGGGTGCAACAGGCCGATGGGAGCTGGCTGCTCGAGTTCGATTTCGTGCTCAACCCGCAGAAGAAGTAGGTAACTGGCAGGCGCCGCAGAGTGCCGTCATCCCCCCTTTTAACGACAAGGAGACAGACATGCAGAAGCGACAGATGATCAAGGGCGCCCTGTGCGCCGTCGCCCTGGCCGCCACGGCGCTCATGCCGGCGCAGGCCCAGCAGACTTTCAAGCTCACCATCGCGTCGAGCCACCCGGTGGTGTTGCCCTGGGTCGGGCTGATGAGCACGCTCTTCGTGCCCGAGGTGAACAAGCGCGTCGAGGCCCTGGGCAAGGGTTACAAGATCGAGTGGCGCGAGGCCTATGGCGGCCAGCTCTACAAGATGAACGCCACCCTGACCAGCGTGGAGCAGGGCGTGACCGACATCGGCTGGGTCTTTCACAACCTGGAAGCGGCCAAGATGCCGCTGTCGCAGTTCGGCACCGTGACGCCCTTCACCACGGACGATGTGCGCGTCATCCTGGACGTGGCCAACGAGATGAACGAAAACGTACCGGCGCTCAAGCGCGAGTGGGACCGCAACAACATGGTCTTCCTCGGCGCCACGGGCGTGGACACCTACCACCTCTTCACCAAGACGCCGGTCAACGCCTACGCCGACCTCAAGGGCCGCAAGATCTCCGCGCCGGGCTCCATCGGCCTGTGGCTCAAGGGCTCGGGCGCCGTGCCCGTGGACGGCTCGCTGACCAGCTACTACACCGACATCCAGAGCGGCGTGTCCGATGGCACGGTCTCGATCTCCACCGGCATCCTGCCCAACAAGATCTACGAGGTCGCACCCTACATCACCAAGGTCAACATCGGCGCGCTCTACATCGGCGGCATGGCCATGAACAAGGACAGCTTCGCCAAGCTGCCGCCCGAGGTGCAGAAGATCGTCAAGGACGTGGGCAAGGAATACTCGCGTGCGCTGGGTGAGACGCTGATGCAGCGCTACGAAGGCGCGCTCAAGACCATGGCCGAGGTCGGCGCCAAGCAGGCCGTGCCGGTGAAGATCAGCGAGCTCAGCGCGGCCGAGCGCGCCACCTGGGTCAAGACCATGCCCAATCTGGCGGCCGACTGGGTCAAGGCCAATGCCGCCAAGGGCCCGGCCAAGGACATCGTCAGCACCTACATGAACGAGCTGCGCAAGCGTGGCGTCAAGCCCGTGCGTGACTGGGACAAAGAGCTCTGATCATTGACGCCTGGATGTGCTGCCGCCGTTGCTGAGACGGCGGCAGCGTTCACCCCAACATGTCCTACGAAGCCAACACGGACCTCGAGTCCTCGCCGCCGCCATCCGCGCCCGACAGCTGGTTCGGCCGCCTGGTCGATGCGCTCAACGCTGCCGGCTCGGTGCTGATCGGTGCGGTCATGCTGCTGATGTGCGCTGACGTGCTGCTGCGCGATCTGGCCAACCGGCCGATCGACGGCGTGGCCGAGCTCGTGGCCACCAGCATCGTGATCATCGTCTTCCTGCAGTTGCCGGCCACGCTGCGGCATGGCCGCATGTCGCGTGCGGACCTGTTCATCGACCCCTACATCACGCGCCGTCCGCGCGCTGGCAAACGCCTGCGCGCCTTGTTCTCACTGGCCGGCGTCTTTGCCTGCGGCGTGATCGCCTACGCCACTTGGAAGCCGCTGGAGCGTGCCTGGACCGATCAGGAGTACCTGGGCGTGGAGGGTGTCTTCACCTTCCCGACCTGGCCCATGCGCGCCGTGGTGCTGCTGGGTGCCGCACTGGCCGCCGTGCAGTACCTGCTGCTGGTGATCCAGGATCTGAAAGAGAGTCGCCAATGAGCGCCGCTGGGCCGTCCCAAGGCGCGAAGGCCCCTGAGGGGCTGACGACTGCGGCTCCCAGCCTGCCTGCGCAGG
>DNQP01000203.1:498-3526 GCA_003500955.1 Curvibacter sp. | reverse complement strand
TGCCTGCGCAGGCTGGGACAGGAGGAAGAGGCGCCGCGTCTCGCGGCGACATGTCCAGCGTAGTACACGAAGTGACAAGCGTGGGGGTTGTCCATGTCTGACCTGCAGATCGGCCTGCTGGCCATCGTGCTGATGCTGGCCGGCATCTATTTCGGCATGCACATCGGCGTGGCGCTCATCGTCACGTCCTTCGTCAGCGTGGCGCTGATCAAGTCGCCCGACGTCGCCGCGCGCTTCGTCGCGGCCTCGGCCAACGACGCCATCCGCGACTACCTCTTCGGCGTGATTCCGCTGTTCGTACTCATGGGCATGCTGGTCAGCGTGAGCGGGGTGGGGCGCGATACCTTCGACGTGTTCCAGTGGCTGATGCGCCGCATCCGCGGCGGCCTGGGCCTGGCGACGGTGGGCGCGAATGCGGTGTTCGCCGCCATCACCGGCATCTCCATCGCCTCGGCCTCGGTCTTCACCAAGGTCGCGGTGCCCGAGATGATCCGCCACGGCTACACGCGCCGCTTCGCGGTGGGCGTGGTGGCGGGTTCTTCGGTGCTGGGCATGCTGATCCCGCCTTCGCTGCTGATGATCATCTACGGTGTGCTGGCCGAGGAATCGGTGGGCCGCATGTTCATCGCCGGCATCATTCCGGGCATCGTGCTGGCCACGGGCTTCGGCCTGCTCATCGTCGGCATGGCCTACCTGCGGCCGGGCATGATCATGGAGAACCCGGCCGACATCACACGCACCGACGGGCACGATGAGACCTGGGGCAGCGCCACGCGCAAGTTTCTGCCCATCCTGATGCTCATCACCCTGGTGCTCGGGGGTCTCTACGGCGGGCTGTTCACGCCCACCGAGGCCGGGGCCGTGGGCGCAGCTGGCGCGCTGGTCATCGCCCTGCTGCGCCGTCGCCTGGACTGGAAGAAGCTCTGGAACGTGCTCACGGAGACCGGCTACGTCTCGGTCTCGGTGCTCTTCCTGATCGTCTCGGCCATGCTCTACAGCCGCATGCTGGCGCCGACCGGCATGCCGGCGGCCGTCACCGAAGGCATCACGGCCCTGGGCTGGGGGCCCTACGGCTTTCTGTTCGCCTACCTGGCCATCGTGATCGCCATGGGCTGCATCATCGATTCGGTGTCCATCATGCTCATCATGCTGCCCATCGTGCTGCCCATCGCCCGCAGCTTCGGCATGGACATCATCTGGTTCGGTGTGATCACCGTGGTGGCGGTGGAGATCGGCCTGCTGACCCCTCCTTTCGGCGTCTCGGTCTACACGGTCAAGTCAGCCCTCAACGACGCGCGTATCACGCTCTGGGACATCTTCGCCGGCGCTCTTCCTTTCGTTCTGGCGATGGTGGTCGTTCTCGCACTGCTCGTGAGCTTTCCCGGCCTGTCCACCTGGCTGGCGCGGATGTAAACCAAACCCAAGGACTCCCTCATGCTGTTCGCCTTCATCCTCATCGACAAGCCCGACCATGGCGCCTTGCGTCAGCGCGTGCGCCCGCAACACAAGGCCTACCTCGGCGCCATGGCCGATCGCATCGCCTTCGCCGGCCCCTTCACCCACGACGACGGCCAGACCATGCTGGGCAGCCTGCTGGTGATCGATTTCCCCAGCCGCGACGCGGCCCACGCCTGGCTGGCCGACGAGCCCTTCACCCAGGCCGGCCTCTACGCGAGCACCACCGTCCACGCCTTTGCCAACCTCTGGCCGCAGAAGGCCGGCTTTCCGCCCAGCGCCTGAGACGACGGAGACCATGATCAAGCACATCGTCATGTGGAACGTGCGCGGGGCGACGCCCGCCGAGAAAGCCCAGGGCATCGCGCGCCTCAAGCGCAGCTTCGAGAGCCTGCGCGGTCGCGTTCCGGGTCTGCTGCATCTGGAGATCGGTGTGGACAGCAGTCACATCGACTACGCCTGCGATGTGGTGCTCTACAGCGAATTCGAGAGCCAAGCCGCGCTCGACGCCTATGCCGAGCACCCCGAGCACCTGCGCGTGAAGCAGGAGGTGGCCGATCTGCGCATCGCGCGCCACCAGGTCGACTATGCGGCCCCCTGAATTTTGTCGTTGATCGAGAAGGAAGAAGCATGAGCAACACATTGAACGACGAGCTGCAGATCCGCCAGCTGGTGGAGCGCTGGGCCGTCTGGCGTGACGCCGGCGACTGGGAGCGCTTCGCGACCGTCTGGCACCCGGAGGGCGTGATGATGGCCACCTGGTTCCAGGGGCCGTTTGCCGAGTTCATACGCGTCACGAAAGAGGGCTGGGCCAAGGGCGTGAGCATCCTGCACTTCCTCGGCGGCTCGGCGATCGAGGTGAAGGGCGATCGCGCCATCGCGCAGACCAAGATGACCATCTCGCAGCGCGGCATGGTCGAGGGCGCCGACGGCCCCGTGCTCTGCGACGTGGTCTGTACCGGCCGCTTCTACGACTTCGTGGTCCGCCATAACGGCGTATGGAAGCTGCTCCACCGCCAGCCCATCTACGAGAAGGACCGCATCGACCCGGTGGACTCCACCGCCGTGCTCAAGCTCGATCAGAAAGCCCTGGCCACCTTCCCCGAGGGCTACCGCCACCTGGCCTACATCCAGACCCGCATCGGCTACACGGTGAAGATGGACATGCCCATGCTCAAGGGGCCGGTGGTGGACGAGCTCTACCAGCGCGGTGCACGGTGGTTGGCCGGCGGCCCCCTGGAACGCTGAGGTTCAAGCATTTCAAATCGAGGAGACAAACATGAACAAGACATCCCTGAACCGACGACGGCTTGTGCAGGCCGTGCCCGCCCTAGCCCTGGGCAGCCTGGCCCCCATGGCCTGGGCGCAGGGGGCCTGGCCCAACCGCCCTTTGCGTGTCATCGTGCCGCAGCCGCCGGGCGGGGGCTTCGATTTCGTGGCACGCGCACTCGGCGACCGCCTGGGCAAGCAGATCGGCCAGAGCGTGGTGGTCGAGAACCGCCCGGGCTCGGGCACCCTGGTGGGCACGGACGCCGCGGCCAAGGCCGAGCCCGACGGCTACACCCTGCTCATG
>DNQP01000203.1:0-201 GCA_003500955.1 Curvibacter sp. | reverse complement strand
CGACGGCTACACCCTGCTCATGGGCTCGGTGTCCAACATCGCGCTCAACATGGGCCTGTACGACAAGCTGTCCTACGACAGCCTGCGCGACTTCGAGCCCGTGGGCCTGGCCGTGAGCTACAGCTACACGCTGATGGCGCGCAAGGACCTGCCCTTCAATTCGCTCAAGGACGTGGTGGCCTATGCCAAGGCCAACCCGGG
>DNQP01000247.1 GCA_003500955.1 Curvibacter sp. | reverse complement strand
CCTGGGAAAGCTCGCCGATCACGATGCCTGAGCCCGCCACCATGGCCACGCCCACGCTCATCTGGCCGCTGAGCACGGACAGGTAGGTGTCGCTCCACAGCGGTGGCGGTGACGGCGCGTCCGGGCGCTGCAGCGCGCGCTGCGCACGGTAGAGTCGGTTGGCCGAGAGGTCGAGCCCGCGCAGCGCGATGCCACGGGTGACGACGCGGCGGCTCGGCAGGCCATAGGCCTCGACGCGGCCGTCGGGACCGACCAGGGTCAGCGAGTCGAAGGTGGCACCGTCGCCCACGATGGCGTCGAGCAGGAACTGCAGCTCGGCCGCCGGCCGCCGCGCCTGCACGGCGCGCAGCACGGGTTCGATCTGTTGCTCGACCGATTCGACATAGCGATCCAGCAGGCGGTTGGTCTCCTGCGCCGTCGCACGGGCCTGCTCGCGCGCACGCTGCTCCACCTGCGGCAGGCGCACCAGCAGGATCAGCGTGGCCACGACGGTGAAGCTCAGCAGCGCGGCAGAGACCAGCAGCAGGGCCAGCGAGGTGCGCAGGCTGATGGTGCGCGCAAGGAAGTGGCGCATGGCGTGTTCAGTTCACGGCCACGAAGCGGCCGCCCCGGACGATGGTGATGTAGTTGCGGCGTTCCACGTCGCCGTAGGCGTCGAAGTTCCAGCGTTCCTGCAAACCCTCGTAGGGCCCCGCCTGCAATAGCGCCTGCTTGACGCTCTGCCCGGCCCGCTGCTGGCGCAGCGCCTGGATCAGCGCCTGGGTGACATCGTAGGACGCAATGCTGGCAAAGCCCGGCTCCTGCGCGAAGCGTTCGCGGTAGGCACGCAGAAAGGCCAGGTAGCGCGGAGTTGCGAGCTCGCGGTTGAACAGCTGGATGGAGGACATGCCTTCGACCTCGCGCCCGCCCAGTTCCAGCAACTGCTCGGTGGCCGACCAGGTGACACCCAGCGCCGGCAGGCGCCAGCCGGCCTGGCGCACCAGCAGCAGCAGGCGCACCGTGTCGACCGCGTTGGCCACGTAGATGATGGCGTCGGCCTCGCGCCCGCGCAGCTGGCGCACGGCCTGCTGGTAGCTGTCTTCCTGGTCCGAGGTGAAGGGCACGGCCTGCACGAGCCGCCCCCCGTGGGTGCCGATGGCCTGGCGGTAGACCGTCAGCCAGTCTTCGCTGTAGCTGCTGTTGCGCTTGTCGTAGAGCGCGGCCATCCGCCGCAGTCCACGGCTGGCGTGGTAGTGCGCCGCCTGGCGGGCGTTGTGCTGCGTCGACGTCAGCGCCATGAAGAGCATGTCGTCGCGTCCCAGCAGGCGGCTGGCCGAGACTGTGGGGCTGAGGAGCACCAGGTTGGCACGCGCGCTTGCGGGCAGCACGGCCTCGGCCATGGCACTGGTCGTGGGGCCGATGATGGCAACCACGCCGTCGCGTTCGAAGGCAGCCATCGCCGCGCGGGCCTTTTCGGGGTCTTGTGCATCGTCACGCGGCAGCAACTCGAGCTGGCGGCCGCGGATGCCGCCCTCGGCGTTGCACTGCTCCACGGCCAGCTGGGCACCGGCACGCGCGGCCTCGCCCAAGTCGGCTACGCTGCCGCTGAGTCCCGCCAACAGACCGATGCGCAGTGTGGGCTCGGGCCCGCAGCCACTCAGCCAGGGCAGCAGCGCCGTGCCCAGCAGGAGGCGACGGCGCCGCGGGCGCAAGGCGTGCAGCGGCGGCATCAGCAACGCCCCCCGCAGGCGGCCAGCCAGGCCAGCAAGTCGTCGATGGGCATGGGCTTGGCATACAGGTAGCCCTGGGCTTCGTGACAACCCAGGCCGCGCAGGTAATCGGCCTGCTCGCGCGTTTCCACCCCCTCGGCCAGCACGCTGAGTCCCAGCTGATGGCCCAAGGGAACCACCAGCTCGGCGATGCGTGCTCCCCGGGTCTGCGTGTTGAGCACCTGCACGAAAGAGCGGTCGATCTTGAGTCGGTCCACGGGCAGGCGATCCAGATAGGCCAGCGAGGAGTAGCCGGTGCCGAAGTCATCGATGGCGATGCTGACGCCGCGCTCGCGGATACGCTGCAGCAGCGACTCCACGGGGTCCGAGCCCATGATGGCCACCGATTCGGTGATCTCCAGCTCCAGCAGCCCAGCACTGCCAGGCTCCTGTACCAGCGCCGCTTCAAGATCGGCCGCGAAGTCCGGGTGTGAGAACTGCTGACCCGAGACGTTGACCGACATGCGCAGTCCGTCATGCCCCTGGCTACGCAGCGTCTGCAGGGCGCGCAGGGCATCGCGCAGCACCCAGGCGCCGAGCTCGATGATCAGCCCGGAGCTCTCGGCAATGGGCAGAAAGCGGTCGGGCGGGATGTAACGCCCGTCCTCGGCGCGCCAGCGCAGCAGCGCCTCGACGCCGGTGACACGGCCCGTGTCCAGCGCCACCTGGGGCTGGTACACCAGGAACAGGCGTTCGCGCTGGAAGGCCTGGCGCAGGGCGTGCAGCAGGCGGGTGTGCTCGCGCGTCTCGCGCGCCGAGGACAAGGTGTACCAGGCGTCCTGGCCGTGTCCCCCCATCTTGGCGCGCTTGAGCGCGATCCAGGCTTCCTTGAGCAGGTCTGCGCCTGTCACCCCCTGGGCCTCGCGCAGGCGCACAGCACCGATGGACACGCTCACCACGTGGGAAACGTCGTCGAAGACGAAGCTCTGGGCGAACAGGCGGCGCAGGGCCGCTGGCTGCACCACCGGCTCGGCGCCCCAGACGGCGAAGGTGTCGTTGCTGACACGGGCCAGCACCGTGGGCGGCGGCAGAGCATGCTGCAGGCGCTGGGCCGCAATCTGCAGCAGACGGTCCCCATAGGCATGACCGAACATGTCGTTGATGCCGGAGAAATGGTCGATGTCGATCAGTGCGAGCACGGTGGCATCCATGCAGGCCGTGTCGCTGCGGCAATCCTCGAGCTGCTGGACCAGGGCCGCGCGGTTGCGCAGGCCGGTGAGTCCATCGCTGTAGGCGGCCTGGTGCAGGCGGTCGAGCAGGCGCAGGTTCTGCCACTCCACGGTCATGTGGGTGCAGAAGACGTCAAGCATGTGCAGGTCCAGGTCCTGCATACGGGCCGTCGGCAGGTGCAGGAAGGCCGCCATCTCGCCCCCCTGCTCGTGCCGCAGGTACAGAGCCATGCCGTCGGCCCCCGCTTGGCAGCGGCGCGCCTGCAGGCAGCGCTCCAGCTGCTCGTGCACAGCCGCGCCCGCGTCCAGCGGCGGGCCAACGTGGCCCGGCGCATTGGCGTAGCGCCCGGCGGCGGCCTGCAGCCACAGCGGCGCATCAACCCCAGCACGCTCGACCAGGAAGCCGTCGGGCGAGACCCCGAAATAGGCGGCCAGCATGAGCAGCAGATCGCTGGCATCGGGGACGCGCCCCTCGCCGGCATAGGACTTGATACGCCGACCGCTGTCGATGATCTTCTGCAGGCTTGCACGGGCCTGGTTGGCCTGGCACAGCTGGGCGTAGGTACGCAGCGCGACCGACAGCGCCGCATAGAGCTTGGTCTGGGTCAGCTCGCTCTTGGCCTTGTAGTCGTTGATCTCGTAGCGGCGGATGGTGTCGATCTCGGGCGCGTAGCCCGGCTGGCCGGTGCGCAGGATGATGCGCGTACAGGACAGGCCCAGCTCCCCACGGATGCGGGCGATGATGTCCAGGCCCGCCGTCGGCGTCTCCATGACCACGTCGAGCAGCACCACGGCAATGTCCGGCTCCACGGCCAGCAGGCGCAGGGCCTCGGCGCTGCTGTAGGCGTGCAGCAGCTCCAACGGCCGGTCCGCCACCTGAAGGTGGGCCAGCGCAAAGCCCGTGGCCTGGTGGACCTCGGGGTCGTCGTCCACCACCAGAATGCGCCAGGGCGGCTGCCCTGGCGCGGGCGCAGCGGGCTCCTCCTGAAAAACGACCTGGGCATTCAAGGCATTCATGACGGTCTCGCTGTAGACCCCATGCTAAGTCGGCGCGATAGACAGTCCAGCGCGACGGGGACAGAAAGCCCTGGACATGTGAACTTTTCTCCGGGTCACGCGCCGCTCAGCGCCAGCGGCTGCGCTGCCTCGCGTTCGAGCCGGAACACCGACACCGCCTGCACCAAGTCCTGTGCCTGGCTGCGCAGGCTGCTGGCCGCCGCAGCCATCTCTTCCACCAGCGCGGCGCTCTGCTGCGTCGTCTGGTCCATCTGCGTCACGGCCTCGCCCACCTGGGCCACGCCGGCACTCTGCTCGCTGCTGGCCGCGCTGATCTCGC
>DNQP01000207.1 GCA_003500955.1 Curvibacter sp. | reverse complement strand
CCGTCGATCTTGTTGTCCCGCATGTACTGGTCCATCTCGCGCCAGCCTTCGAAGACGGCGGTCTTGAGCGCTTTGGGGTTGAGTTCGTAGCACTCCTCGATCCCGCGCACAGCGTAGCGGCACGCCCCGCCGATGGCCTTGCCCTCGGCCTCGCGCATGGCGATGCGCGGATCCGGACCCAGCCCGGGAATGTCGCAGGCGGCCAGCAGCAGGGCTGAGCAGGCGATGAGCAGGCGAGGATTCATGGTGGGTGCGGGCATGGCTTATTCAGTTTATCGGCAGTCCAGGCCATAGCTTAAGCCGGCGCACAGGCGCTCAAAGAAAAAGGCCCCGAAGGGCCTTTCCTGGTTGGGCAGGGGTAAGGCTTATTCGCGCTCGCCGCCGAAGATGCCCAACAAGGCCAGCAGGCTCTGGAACACGTTGACGATGTCCAGGTACAGGGCCAGGGTGGCGCTGATGTAGTTGGTCTCGCCGCCGTCGATGATGCGCTTGATGTCGTAGAGCATGAAGGCGCTGAAGATGCCGATGGCCAGCATGGAGATCACGATCATGCCGGTGCTCGAACCGACGAAGACGTTGATCACCGAGCCGACCAGCAGCACGATGGCACCGACCATGAGCCACTTGCCCATGCCCGAGAGGTCACGCTTGATGACCGTGGCCAGGCTGGCCATGACGAAGAACACGCCAGCCGTGCCGGCAAAGGCCGTCATGACCAGATCGGCGCCGTTCTTGAAGCCCAGCACCATGGCGATCAGGCGCGAGAGCATCAGACCCATGAAGAAGGTGAAGCCCAGCAGCACCGGCACGCCGGCGGCCGAGTTCTTGGTCTTCTCGATGGCGTAGATGAAGCCGAAGGCGCCACCCAGGAAGACGATCAGGCCGACAAAGCCCGTCAGGGAGGCGGTGATGCCGGTGGCCACGCCGATCCAGGCGCCCAGCACCGTGGGCAGCAGGCTCAGGGCCAGCAGCCAGTAGGTGTTGCGCAGGACCTTGTTGCGCTCGGCGGCCGACAGGCCGTAGCCGGTCTGACCGTAGGTCTGGACTTGTTCATTCATGTCGTCTCTCCTTCTCTGTAGGCAACGGACCGTGCCCAGTTGCGGCCATTCTAGGCCGATTCAAGCGCCACTCCTCAATTCACCACGGTTCCTGCGTATTTGTCATGGCAGTTTTGCGACGTCGCTCCGCGGCGGCGCACCGTTCTGGGGCTATGCTTACCGTTGTTTTTCT
The DNA here is from genome assembly GCA_003500955.1 of Curvibacter sp. Taxonomy (GTDB): domain Bacteria; phylum Pseudomonadota; class Gammaproteobacteria; order Burkholderiales; family Burkholderiaceae_C; genus Hylemonella. The sequence continues at coordinate 1,421 of DNQP01000207.1, read as the reverse complement.
CTGGACTTTCCATCATGCAAACCAAATCCTGTCTCCAGCTTGAGGACATCAAGAAAATCGCTGCGGCCGCCGAGGCCGAGGCCCTGAAGAACAACTGGGCCGTGAGCATCTCCATCGTCGACGATGGCGGCCATCTGCTGTGGCTGCAGCGCCTGGACGGCGCCGCCCCCATCTCGGCCCAGATCGCCCCGGCCAAGGCCCACACGGCGGCCATGGGCCGACGCGAAAGCCGCATCTATGAAGAGATGATCAACGGCGGCCGCGTCTCCTTCCTCAGCGCGCCGGGCCTGGATGGCCTGCTCGAAGGTGGCGTGCCGATCATGAAGGACGGCCAGTGCCTGGGCGCCGTGGGGGTGAGCGGCGTGAAGTCGGTCGAAGACGCGCAGATCGCGCGCGCGGGCATTGCCGCCATCGGTCTCTGAAGAACACCCCGTTGAATGAAAAGGGCCCTGCGGGGCCCTTTTCATTTGGTCAGGATGAGCTTGCCCTGGCGCGTGGCTTGCAGTCGGTAGACCTCGCCGTTGTGGCGGATGCTGACGGCCCGGCCACCCTGGAGCAGGGCCTGGCTGTCCAGCGAGAGGCCGCCGGGCAGGCCCAAGGTGGCGGGCGGGGCCGCCTTGGAGCGCGGCGGCTCCAGGGGCTGTGCAGGTGTGGGCTCCAGGGCCGTGCTGCTCATGGCGCCATCCACCGCTTCAACGCGCGGGTTCGGTGATGAAGCCGATCTTGCGCAGGCCGGCCTGCTGGGCCATGGCCATGGCCTGGGCCACGCGCTCGTAGCGCACGGCCTTGTCGCCGCGGATGTGCAGATCGGGCTGGGGCTGGCGCGCGGCCTCGGCCTGCAGCAGGCGGGGCAGATCGGCGTCGCTGACCCGCGACTCGTTGATGAAGTAGTTGCCGCTGGCGTCCACCGAGAGGTTGAGCGTCTCGGGCTTGACCTGCTCGCGCTGGCTGCTGGCCTGCGGAAGGTCCACGTTGACGGAATGTTTCATCACCGGCACGGTGATTATGAAGACGATCAGCAGCACCAGCATGACGTCGACCAGCGGCGTCATATTGATCTCGTTCATCACCTCGTCGGTGTCGTCTTGCGTTCCGAATGCCATGGCATCAGGCTTTCTTCATGGGCACGATCTTGGCGTCGGCGCCCCCACCCACACGCGCACCGGTCACGAAGTAGGCGTGCAGGTCGTGCGCAAAGCTGTTGAGCGTGCCCAGCACGGCCTTGTTGCCGCGCACCAGGGCGTTGTAGCCCAGCACGGCGGGGATGGCCACGGCCAGGCCGAGCGCGGTCATGATCAGTGCCTCGCCGATGGGCCCGGCCACCCGGTCGATGGTGGCTTGACCGGCCAGGCCGATGCTCAACAGGGCATGGTAGATACCCCAGACGGTGCCGAAGAGGCCGACGAAGGGGGCGGTGGAGC
>DNQP01000143.1:11747-18431 GCA_003500955.1 Curvibacter sp. | reverse complement strand
GTGCCCGCCGATGTGCAGGTGGTCAAGGACTACATCGCCCGCCACTGTGCCTGATGCATCCGGCGCCTGCCGGCAGATGGCTCACAAGAACAGCATTGGAGTGATGCAGACATGAAGGTCGTGGGATTCGCGGGGTATTCGGGGTCGGGCAAGACCACGCTGGTCGAGCAGCTCATCCCCGCGCTCAAGCTGCGGGGTCTGCGCGTCTCCGTGGTCAAGCACGCCCATCACAAGTTCGACGTCGACCATCCGGGCAAGGACAGCCACCGCCACCGCGAGGCCGGGGCCTTCGAGGTGGTCATCGCTTCCAACCGCCGCATGGCCCTGATGCGCGAGTACGAGCGTGAGCATGAGCCCAAGGTGCATCATCTGCTGGCTGAGCTCTACGATGGCGTGGACTGGGTGCTCGTGGAAGGCTTCAAGCGCAGTGACCTGCTCAAGATCGAGGTCTGGCGCGCCGAGAACGACAAGCCCGTGCGCTACCCCGACGACGATTTCATCGCCGCCGTCGCCACCGACGACCCCACCCGTCTGCCCGTGCCCACGGGGCTGGACCTGCTCGACCTCAACGACCCCGATGCCGTGGCCAGCTGGCTCGTGGCACATGGCGAGCGTTTCGACTACAACCCCGAGCTCTACGCCCTATGAACGCTCCGCGCGCGCCCCTGAAGTCGCTCGACCAGGCCCTGGCCGAGCTGCTGGCACAGGCGCAGCCGCTGACGGGTACCGATGAGCTCGACACCTTCGATGCCGACGGCCGTGTGCTGGCGCAGGACCTGGTGTCGGCCCTGCACGTGCCGCCGCAGGACAACAGTTCCATGGACGGCTATGCCCTGCGCTGTGCCGATGTAGGCGCGCCCGGCGCGGTGCTGCCCGTGACCCAGCGTATTCCCGCTGGCCACCACGGCCAGCCGCTCAAGCCCGGCGAGGCGGCGCGCATCTTCACGGGCGCGCCCGTGCCCGCAGGCGCCGATGCCATCGTCATGCAGGAGGACTGCGAGCCCGTGGGCGAGGGCAGCGTGCGCGTGAATGTCGCGCCGCAACACGGCCAGTGGATCCGCCGTGCCGGGGAGGACGTGACCCGTGGTGCCGTGGTGCTCGCACGCGGCCAGCGTCTCAACCCCGCGGCCCTGGGCCTGGCCGCAGGCATCGGCATGGCCAGGCTGGCCGTGACGCGCCGCCCGCGCGTGGCGCTCTTCTCGACCGGTGACGAGCTTGTCATGCCGGGCGCGCTGCCGCCCGAGCAGATGCCGCCTGGCGCCATCTACAACTCCAACCGCTATTTCCTGCGTGCGCTGCTGCAGCGTCTGGGCTGCGAGGTCACGGACTGCGGCATCGTGCCCGACCAGCGCGAGGCCACGCTGAACGCACTGCGCAAGGCCGCGCAGAACCACGACCTCGTGCTCACGAGCGGTGGCGTCTCGGTGGGTGAGGAAGACCACATCAAGCCTTCGGTGCAGCAGCTCGGCGAGCTCGACCTCTGGCAGATCTCCATGAAACCCGGCAAACCGTTTGCCTACGGCAAGCTCTACCGCAGCGGTCCGCAGGACGCCTGCCACTTCGCCGGTCTGCCGGGCAACCCGGTGTCCAGCTACGTGACCTTCATGTTGCTGGTGCGGCCCTTCTTGCTGCGCCTGCAGGGCGCGACAAATGTGGAGCCGGTGCGCATGGCCCTGCCCGCGCACTTCGAGATCCCGCGCGGCGACAAGCGGCGCGAGTTCCTGCGCGTACGCCGCAATGCGGCCGGCGGGCTGGACCTCTATCCCAACCAGAGTTCGGGCGTGCTGACCTCCACGGTCTGGGGCGACGGACTGGTGGACAACCCGGCTGGCGGCACGATAGCCCATGGTGACATCGTGCACTTCCTGGCTTTTGCAGAATTGATGGCATGAAGATCCAGATCAAGTACTTCGCTTCCATCCGCGAGGCCGTGGGTACAGGTGGCGAGCCCTGGCAGACCGCCGCGTCCACGCTGGGCGCGCTGCGCGACGAGCTCATCGCGCGTGGCGGTGCGCATGCCCAGGCCCTGGCACGCGGGCGCGCCGTGCGCGTGGCCCTGAACCAGACCATGAGCGCCGAGGATGCGGTGCTGAGCGAGGGCTGCGAGGTCGCCTTCTTCCCACCGGTGACGGGAGGTTGACACCATGACGGCACGCGTCACGATCCAGACCCAGGACTTCGACGTCGCCGCCGAGGTGGCCGCCCTGCGTGCGCAGGACAAGCGCGTGGGCGCGGTCTGCAGCTTCATCGGCACCGTGCGCGACCGCAACGACGGCCAGTCAGTCAGCGCCATGGAGCTCGAGCACTACCCCGGCATGACCGAGCAGTCCATCGAGCAGATGATCGATGAAGCCTTCCGGCGCTTCGACATCTATGGCGCTCGGGTGATCCACCGCGTGGGCCCGCTGCAGCCGCTGGACCAGATCGTGCTCGTGGTTGTCACCTCGGCACATCGCGGCGAAAGCTTCCAGGCCTGCGAGTTCCTCATGGACTACCTCAAGACCCAGGCACCTTTCTGGAAGAAGGAACAGACGCCCGAAGGCGCGCGCTGGGTCGATGCCCGCGTCAGCGACGACGCCGCCCTGGCGCGCTGGGGCATCAGCGCGCGCAACGCCTGAGCCTGCCGGCTCACCAGGGGCTGCTGTCCGCCACCGGCTCGGGCGCGAGCTGGATCACCGTATCCCCCGCAGCGGGCACACAGCCCTCGGCCAGCGCCTCCCAGCCGCGGCGCACCACCACCCGCGTCGTGGTGTAGCAGACCTCCACCCGCCGGGCCTCGGGCCAGCGCTGGCGCACGAACTGCTCGATGCCCTGCGGCAGGCTCAGTTGCAGACGGCCCTGATCGAGCAACGCGGGAGGGTGGTCGTCGAAATGCAGATAGGACAAAAGACGACCGAAGGCCAGCACCGGCCGCCAGAGCTGCAACTCCGTGGGCGCATAGCCCTGGGCCTGCAGCCAAGCCTGGGCGTGGGCACGGTTCCGGTCGCCCGGCGCCGCGTCCCAGGCGCTGGCCAGCAGTTCGACGAGCCACTGGTTGCAGTTCTGGTAGTGCAGGGCATAGGGGTAGGCGTTGGCGCTGTAGTCGTCCGCCAGCAGGGCGAGGGCGCGCTGCGGGTCACGCACCGCGGCATGCAGCAGCTGCGAGGCCTCGTCCGGCAGGGTGACGAGCGAGAGATAGCCTTCGGCGTCGTTGTGCACGCCCATCACGAAGCCCGTCATGCCCTGGTCGAAGATGCGTGGGCGTGCCTCATCGCAGGCGTAGTAGAGCTGGCGCACCGCCCAGGGCGAGGCTTCGTGGTCGCGCCGGCTCACGCCGGCGTGCGAGTAGCGCTGCCCCAGCAGGCCCAGGGCCAGGCCCGAGCGCGACACCAGGGCCACGGGCTGGCCGCTGGCTTCGAGCTCGGTCTTGACCACGTCGGCCACGCGCAGCATGCGCTCCAGTCCCGCGGGTCCGATGCTGCGCTGCGGGTCGCAGTAGCGCAGCGAACCCGATTGCGCAGGCCCGAGCAGGCATAAAAAAGCCAGCAGGACGCTGGCTGGGTTCAGGCGCATGGACGGGGTGTCACAGGGTCACGCGCTGGGCGGTGAATTCGCGGTAGCGCGCGTCATGCACCACCAGGAAGAAGGGCTGGGCCTGGCCCGTGGCGTCGCGCGCGGCGAAGGCGATGCCGAATTCGCGCGGCTGGGCCTCGATCACGCTGCCCACGACCACCTGACCGCGCGCCAGGGCCTGTTGCGGCAGGGTGAGCTCGATGTCCTGTGCGCCCTCTTGCAGTGCACGCAGGGTCAGGCGCACGCTGCCGGGCCGATCGGCCACGGCTTGCACGTCCATGACTTCGTAAGGTCCCCGGGCGGTCTTGGTGTCGCCCGACACGCTCTCGCTGGAGGTGCGGATCGAGGCTGAGACACTGCCCACCGATTCGGAGATGGAATCGGAGATGGAGGAGGAGATTTCAAACGAGGCCAGCGCCGGAAGGGCCGCCAGACCGAGACTGAGCGCGAGGCAGGAACGCAGGATGGAGCGCATGTGAGACTTTCCATGAGCAGGCACGCGGTGCCCGGACGACCCCAAGCATAGCCGATGCCATGCGCGACTTCAGGGCTCCAGACGCCGCAGCCGGCCTGCGGGCTGGTCGGTCGGCAGGTCGATGTACCCGTCCCACCCCTGGCGCACATCGCGCACACGCTCGCCCAGGTCGGGCCGCGGACGGGCTTCGCGCCGTACCGTACCTTCCCCAGGCTGGGACAGTTCCAGACGGATCAGGCGCGTGTAGGTGAGGGAACCCCCGAGCTGATTGCCCCAGCGGTCCTTGACAGGAGGAGAGCTGCCCTTGCCAAGCTCCACCCCGCGCAGGCTACCCCGCCGCTCGGTGACCAGGAAATTGCCGTCGGGCAGGAGGGCCAGGGCCCAGGCATCGGTCAGCTCTTGGGCGCGGGTACGGGCCGTGGGCAGGGCCGTGATCAGAGGAGGGCATGAAAGGCCTCCAGGGTTTGATCTGCATCACAAGTATGCTTGCCCACGATGAAGCGCTCTTGAAATCCGACCCGATCACCCTCACGCTGTGGGACAGTCCAGAACATCTCCCTAAGAGACATCATGCGCATCGACAAACTCACCACCAAATTCCAGGAAGCCCTGGGCGAGGCCCAGACCCTGGCCCTGGGCAAGGACCACGCCTACATCGAGCCGGCCCACCTCCTGCTGGCCATGCTGCAGCAGCAGGACGGCCCCAAGGCCCTGCTCGCCCGGGCCGGCGTGAACGTGGCCGGGCTGCAGAAGGCGGCGGAAGACGCCGTGAAAAAGCTGCCCCAGGTCGAGGGGCAGGAACAGGTGCAGGTCGGGCGGGATCTGGTCACGCTGCTTCAGGCGGCCGAGAAGGAGGCCATCAAGCGGGGTGACCAGTTCGTCGCCAGCGAGCTGTTCCTGCTGGCTTGCGCCGACAGCAAGGGCGCCGTGGGCGAACTGGTCAAGACCCAGGGCCTGACGCGCAAGAGCCTGGAGAGCGCCATCGATGCCGTGCGCGGCGGCCAGAAGGTGGACAGCGCCGAGGCCGAAGGCCAGCGTGAGGCGCTGAAGAAATACACCCTGGACCTGACCGAGCGGGCCCGGCAAGGCAAGCTCGACCCGGTGATCGGCCGTGACGACGAGATCCGCCGCGCCATCCAGGTGCTGCAGCGGCGCAGCAAGAACAACCCCGTGCTGATTGGCGAACCCGGCGTGGGCAAGACCGCCATCGTCGAGGGCCTGGCCCAGCGCATCGTCAACGGCGAGGTACCCGAGACCCTGCGCGACAAGCGCGTGCTGGTGCTGGACATGGCGGGCCTGCTGGCCGGCGCCAAGTACCGCGGCGAGTTCGAGGAGCGGCTCAAGGCCGTGCTGAAGGAGGTGGCGCAGGACGAGGGCCGCATCATCCTCTTCATCGACGAGATCCACACCATGGTAGGCGCGGGCAAGGCCGAGGGCGCCATCGACGCTGGCAACATGCTCAAGCCGGCACTGGCACGCGGCGAGCTGCACTGCATCGGCGCGACCACGCTGGACGAGTACCGAAAGTACATCGAGAAGGACGCCGCGCTGGAACGCCGCTTCCAGAAGGTGCTGGTGGGCGAACCCACGGTGGAGCAGACCATCGCCATCCTGCGCGGCCTGCAGGAGAAGTACGAGGTGCACCATGGCGTGGACATCACCGACCCGGCCATCGTGGCCGCGGCCGAGCTCAGCCACCGCTACATCACCGACCGCTTCCTGCCCGACAAGGCCATCGACCTGATCGACGAGGCCGCGGCCAAGATCAAGATCGAGATCGACTCCAAGCCCGAGGTCATGGACAAGCTCGACCGCCGGCTCATCCAGCTGCAGATCGAGCGCGAGGCCATGAAGAAGGAGACCGACGAGGCCTCGCAGAAACGCCTGCAGCTGATCCAGGAAGAGATCGCCCAGCTGCAGAAGGAAGCGGCCGACCTGGAAGAGATCTGGAAGTCCGAGAAGGCCCAGGCCCAGGGCAGCCAGCACGTGCGCGAGGAGATCGAGAGGGTCAAGACCCAGATCACCGAGCTCACGCGCAAGGGCGATCTGGCCAAGGTCTCCGAGCTCCAGTACGGCCGGCTGCCTGAACTGGAAAAACGCCTCAAGGAAGCCCAGGCCAAGGAAGCCTCGGGCGGTGGTGCGGCAGGTCACAAGCTGCTGCGCACCCAGGTCGGCGCCGAGGAGATCGCCGAGGTCGTGAGCCGCGCCACGGGCATCCCCGTGGCCAAGATGATGCAGGGCGAGAAAGACAAGCTGCTACAGATGGAAACGAAGCTGCACGAGCGCGTGGTGGGCCAGGACGAAGCGATCAGCGCGGTGGCCAACGCCATCCGCCGCTCACGCTCAGGGCTCAGCGATCCGAACCGTCCCACGGGTTCCTTCCTCTTCCTCGGCCCCACGGGCGTGGGTAAGACCGAGCTGTGCAAGGCGCTGGCCGGCTTCCTGTTCGACAGCGTGGACCATCTGGTGCGCATCGACATGAGCGAGTTCATGGAGAAGCACTCCGTGGCCCGCCTGATCGGCGCGCCGCCCGGTTATGTGGGCTACGAAGAGGGCGGTTACCTGACGGAAGCCGTGCGCCGCAAGCCCTACAGCGTGCTGCTGCTCGACGAGGTGGAGAAGGCCCACCCGGACGTGTTCAACGTGCTGCTGCAGGT
>DNQP01000143.1:0-11441 GCA_003500955.1 Curvibacter sp. | reverse complement strand
TTCAACGTGCTGCTGCAGGTGCTCGACGATGGGCGCCTCACCGACGGCCAGGGTCGCACCGTGGACTTCAAGAATACCGTGATCGTGATGACGAGCAACATCGGCTCACACCTGATCCAGAGCATGGTGGGGCAGCCCTATGAGGATGTGAAGGACGCCGTCTGGGGCGAACTCAAGAACCATTTCCGCCCGGAGTTCCTCAACCGCATCGACGAGACCGTGGTCTTCCATGGGCTGGACGCCGAGCACATCGCCAGCATCGCGAAGATCCAACTGCAGGCCTTGCAGGACCGCCTGGCGAAGATGGAGCTCACGCTGGATGTCAGCGGCAAGGCCCTGGCCGAGCTGGCCAAGGTGGGTTTCGACCCGGTGTTCGGCGCACGGCCGCTCAAGCGTGCGATCCAGCAGCGTATCGAGAACCCGCTTTCCAAGCTCTTGCTCGAAGGACGGTTTGCAGCCAAGGACCGCATCGCGGTCGATGTGGATCCGATCAAGAACCCGGGGCAGTTCAGCTTCGCGCAGGGCTGAGCCCGAGGGGGCCGGCCGGATGAGGACCTCGGCCCATCGCCCGCTTCTTGCACCGAAAGAAGCGGGCTTTCGCATGGTGGATGCCTGCCAAACCATGCGGTCACCGGCCGATTTCTCCACATGTGACGCGGGGTAAACACGCTTGAAATGCTTGCGTGTCATCCTATCCTTGTCTGCACATCAGGCGCAGCTCAGAGAGGTGGACATGGACAAGCCAGCCTACAGGATCGAAAGCGCACACCGCATCGTGGCCACGCTGCCGCGTTCGCCGCTCTACAACGGCGAGCTGCTGGCCGATCGGGACCTGGCGGTTTCTTTGGCTGCCAAGTGCAAGACCGAGCCGCCGGGCGGGGTGGTCAAGGTCGTGCACGTGCCCACGGGCGAGGTGGTGTTCAGCAAGACCAGCGAGTGGGGTACGCTCTGAGCCTCGTGCTGCGGCCTCAGGCCCGGCCGAGTTCCGTCTCGACGGCGGCTTTGGCCTCTTCCAGATCCGTGAAGAACCGCGTCGCTTGCGGCGTGGCCTTGGGCAGGTGGGCGGGAGCTGGCCAGAGCCGTTCACCCAGCCAGCTGGCTGTCCAGCCACCGATGTCCTTGCCTCTGACGGTGCAGACCGGGGCGTCGTCCAGCAGCGCCGTCAAGACGGGGGGCGTTTCCTTCCAGGTGATGGTGGCCATGGCTGCCTTCGCGGAGTCGTGCGAGCCATTCTAGGAAGGGGGTGGGGGTTTGCCTAGGGGGTACCGGGGGCACAAACTGGCGGGGGTCACGGGGGCCAGCGCAGCGGCGCTGTGCAAGATGCATCCGGTTCATTGAGAATTGACGCCAAGCACGCTATGGCTTGCCCCGGATGCGGCGATGATTTCGAGATTCAGCTGAGGAAGACAACCCACCATGAGCACCCTGATCTACACCCACGAAGCCTGCTTCAACCACAAGCCCGGCCCGCACCACCCCGAATCGCCCGAGCGCCTCGAAGCCGTGCTCGCCGCGCTGAAGACGCCGGATTTCGCCGACGTGGCTTGGCGCGATGCGCCCCTGGGCACCTTCGAGCAGGTGCTGCACGTGCACACGCCGGGTTATGTCGAGGAGGTCAAGTCGCTCGCGCCCGCCCAGGGCTACCAGCTGCTGGACGCGGGTGACACGATCATGTCCTCGGGCACGCTGGAGGCGGTGCTGCGTTGCGTGGGCGCCGCCTGCGCGGGCGTGGACGATGTGGTGAAGCGCGAGGTCAAGAACGTCTTCTGCGCCACCCGTCCCTGCGGCCACCACGCCGAGGCCGACCATGCCATGGGCTTCTGCGTCTTCAACCAGGCCGCCATCGCGGCCCTGCACGCGCGCAAGCAGCACGGCCTGCAGCGTGTGGCCGTGGTGGACTTTGACGTGCACCACGGCAACGGCACGCAGAACAGCTTCTGGGACGACCCGGACCTGTTCTACGGCTCCTGCCACCAGGGCAATTTCTACCCGGGCACCGGCGCCAAGCAGGAGACCGGCGTGGCCGGCAACATCGTCAACGTGCCCTTCGCACGCGGCACGGGCTCCGCGGCCTTCCGCGCGGCCATGACGGACCACCTGCTGCCCGCGCTGCGCAACTTCGCGCCCGAGCTGCTCATCATCTCGGCTGGCTTCGACGCCCATCACCTGGACCCGCTGGGCGGGCTTCAGTTCACCGACGAGGACTACCACTGGATCACGCGCGAGCTCATGAAGGTGGCCGACGAGACGGCCCAGGGCCGCGTGGTCTCGGTGCTCGAGGGCGGCTACAGCCTCGAAGGCCTGGCCAGCGGCACGGCCGCGCACGTGCGCGCGCTCATGGGGCGCTGAGCACGGAAGCGGGTACAACGCCTATGCAAAGGGCCGCGTCTCTGCGCGGCCCTTGTTGCTGGTGCTCAGGCGCGGTTCAGTCCCGCCGCGGTATGTTCAGCCCGCGTTGCACCGCGGGCCGCGCCACGAAGGCAGCGAGCGCACGCGTGACCTCGGGGAAGCTCGCGATGCCGACCAGGTCGCCGGCCTCGTAGTAGCCCAGCAGATTGCGCACCCAGGGGAAGACGGCGATGTCGGCGATGCTGTAGTCCTCGCCCATGATCCAGCGCCGGCCCTGCAGGCGCTGGTTGAGTACCCCCAGCAGGCGGCGCGATTCGGCCACGTAGCGATCGCGCGGGCGCTTGTCCTCGTAGTCCTTGCCGGCGAACTTGTGGAAGAAGCCGAGCTGCCCGAACATGGGGCCGACACCGCCCATCTGCCACATCAGCCATTGCAGGGTTTCGTAGCGCAGCGCGTCCTCAGCGGGCATGAATTGCCCGGTCTTGCCCGCCAGGTAGACGAGGATGGCGCCCGATTCGAACAGCGCCAGCGGCTTGCCGCCGGGCCCATCGGGGTCGATGATGGCCGGAATCTTGTTATTGGGATTCAGGCTGAGAAACTCGGGGCTGAGCTGCTCGTTGCTGTCGAAGCGCACGAGGTGGGGCTCATAGGGCAGGCCCGTCTCCTCCAGCAGGATGGACACCTTGACGCCGTTGGGCGTGGGCAGGGAATAGAGCTGCAGGCGCTCCGGGTGCTGGGCCGGCCACTTGCGGGTGATGGGAAAGTCGGACAGTGCGTTCATGCGCGCATGGTACCCCTAGGGCCTGTTCACACTATTTTCTTGAGATGCGTTGCGGAACAAAAAGGCCATGCGCAAGGCGCGAAACGCAGCCGGGGTAGGCCCCCGGCAAGGCTTCGCAACGCCGCGCATGGCCTTTTTGGCCACAACCCGAAGGGAACGGGGTGCAGACGGCGCCACTCGTCGTTGCACTCCTCACCCAGACGGCCAGTCTGGGCTTCGTCGCACGCCTAGATTGGCACCGTCTGCATCCCGTTCGTACTCAAGAAAATAGTGTGAACAGGCCCTCTTCCTGCGCCACAGGCGCCGGTGCTCAGAAGGTGCTCAGCGGCTGGCGTGAGCTGTGCGGCGCTTCGATCCCCAGGGCCTGCTGCAGCAGCGCCGGCAGGCTGGGCCACTGGATGGGGCGCTGCAGGTGGATATGACCCGGCAGGGCCTGGCCGTCGACCTGGATCACCACCTTGCCCGTCGGCATGCGGCCCTTGGCGGCCCAGGTCATGACCTTGGTGTCGTTGCCGTCGAGCAGGATCACGTCAGCGGCGTCCATGCTGTCCGATCCGCTGAGCTCGATGCGCAGATGGCGGCGTTGGGACAGGGCGGTGATGCCCTGGATCAGCTCGCGCTCGGCGGGCGTGAAGCCCATCACCAGCAGGTGCACCGTGCTTTGCAGCGGCGCCGGCCGCGAGGGCGTGGGCTGCGAGGGTTCCGGGGCGTCGTCGCCGATGGGCAAGATGATCATGATGTTGTCCCTGAAGCTGAGGATTGCCGTGTGGTGTTCTGTCGTGGCTATGGTTGCATTCTGTAACGATCGGCGATTTTGGCGAGGGAGTAGTTCACGGATTCGGCCCGTCCATGCGACCCGGGCGACGCAGTGCAGCACGGGTGTGCATTAGTTCACGCCTGCTGCAGTAGCATCGGGGCATGTCCAGTGCCAGCCTCGCCACCCCGCCCGTTCCGCTGCGTCAGGACGCCAGCCTGATCGGCCTCATCGGCATCGCCCACCTCTGCAGCCACTTCAGCCAGCTGCTCTTGCCGCCGCTCTTTCCCTGGCTCAAGGAGGCGTTCCACACCAGCTACGCCGAGCTCGGTTTCCTGATGACGATCTTCTTCGTCGTCTCCTGCGCGGTGCAGACGCTCTCGGGCTTCTGGGTCGACCGCTACGGCCCGCGGCCGGTGCTGTACGCGGGGCTGGGCCTGCTGGCGCTGGCCGCCTTCGGCTTTGCCGCCAGCACCAGCTACGCCATGCTCATGGCCTTCGCCGTCGTGGCCGGCCTGGGCAACGGGGTCTTTCACCCGGTGGACTACACGCTGATCAACCGCAAGGTCAGTGCGCCGCGTCTGGGCCATGCCTACAGCGTGCACGGCATCAGCGGCAACCTGGGCTGGGCCCTGGCGCCGGCCCTGCTGGTGCCGCTGACCCTGCTGTATTCCTGGCGCGTGGCCCTGGTGGCGGCCGGTGTGCTGGTGCTGGCCGTGCTGCTGCTCTGCGTGGGGCAGGGTCGCCGTCTGGCCTTGGCCCCGACGGCACCGGCGCGTGCGGCGGCCCATGCGTCAGGAGAGGGCCGCCTCGATTTCCTGCGCATCCCTGCGGTGTGGATGTGCTTTGCCTTTTTCTTCATCTTCGCCATGGCGCTCAGCGTGGTGCAGGCCTTTGCGCCCGAGGCGGCGCGTCAGCTGCACGCCGTGCCGCTGACCCTGGTGGCCGTGTGCCTGACGGCCTATATGGTGGCCAGCGCCAGCGGCATGCTGGTCGGCGGCTTCCTGGCCACGGACCCGGCACGCAGAGAGCGTGTGGTGGGCACGGGCTTTGCCGTGGCCGCTGGTATCTCGCTGCTGCTGGGCCTGGCACCGCTGCCGGCCCTGGCCGTGCCGGTGCTCTTTGCCTGCATGGGCTTTGCGGCCGGTTTCGCGGGCCCATCGCGTGATCTGCTGATCAAGCGATCCACGCCCGAGAACGCCAGCGGTCGCGTCTATGGCGTGGTGTATTCGGGGCTGGACATCGGCCAGGCGGTCTCGCCGCTGATCTTCGGCCTGCTGATGGACCAGCAGGCCTGGCGCCCGCTCTTCGTGGGGCTGGCGCTGGTGCAGCTGACGCTGGTGGTGACGGCGTTGCGCGTGCGGCGTACCCGCCGTACTCTGGCCGTCGCGGCCTAGACGATGCTACGGTGGCGCGCGATGCAGGTGTCCAGCACCTCGTCGCCGCTGCGCTTCCACCAGTCGAGTTCGGAGAAGATCTCCACCTCGCTGTAGCCCGCATAGCCGGCCTGCTCGACCCAGCCGCGCAGCTTGCGCAGCTCGATCACGCCGTCGCCCATCATGCCGCGGTCGCTGAGCAGGTCGCGCGTGGGTGTGAGCCAGTCGCAGACATGGTAGGCCAGCAGGCGGGATGCTCCGCGTCCCTTCGGTCCTTGGCCCGCGCGTGCGATCTGCTGTTCGAGCTTGGGGTCCCACCAGCAGTGGTAGACATCGAGCGCCACGCCCAGCATGCCGCTGCCTTCCGGATCGAGTGCGTCGCAGAGGTCCAGCGCCTGCTCCAGCGTGTTGACGCAGGCGCGGTCGGCCGCCTGCATGGGGTGCAGCGGTTCGATGGCCAGGGGCATGCCGACCTCGCGCGCGTACTCCAGCGAGGCGGCGATGCCGTCGCGCACCTCGCTACGCGCACGGCCGATGTCCTTGTACGCGGCCTGGCCCTGGAGTGCGCCGGGCAGGGCGCCCACCACCAGCACCAGGCAGGGCGCGTTGAGCGTCTTGGCCTCGTCGATGGCGCGGCGGTTGTCGTCCAGCGCGGCGCGCAGGCCGGCGGCATCGGGCGCCGGGAAGAAGCCGCCGCGGCAATAGCCTGACAGTTCGATCTCATGGGTCTTGAGCTGGCGCGCAATCTTGTCCAGGCCGACGGCGGCCACCTGGTCACGCCAGGGACTGATGGCGCGGATGCCGCGCTCGGCGCACTGGTCGATGATGCGCGACAGGGGAACTTCCGCCCCGTGCTGCTTGCGCACGGTGGCGGTGTTGATCGAGAGCCAGCGGTGGTCTTGCGAAAAGTCGCGCATCTTCATTCCACGCCGTGCAGGGCCAGCAGCGTCTTCATCCGGCGCACGGCCAGCTCGGGCTGCTCCAGCAGGTTCGCGGCGTCGGCCAGGCGGAACAGCTCGGCGAAGTGCACCAGCGAGCGCGTGCTCTGCTGGCCGCCGACCATGGTGAAGTGGCTCTGGTGGCCGTTGAGCCAGGCCATGAAGACCACACCCGTCTTGTAAAAGCGCGTGGGCGCCGCGAAGATGTGGCGCGACAGCGGCACGGTGGGGCCCAGGATGTCGTGGAAGCGCTGGGTGTTGCCCTGGGCGAGTTCGCCGAGGGCGGCGCTGGCGGCCGGGGCGATGGCGTCGAAGATGCCCAGCAGCGCGTCGCTCTGGCCGTGCCGCTGTACGGCGCCAGCGCCGTCGCCGGCGATGAGCTCGGCGTAGTTGAAGTCGTCGCCCGTGTACATGCGTACCCCCTGGCCGTCGGCACCGCCGCGTGCGGGCAGGCGGCGGCGCATGGCGATTTCCTTGTCCTTGTCGAGCAGGGAGATCTTGATGCCGTCCACCTTGTCGGCATGGGCCGTGATGATGGCCAGCGCCGTGTCCATGGCGCTGTCGAGGTCGCGCGTGCCCCAGTAGCCGGCCAGCGCCGGGTCGAACATGTCGCCCAGCCAGTGCAGCACCACGGGCTGCTTGGCTTGCGTGAGGATGCGGTCGTAGACCTTCTCGTAATCGGCCGGGCCCTGGGCCACACGAGCCAGCGCACGGCTGGCCATGACGATGAGCTTGCCGCCGAGCTTCTCGATGGCTTCCATTTGCTGCTCGTAGCCGCGGATCACGTCGTCGATGCTCTTGACGTCCTCGAGCACCAGGTGGTCGGTGCCGCAGCCCGAGGCGACCAGGGCGCCGGGCATGTCCTTGGCGGCATCGAGCGAGCGGCGGATCAGCTCGAGCGAGGTGGGCCAGTCCAGGCCCATGCCGCGCTGGGCCGTGTCCATGGCCTCGGCCACGCCCAGGCCGAGCGACCAGAGGCGACGGCGGTAGGCGATGGTGGCGTCCCAGTCCACGGCGCATTGCAGCCAGGGGTCGATGGCCGCGCGCGGGTCGGCCACGACGTGGGCGGCCGAGTAGGCGATGCGGTTGAAGGCGGGCTTGCCGACGGGCTGCACCGGGGTGCTGCCGCTCAGGGTGTAGTTCTCCAGCGTGCCGGAACGGATAGGCAGCGTGATGGACAAGGACATGGAGGGTTTCCTTTCGAGGGCCACGGCGGAGCCGGCTTGGCCGGGCGGCTGGTGGCGCCCCCTTGAGGGGGAGGTGCCACAGGCACCTCGGGGGTGTTTCAAATTTTCAGGGCAGGCACGTCGACGAAACGGCGTTCCTTCCAGCTCTGCAGCGCGGCTTCCACCAGCTGCACGCCCTTGGCGCCTTCGGGCAGCGTCCACTTGTAGGGTTCGTTCTCCACCACGTGGCGGATGAAGTGTTCCCACTGGATCTTGAAACCGTTGTCGTAGACCTGCGTGTCCGGGACTTCCTGCCACTGCTCGGTGAAGTTCATGGTCTGCTTCACGTCGGGGTTCCACACCGGGCGCGGCGTGTTGACGCGGCTCTGGGCCTTGCAGTCGGTGAGCGTAGCCACGGCCGAGCCGTGTGTGCCGTCGACATGGAAGGTCACGAGGTCCTCGCGGTTGACGCGCGTGGCCCAGGACATGTTGAGCTGGGCGATCACGGGTTCGCCGTTGTGACCCACCAGTTCGGCGATGGCGTAGGCGGCGTCGTCCGCGGTGCAGGTGTAGGGCTTGCCCGCCTCGTCCCAGCGTTGCGGGATGTGGGTGGCGCCCAGGCAGGAGATGGATTTGACCTCGCCGAAGAGGTTGTCCAGCACGTAGCGCCAGTGGCACATCATGTCCAGGATCATGCCGCCGCCGTCTTCGGCGCGGTAGTTCCAGCTCGGGCGCTGTATGGGCTGCAGATCGCCTTCGAACACCCAGTAGCCGAACTCCAGCCGCAGGCTCAGCATGCGGCCAAAGAAGCCGGCGCGGCGCAGCATGTCCAGCTTGCGCAGGCCGGGCAGGAACAGCTTGTCCTGCACGGCACCGTGCTTCAGCCCGGACTCCTCGGCCAGGCGCGCGATCTCCACCGCCTCGTTGAGATTGGTGGCGATGGGCTTTTCGCAATAGACGTGCTTGCCGGCGTGGATGGCCTTGGCCAGCAGCTGCGGGCGCATCTGCGTGGTGCCGGCGTCGAAGAACACGGTGTCGTCCTTGTTGGCCAGGGCCTGGTCCAGGTCCGTGCCCCAGCGCGCGATGTTGTGCGTCTTGGCCAGCGCTTCCATCTTCTCGGCGTTGCGGCCGATCAGGATGGGGTCGGGCATGACCTTGTCGCCGTTGGACAGGGTGACACCGCCCTGGGCGCGGATGGCGACGATGGAGCGGATCAGGTGCTGATTCATCCCCATGCGGCCGGTCACGCCGTGCATGATGATGCCGAGTCTTTGCGTAGGCATGTGCTAAGGCTTTCTTTCTGAGTCTCAGGCTATGCGGGGGCGCACCGCGCCCCCGCGGGGGATCACTGGGGTTGCAGGCCGGCGGCCTTCACCAGCACGGCGTTGCTGGCGATTTCGTTCTTGATGTAGGCGTCAAACTGTTCGGGGGTGAGCGTCCAGGCGTCGGCACCGACCTTGGCAAAGCGCTCTTTCACCTCAGGTGAGGCCAGGGCCTTGAGCACCTCGTCGTGCAGGCGGTTGACGATGTCGCGCGGTGTCTTGGCCGGGGCCATCATGCCGATCCAGAAGTTGAACTCCGAGCCCGGCACGCCGGCTTCGGCGGTGGTGGGCACATCGGGCAGGGCGCTGGCGCGCTGCGGCGAGCCCACGGCCATGGCCTGCAGCTGGCCGGCCTTGATCTGGCCGATCACCGGCGCCACGGGCGAGAAGTAGTAGTCCACGCGGCCGGCGATCACCTCGGTCACGGCCTCGGCCGAGCCCTTGAAGGGGATGTTGGTCGCATCGATCTTGGCGGCCATCTTGAACTTCTCGGCGTTCAGGTGCGTGGCGCTGCCCTGGCCGGCAGACGCGAAGTTCAGGCTGCCCGGCTTGGCGCGCGCGGCGGCCAGCAGCTCGCCCAGGTTCTTGTAGCCCTTGGACGGCGAAATCACCAGCACGTTCGAGAGCGAGGAGATCGGGGTGATGCCCGTGAAGTCGGCCACGGTGTCGAAGGGCAGCTTGGCGAAGGTCGAGGGACTGACCGTGTGCGAGGACGAGTGGATCAACAGGGTGTAGCCGTCGGCAGCGGCCGTGGCCACCGCCGCCTGGCCGATGGTGCCGCTGGCGCCGCCGCGGTTGTCCACCACGATAGGCTGGCCCAGGCTGGCGCTCATCTTGTCGGTGATGGCGCGCGCAATGATGTCCGTCGTACTGCCGGCCGGGAAGGGCACGATCACGCGGATGGGCTTGTTCGGGTAGCCGGCCTGGGCGCTCGCGGCCAGCGGCAGCAGGGCAGCGGCACAGCTCAGCGCGGCCAGGGCAAGGCGGAACGTCTTGTACATGAATGTCTCCTGTAGGGTTTGGGCACACCACCGTGGCGCGCCGTCGCATCTGTGCGCGACTCCGGCGTCCCGGATTTAATTCACCAAAAGGTGAATAGAGGCATTCTAGAAAGACTGGGGCCGGATCGTCAAGCCCCCGTGGATTTCAGCTTCTCAGGACATACCCGAGGATCACGTCGCTCATGTGTGACAGGCGCTCCTGCAACGCCTTGGGTGCCATGAGGTCGCGCCCGAAGATGGCCGACAGCGTGTGCCGGTTGTTGAGGTAGAAGTAGGCCATGCCGGCAATCGAGACATAGAGCTGCATGGCGTCGATGCCGCCGCGAAACACGCCGTCACGCCGCCCGCGCTCCAGGATCTCGGCCAGCGTCTCGATCAGCGGCAGGTTAGTCTTGCGCGCGCGTGTGGAGTGTTCCAGGTGGCGCCCGTGTTCCAGGTTTTCGCTGTTGAGCAGGGTGAGGAACTCGGGGTGCGCCAGGTAGTACTCCCAGGTGAACTCGGTCAGCCGGCGGATGGCCTGGGCCGGGGGCATGTCGGCCAGGTGCAGCTGCTGTTCGGCGGCGCGGATGTCCGCGTAGGCGGCTTCCAGCACGGCCAGGAAGAGCTCGTCCTTGCTGCTGAAGTAGTAGTAGATCAGGCGTTTGTTGAGCCCGGCACGCTCGGCCACGCGGTCCACGCGTGCTCCGGCCAGCCCGTGCTGCGCGAACTCGTCACGGGCAGCGAGCAGGATGGTCTGCTGTGAGCGGTCGGCATCGCGCGTGCGTGTCTCCTCTGGGGCGGCTTGGGCTTTGGGCATGTCGATAATTTAACTGGTTAGTGAATTAAATCAAGGTGTGGCGTCTGATGGCGATGCCCGCACCTGGCCGGCAAGGATAATCGTCCGGCACTGCGTCTCTCCTCTGTACGGAACACTTCATGGCCCAACAGCTTGCCGGACACCTGATCGTCGAATGCCTGATCGCCCAGGGCGTGACCCATGCCTTCGGCGTGCCGGGCGAGAGTTATCTGGCCGTGCTCGATGGCTTTCATGCCTACCGTGAGCAGATCCGCTTTGTGATCAACCGGCAGGAGGGCGGGGCCGCCTTCATGGCCGAGGCGCACGGCAAGCTCACGGGCCGCCCCGGCGTCTGTTTCGTGACGCGCGGTCCCGGCGCCACCAATGCGTCGATCGGCCTGCACACGGCGTTCCAGGACTCGACACCTATGGTGCTCTTCGTGGGTGACGTGGCCAGCGACATGCGCGACCGCGAAGCCTTCCAGGAAGTCCACTACGAAGCCTTCTTCGGCCCCAGCACCAAGGGCATGGCCAAGCGCGTGGAGCGCATCGACGATGCGCGCCGCATCCCCGAGTACATCGCGCGGGCCTTCGCCACCGCCATGAACGGCCGCCCCGGGCCCGTGGTGCTCGTGCTGCCGGAAGACATGCTGGTGCAGGCGGTCGATGTGGCGCCGCTGCCGCGCGTGGAAGCCGTACAGGCCTGGAGCGATCCGGGCTCGCTGCGCGAGCTGCGCACCCTGCTGCTGGCCGCACAGCGCCCCCTGGTGCTGGCCGGTGGCGGCGGCTGGACCCCGCAGGCCGCCCAGGCCCTGCAGCGCTTCGCCGAGAACTGGAAGCTGCCGGTGGCCAACACCTTCCGCTTCCAGGACACCTTCGACAACCTGCACCCGCAGTACGCGGGCGACATGGGCATCGCGCCCAATCCCAAGCTGGCCCAGCGCATCCGCGAGAGCGATCTCATCCTGGCCATCGGCCC
>DNQP01000229.1 GCA_003500955.1 Curvibacter sp. | reverse complement strand
GCCGTCGATCACGCCGATGATGTCGTTGATCTTGCGGCTGGAGGCCGAGATGCTGTGCATGCTCTGCACGGCCTGCGTCACCACCGAGCCGCCGCGCTGGGCGGCCTGCGAGGCCGTAGCCACGAGCTGGTTGGCGGTCTGCGCCGAGGCGGCGGTCTGCTGCACGTTGCCGCTGAGCGCACCGATGGCGCTGACGGTGTGCTGCACGTTACCGGCCGTTTGCTCGGTCCGGCTGGAGAGGTCCTGGTTGCCGGTGGCGATCTCGCGGCTGGCCGTGGAGATGCTCTCGCCGGCCTCGCGCAGCTGGCCGACGATGCCCGAGAGATTGTCGCGCATCTGTTCCAGCGCGCGCTGCAGGTCGGCCACCTCGTCGCGGCCGTCGACCTGCAGGCGCTGCGAAAGGTCGCCACTGGCGATGGCCTGGGCGAGCTGACGCGCCTGCTCCAGCGGGCGGCAGATGGCCTGCATGTTCAGCAGGGTCAGCGGCACCACGATGGCCAGGGCCAGCACCACCAGAGCGGCGAAGATGAAGAGCATGCGGTCCAGCATGGCGTTGCGGCTGGCGTTGGAGACCTGGGCCTCGGCACGCACACCCTCGTCGATCTGGGTCAGCAGCTTGTCGGCTTCCTCGAACTCGGCCACGGCGCGGGCACTCATGCGGTTGGCGATGGTCGCCGTCTCGTAGGCGCTGTCCTCAAGCTGGCGCGTGATGCCGGTGAACATGGTCCGGTAGCTCTTGAGAAAGTCGAGCGCCTTCTGCAGCTGCGGACGCCGCTCCTCAGGGATCACCCGTGCCAGATCGGCCGCCTCCTGCTCGATCTTCTGCATGTCGGCATCCCAGCGGGTGCGGATCTGGCGGATCAGCTCCGGCTTCTCGTACTGGATGATCATTTCCTTCTCGTAGCGCCGCACCTGGGCCATCTCGAAGCGCAGGCTGGCCACCTTGTCGACCACGGCCATGGATTCGTCGATGACCTCGGCGCTGAGCTGGTGGATACGGAACATGCCGAACATGCCCGCGCCGCCCACCAGGGTCAGCAGGACCATCACGACCGCGATGGCACCGATCATGCGGAAACGGACCGTGAACTGGCGCATGAGGGCAAACAGCTGGGTGCTCATGGAAACTTCCTCCTGTAACCCGACGGGTGCGGGCCTGAACCCGAAATTCTAGGGGAGTACCCACTTATGTCGCGGCGGTAATACCACGTAGAGGTCCGGCTGTTCCGGCGATCAGCGCGTGGGCCGCCAGCGCCGCAGCAGCAGGGCGTTGCTCATGACGCTGACCGAACTCAGAGCCATGGCCGCACCGGCGATCACCGGGCTCAGGTAGCCCAGGGCCGCGAGCGGGATGCCGGCCACGTTGTAAATGAAAGCCCAGAACAGGTTCTGCCGGATCTTGGCCACCGTGCGATCCGAGACCGAGAGCGCCCCGGCGACCAGCAGCGGGTCGCCGCGCATCAGCGTGATGCCGGCCGCGTGCATGGCCACGTCGGTGCCGTTGCCCATGGCCAGACCCACATCGGCCGCGGCCAGGGCCGGCGCATCGTTGACGCCATCACCCACCATGGCGACGACATGTCCGTTCTGCTTCAGTTCGGCGACGCGCGCCGCCTTATCCCCGGGCAGCACTTCGGCCAGCACCTCGCCCTCCTCGGGCCGCAAACCCAGGCGCCGCGCCATGGCCTCGGCCGCGCCGCGGTTGTCACCCGAGATCATCACGGTGCGGATGCCCCGCGCGCGCAGCGCGGCCAGCGCCTCCTTCGCGCCGGGCTTGGGCTCGTCGCCGAACGCCAAGAGCGCACGCAAGGTCAGGCCGTCGGTCGTACGCTCGACCAGGGCCGAGACGGTGGCGCCCTGCTGCTGCAGCTCGGCCGCACGTGCCGTCAGCGGGCCCAGGCCCACGCGCAACTCGTCCATCCAGCGCAGGCTGCCGACCAGGTAGCTTTGCACACCGACCTCGCCCTCGCTGCCGCGCCCGGGCACGGCGCGCACATTGTCAGGGGCAGCGATCGTGATCCCGCGGGTCTGCGCGGCCTGCACCACGGCTCGGGCCAGCGGGTGTTCGCTGCCGCTTTGCAGGCTGGCCGCCGCGGCCAGCAGCTGCGCTTCGTCCACGCCCGGCGCCACCTCGAAGGCGGTGAGCCGCGGCTGGCCCACGGTCAGCGTGCCCGTCTTGTCGAAGGCCACGGTGTCCACCCGGTGCGCAATCTCCAGCGCCTGCGCGTCCTTGATCAGGATGCCGTGCTTGGCCGCCACGCCCGTCCCCGCCATGATGGCCGCCGGTGTGGCCAGGCCCAGGGCACAGGGGCAGGCAATCACCAGCACCGCCACGGCATGGATCACGGCATGCTCCAGCGGGTGGCCCGCCAGCAGCCAGCCCGCCAATGTGGCCAGCGCAATGAGCAGCACCACGGGCACGAAGACCGCCGAGACCTGGTCGACGAGGCGCTGGATCGGGGCCTTGGCGGCCTGCGCGTCCTCGACCAGGCGGATGATGCGCGCCAGCACGGTTTCGCTGCCCACGGCGGCGACCTGCATCACGATCCGGCCTTCGCCGTTGATCGAGCCGCCGGTCAGGCGCTCCCCCGCATCCTTGGGCACGGGCAAAGGTTCGCCCGTGAGCATGGACTCGTCGACCTGGGTGTGGCCTTCGAGCAGGGTGCCGTCGACCGGAAAGCGTTCACCCGGCCGCACCACGATGCGGTCACCCACCAGCACCTCGGCCACGGGCACGTCGACCTCGCCGTCCAGCCCGATCAGGTGGGCCGTCTCAGGCCGCAGTGCGTGCAGGGCCCGGATGGCGGCCGTGGTCTGCCGCTTGGCCCGAGCCTCCAGCCACTTGCCCAGCAGCACCAGGGTCACGACCACGGCCGAGGCCTCGAAGTACAGGTGGGGCATGCCCTCGTGTCCGGCGAACAGCCAGAGCCAGACCGAGAGCGCCCAGCCCGCCGTGGTGCCGATGGCGACCAGCAGGTCCATATTGCCGGTGCGCGCCTTGAGTGCGTGCCAGCCCGCGACATAGAAGCGCGCGCCCAGGATGAACTGCACGGGCGTGGCCAGCAGGAACTGGATCCAGGCCGGGAGCATCCAGTGCCGCCCAAACAGATCGCCGATCATGGGTATCACCAGGGGCACAGACAGGGTCAGGCCGAGGGCCACGGGTGCAAAACCGGCCCAGGGCGAGGCGTCCTGTTCCTGCGCCAGGGCATCAGCTGCGCGTGGCTCGTAGCCGGCATCGCGCACCGCACGCCGCAGGCGGGCCTCGATCTGCTCCGAGGGCTGGTAGCTCACGCGTGCGGACTCGGTGGCCAGGTTGACCGTGGCCTCGGTGACGCCGGGGACTTTCCTCAGCGCCTTCTCGACGCGGGTCACGCAGGAAGCGCAGGTCATGCCGCCGATGCCGAGGTCCAGCGTGGCGGAGGAGATGGGGGTGGAGGTGGTGTTCATGCCGTGATCGTGAACCTTGCCATCATGGCAGGGTCAAGCCTTGAGTTAGATCAACCTTGATTCAAAAAAGGTTGTTGGATCCGACGGTTGACCTTCCCACGATGGCAAGGTTCAGCATATGCTCATGTCCAACCCCGCTCAAGGAGCACCCACCATGAACCAGACCTTCACCGTCACCGGCATGACCTGCGGCCACTGCGAGAAATCCGTGACCCGCGCCCTCAAACAGCTCGATCCTCAGGCTGAAGTGAAGATCGACCGCAGCAAGAACCTCGTCGAAGTGCAGTCGCAGCAACCGCGCGAGGCCCTGGCGCGGGCCATCACCGAAGAAGGCTATGCCGTCGCCGCCTGAGATGGACGGGGTCGCGGTGGCCTGGCCGGTCAACATCGGATCGGCCGCCGCGCTGTCCGGCATCTCAGCCAAGATGGTGCGGCACTACGAGTCGCTGGGCCTGCTGCCGCGCGTCACGCGCACCGACAGCGGCTACCGCCAGTACAGCGAAGCCGACGTCCACACCCTGCGCTTCATCAAGCGCGCGCGCGACCTGGGCTTTTCCATGGCCGAGATCGGCGAGCTCCTGACCCTGTGGCAGAACCGCCGCCGGGCCAGCGCCAGTGTCAAGCGCATTGCGCAGAAGCACATGGACGAGCTGGCGGCCCGCATCGCCGCCATGCAGGCCATGCAACGCACCCTGGGCCACCTGCTGCACCACTGCCATGGCGACGAACGGCCCGACTGCCCCATCCTCGACGACTTGTCCGGGCGACCGGCAGGCGCTTGACCTTGCCCGCCGGAACGCCCATCATGCTTCTCTCAACCCTACAAGGAGTTGCACCATGAAGACCAATATCGGCAATATCGAGCGCGGCATCCGCGTCGTGGGCGGCCTCGTGCTGGTGGCCCTGGCCGCCACGGGTACCGTGGGCTGGTGGGGCTGGCTGGGCCTGGTGCCCATGGCCACCGGTCTCGTCGGCTGGTGTCCCCCCTATGCCCTGTTGGGCATCAATACCTGCAAGGTCAAAGACCAACAAGCCTGAGGCGGACAGATACGGCGGGTTGTGGTTGAATCCATGCCACAACCCACCGCGATGTCCGCTTGAACCCCGACCTGCATCTCCAGCTATTGGGCTGTCTCGATGAGGCAGCCACGGGGATCGGCCTGTTCGATCCCGGGGATCGCTTGTGCTACGCCAACCGCTATTTCCGCGCGGCCTATGCCCTGGCGGCCGACAGCACGCCCACTTGGGAAGAGATGATGCGGCGCTTCCACCGCGAGCGTGTGGGGCTGCTGATCGATGCCGACGACATCGAGGCCTGGCTGGCACGTGTGCGCGCGAAGCGGCGCCAGACACCGCTGCGCTGTTTCGAGTCTGACCTTGCCGATGGCCGATGGATGCGCGTGACCGAAACGCTGCACCCGGGCGGCTGGCTGCTGGTGGTCACCACGGACATCACCGCGCTTAAGGTCAACGAGACAACCTTGCGCCAGGCGCGTGACGAAGCCCTGCATCTGTCCGTCACCGACGCCCTGACCGGATTGCACAACCGCCGTCACGTCTTCGAACGGCTGGACGAGCTCTTCATGTCGGCGCGCCAGCTGCGCTACCCGCTGGCCGTGGCGGTGATCGACCTCGACCACTTCAAGGACGTCAACGACGCCCATGGCCACGGCGTCGGTGACCAGGTGCTGGTGCACTTCGCGCGCATCCTGCGCCAGGCGCTGCGCCCACAGGACCTCGTGGGCCGCATCGGTGGCGAGGAGTTCCTGCTGGCCCTGCCCAATACCGAGCCCCAGGGCGTGCACCAGGTGCTGCGCCGACTGCGCACCATCCTGGCCACGGACCTGCCGGTGCCCGCGCTGCCGCAACTGCGCACCACCTTCTCCAGTGGCGTGGCCCATGCCCTGCCCGACGACAATGTCCACACGTTGTGGACCCGGGCCGATCGCGCCCTGTACGGGGCCAAGGCCGCGGGTCGCGGCATCGACCTTGACGACGATACGGTCACCGGCATTGCGGTGTAATCCGCGAATGGACCCCACCCCTGTCACCACCTCGCGCCGCGTCGAACGCCTGGTCACCGGCCAACCCACGACCGACGGCGCCGGCGTCAAGCTGCTGCGCGTGCTCACCCAGGACCTGCAGCGCCGTCTGGACCCTTTCCTGATGCTGGACAACTTCGCCAGCGACAACCCGGACGACTACATCGCCGGCTTCCCCAACCATCCGCACCGCGGCTTCGAGACCGTGACCTACATGATCGCCGGCCGCATGCGCCATCGCGACAGCGCCGGCCACGAAGGCCTGCTGCAAAACGGGGGCGTGCAGTGGATGACGGCCGGCCGCGGCCTGATCCACAGCGAGCTGCCCGAGCAGGAAGAAGGCGTGATGGAAGGCTTCCAGCTCTGGCTCAACCTGCCCGGGCGCGACAAGATGGGTCCGCCGGGCTACCGCGACATCCAGAGCGCCGAGATCCCGGAGTTCACCACCCCCGAGGGCGTGCAGGTGCGCCTGATCGCCGGCCGCAGCCATGGCCACACCGGTGCCATGGACCGGCCGGTCGAGGCCTGGCCCACCGACCCGCATTACCTGGACCTGCATTTCCCCGCCGGGGGCGCCGACTTCGCGCAGGCGCTGCCGCCCGGGTACAACGCCTTCGTCTACACCTACCGTGGCAGCGTGCGCATCGGCGCAACGGTGGTGCCTCGGGGACAGATGGCCATCCTCGGCAACGAGGGCGACGGCGTGCAGATCCAGGGCCTGCCGGGCGACACGCCGGCACGCGCCCTGCTGATCGCCGGGCGGCCACTGCGCGAACCTATCGCCCAGTACGGCCCCTTTGTGATGAACACGCGCGAGCAACTCATCGAGGCGGTGGAGGACTTCCAGAGCGGCCGCCTGGCCTGAAGGCCGGAATCGGCATTCTTTACACAGGCGCAGCACAGCCTCATGTGCGCGATACACAGCGGGCCCAGACTGCAGCCATCCCGTGATGTCAGCACGGGTCTACTGTGAAAGGATCCCACATGAGCACGCCATTCAAAACCGCCGTCCTGGCCGCCGTCCTGGCCACCTCTGCCCTGGCCGTGCTGGCCCAGCCCGCAGGCGGCCCGCCGCCTGAAGGCTCACCCGGCATGCAGCAGCACGCGCCCGAGCACCGGGCGCAGCGGCAGGAGCGCATGAAGGCCCACATGGCCCAGCGCGCCGCCGAACTCAAGGCCGAGCTCAAGCTCAGCCCGGAACAGGAAGGCAGCTGGAACGCCTACCTCGCGGCCATGAAGCCCTCGGCCCCGCGGGCCTGGCCCAAGCGCGAAGACCTGGCCAAGCTCAGCACGCCCGAGCGCCTGGACAAGATGCGTGAACTGCGCCGGCAACGTGAAGAGGAATTCGACAAGCGCGACGCCGCGACGCGCAGCTTCTACAGCTCCCTGAGCGCCGAGCAGCAGAAGACCTTCGACGCGCGCACCGCAGGTCCCATGCACGAGGAGGGCTGGCGCCAGCACGGACCGCGTTAAAGTCGGGGCATGAATCCACCCCGCAGCGCAGCCCCCGGCACCCTCCGCACCGTCGGTCTGGACCGCCCGCTGCGCTGGCTGGCACTAGGCTGGCATGACAGCCTGCGCTGCGGCGGTGTCAGTTTTGCCCACGGGCTGGCGCTGACGCTGTTCGGCCAGCTGCTGCTGCTCGTGGGCCATCAGCAGTTCTGGCTGCTGGCCGGCGCCTTCTCGGGTCTGCTGGTCGTGGGGCCGGTGCTGGCCACCGGTCTCTATGCCCTGAGCCGCGCCGTCGAGCGCGGCGAAGCCACCTCCTGGCGCCTGGTGCTGCAGACCTGGCTGAGCTGGCGTCGCCACGGCAGCAGCCGCGATGGCAAGGACTGGCGCCTCGTGCGCTTCGGCTTGCTGCTGGGCCTGGCCGGCACCGGCTGGGTGCTCACATCCGCCGCCCTCATCACCCTGCTCTCGCCAGTGCCCATCCAGCAACCGCTGGATTTCCTGCGCCATGTCGTGCTGGCGCGCGACAACTGGCTGTTCGAACTCTGGCTGGCCCTGGGCGGCCTGATGGCGGCGCCCATCTTCGCCTCCAGCGCCATCGCCCTGCCGCTGTTGCTGGACCGGCGCGTCAGCGTGCTGCAGGCCGTGATCACCAGCTGGGAGGCGGTGCTGCGCAATCCGCAGACCCTGGCCCTGTGGGCCGCCCTCATCATGGGCCTGACCCTGCTGGGTCTGCTGAGCGCCCTGCTTGGACTGATCGTGGTGATGCCCGTGCTGGGACATGCGAGCTGGCATGCCTACCGTGAGCTGGTCGATGCCTCGTCCTGGCCCGAACGCACCGCGGCACCGGCACAAGAGGCGCGCTGATGTTCGGTTACAGCGAAGAGCAGATCGCCGCCTTCGGCCTGAGCTTCGGCGTGGGCGCCTTCATGCTCTACATGCTGTTCATCATCGCCCAGCTCGCATGGGAGTCGAAGGCCGGACGCTTCGGCACCTTCGTGCTCTTCCTGGGCCTGGCCTTCGGCATGGTGGGCTTTGCGGCCAAGTTCGTGATCCAGTGGGTGCTGGAGAAATAGCCTTCAACCAAACGGCTTGATGCCGATCAGCAGGCCGTGCAGGCCGAAGGCGAAGACGGCCCAGCCAGCCACGCCCAGCAGCAGCGTGATGCCCGTCGGCACGGTCTTGCCAGCGGCGTAGGTCACCCCCTCGCGGCGGTCGCGCCGGCGCGAGATGGCATAGTTGGCCACGGCCCAGATCAGGAAGCTGCCGAAAAGGAGCAGGTGGGCCAGCATGCCCGTGGCCATCAGATGGGCCAGGGCCCAGGCCTTGACGGCCAGCACCATGGGATGGCCCAGTCTTGCCTTGAGGTGGTTGCCCGGCACATACGCCGCGGCCAGCAGAATGAAGGCCAGCAGCGTCAGCAAGGACGCTGCGTGACGCATGCCCATCGGCGGGCTCCAGAGCAACACGGGCTGCTCGCGCGCCAGGTCAAAACCCCAGGCGATCAGTGCCAGACCGATCAGCGAGAGCAGGGAATACAGCCCTTTCCAGCCGCCCTGGCCCAGTCGGTCCTTCATCTGCTCGCGCCAGGCGGGCGCCAGCATGCGCAGCGAATGCACACCCAGAAACATCACGAGTCCGGCGATCAACATCTTCATGGCTTGCTCCTGGGTCTGTCTGTCTTCACGCAGCGATCACGCGGTTCTTGCCCGCGCGCTTGGCTAGGTACATGGCCTGGTCAGCGCGGCGTATGGCCTCGGCCCCGGACTCGCTCGCGGACAGCTGGGCCACGCCGGCGCTGAAGGTGATCAACACCTTGTCTCCCCCGGCGAGGAAGATGCGTTTGCTGAGTTCACGCTGCAGGCGGGTCATGGCCTCCACGCCCTTGTCCAGCGGCGTATCGGGCAGCAGGATCACGAACTCTTCGCCGCCGTAACGGGCCAGCGTGTCCTGCGGGCGCATGCACTCGCGCGCCACCGTGGCCAGATGGGCCAGCGCTGCATCGCCCGTCTCGTGGCCCTTGGCGTCGTTGAGCTTCTTGAAATTGTCGATGTCCAGCAAGGCGACGGACAAGGGTGTGTCCTTGCGTCTCACGGTGGACACCTCGCGGTTCATGGCCTCGTCCAGGCCGTGGCGGTTGAGCGCGCCAGTCAGGGTATCGTGGCGCGCCTGGGCGCTGACACGGTCCAGTTCGCGGTGCAACTTGACGAGCTCGGCCTCAGTGGCCTGGGTCTTCTCGCGCATGGCACGCAGTTCGTCGCGCACGCCGGCCGACTCGGTGCCCATGTGGCGGGTGGCGCTGATCACCTCCTTGAGCACCGGTGCGATGTCCTCGATCTTCTTGGCCTGCTCGATCTGCTTGACGCTCTCTTCCATCTTGCCCTGGTAGGCGCCGCTGGACTCGACCATCTGCGACAGACGCGCGATGAAGGTGGCCAGCATCTGGCGCAGCTCTTCCTGCGCCTCCAGGGCCCGGCCCTTGGCGTCCTTCTGCTTGAAGATCACGTCCTTGAGGCGGCGCTCCACGTCGTCCAGACGGCGCAGGGTCAGCGGCGGCTGGGCGGCCTCGCGCAGCGCGTCGGCCTGACCCTTGAGCCAGGCCTCGTCCATGCTGAGCTCGCCGATGTTCTCGATGATGAGTTGCAGCAGCTTGAGCAGGGTCACGCGGACCTCGGCCTGATCCTCCGCAGCAAAGGACAGGCGGTGACTGAAGTCGGCGAGCAGGGCCTTGACCTTGTAGGCCTCGGCCGCGGGGTCGCGCAGTGCCCGCACGACCAGCTGAAGCTGCTCCTGGAAGCGCGCGTCGTCCTCGCCGAGCGCCGGCCGGGTGTACTCGATCAGGCGCGCGATCTGTTCGAAGAATTCGGGGGTCAGCGCCGGCACCCCAGGTGTGGGTGCCAGCGGCGCCGGGCCGGTGTCGCCCGTGCCAGCGGTGATGAAACCCGCGTAGGCAACCAGTGCGTTCTGCACGCCAGCCCAGTTGCGCTGGCCGATGGCGTATTCCATCAGGCTGCGCTGCTTCTCCTGCCCCGGGTTGCGTGCCGGCAGGGCTTGCGCGATGCGCCGCAGCGGCTCCTCGGGAAAGGGCTGGACGTTGGGCACGCCCGCGATCTCGTTGTAGACCGCCTGGTAATTCACCGGGGTGGGCAGGAGCTTGCGCGCCGTGATCTGCTTGAGCGCCTCGCGTGCAATCTCGAAGGGTTTCTTGTCACTCATGCAGACGACTCGCTGGCCTGGGGGATCTGGACAGGATTATGCGGGCAAGCCCGCAGGCCGGCCTGTGCCAAAGGATGTCGCTGTGGCTACTGCGCCACCGAGGTGCTACCGCCCAGACCGAGCAGGCGGGCGCGCAGTTCCGGCCGTTTGGTGGCGGGATCGAGCCAGATCTTGAAAAAGGCTTCGCTGAAGGCGGTGTCCGAGGACTCGCCACGCAGCTGTCCGTTGAGGAAGAAGCGGACCCCTCGAGCCGGCAGATGCACGCCGACCAGGCGGTCCCCTGGCTTCACATCGGTGAAGATCGAGTTCATCAAGGCATTCCAGGCGTTGAGCTGCTCGGTGGGGGTGGGCGTGATGCGCGACAGCTCAATCAGCGAGGTGTTGACGATGTCACTGCCCTTGATGTTCATGTCGTAGCGTATGTCCAGGGCGAAGGGCCGGGCGTAGGAAAAGTCCGCCGGTCCCGGCGTGAGCCAGAGATGGGCGTCGTAGGCCTTGAAGCCGAAGAAGCGCAGCACCCCGCTGCCACGCAACTGCCAGCCGCTGCCAAAGGCGGCCAGCTCGGCCGGTGGCGCAAGCGCAGCAGATCCGGAAGTGGGAGCAGGCGTGGAGGCCCACAGCGGACTGGCCGCCAGTCCGAGGAGGCCGAGCAGGTGGAGGCGTTTGCGGTTCATGCGCGCAGTGTGGAACAAAGCGCGCGCCCCCACACCGCCCGCGCCCAAACGCCTGCGGATCGCAGGGGAATTGCCCCGCGACGCGATCAGACGTCGATGTTGCCGGCGCGCAGGGCGTTGGTTTCGATGAAATCGCGCCGCGGCTCGACCTCGTCGCCCATGAGCATGGTGAAGACACGGTCGGCCTCGATGGCATCGTCGATCTGCACGCGCAGCAGACGGCGCACCGTCGGATCCATGGTCGTCTCCCAGAGCTGTTCCGGGTTCATCTCGCCCAGACCCTTGTAACGCTGGCGGGCTGTGCTGTTCTCGGCCTGGCCGATCAACCAGGCCATGGCCTGGCGGAAGTCGCTCACGCGCTCTTCCTTCTGCTTCTCGCCCTCGCCGCGCATGACCTTCGCCCCCTCCGCCAACAGGCCGCGGAAGGTATTGGCGGCTTCGGCCAGCGCCGCGTAGTCCGCGCCGTGCACGAAGTCCTGGGTGATCACGCTGCTCTTGACGTTGCCGTGATGGCGGCGGCTGATGCGCAGTATGGGTTTGTCGCTGCGGGCATCGAACTCACCGGCCACCTCGGCGCCGGCCAGTTTGGCCTGGAGCGCCAGGGCGGAAGTCTCGGCTTCGGCCACCATGTCGAGTTTGAGCGCGACGCCATCGGCGATGGCGCGCAGGGCTTCGGCATCCATGAAGTTCTGCAGGCGGGCAATCACGTTCTCAGCCAGCTGGTGCTTGCGCGCCAGCTCCGCCAACGTCTCACCACTGATCACCGTGCCGTTGGCACCTCCGGTGTGGATGGACGCGTTGACCAGGGCCACGCGCAGCAGATAAGCGTCGAGCGCTGGCGCATCCTTGAGGTAGAGCTCCTCCTTGCCGGACTTGACCTTGTACAGCGGGGGCTGGGCAATGTAGATGTGACCCCGCTCCACGAGCTCCGGCATCTGGCGGTAGAAGAAGGTCAGCAGCAGGGTGCGGATGTGGGCGCCGTCCACGTCGGCATCGGTCATGATGATGATGCGGTGGTAGCGCAGCTTGTCGATGTTGAAGTCATCGACGCCCGACTTGCCGCTTTCCACCGCGGCCTTGCCGATGCCCGTGCCCAGGGCCGTGATCAGCGTGACGATCTCGTTGCTGGTCAGCAGTTTCTCGTAGCGCGCTTTCTCGACGTTGAGGATCTTGCCGCGAAGAGGAAGAATGGCCTGGAACTTGCGATCGCGGCCTTGCTTGGCCGAACCCCCGGCAGAATCACCCTCAACGATGTAGATCTCGCACAGCGACGGATCTTTCTCCTGGCAGTCGGCCAGCTTGCCCGGCAGACCCATGCCGTCGAGCACGCCCTTACGGCGTGTCATCTCGCGGGCCTTGCGCGCGGCCTCGCGTGCACGTGCCGCTTCGATGATCTTTCCGCAGATGATCTTGGCATCGTTGGGACGCTCTTCAAGAAAGTCGGTCAGCATCTTGGCCACGATGTCCTCGACCGGTGCACGCACCTCGGACGACACGAGCTTGTCCTTGGTCTGGCTGCTGAACTTGGGTTCGGGCACCTTAACGCTGAGCACACAGCACAGGCCTTCGCGCATATCGTCACCGGAGATCTCGACCTTGGCCTTCTTGGCCAGCTCATTGCTCTCGATGTACTTGCTGATCACGCGCGTCATCGCCGCGCGCAAGCCGGTCAGGTGGGTGCCACCATCACGCTGCGGAATATTGTTGGTGAAGCAGAGTACGGACTCGTTGTAGCCGTCGTTCCACTGCATGGCCACTTCCACACCGATGTTGGTGCCGGGGATACCGCCGTAGCTGTCGGCCGGACGCTCGCCGATGGCGTGGAACGCGTTCGGGTGCAGGACCTTCTTGTTGGCGTTGATGAAGTCGACGAAACCCTTGACGCCACCCGCGCCCGAAAAATCATCTTCCTTGTTGTTGCGCTCGTCCTTGAGGCGGATGCGCACGCCGTTGTTCAGGAAACTCAGCTCGCGCAGACGCTTGGCCAGGATGTCGTAGTGGAACTCGTTGTTCTGCTGGAAGATCTCGGTATCCGGCAGGAAATGGACCTCGGTACCGCGCTTCTCGGTGTTGTCGATGATTTTCATCGGCGACACATCGACACCGTTGACCTGCTCGATGATGCGGTTCTGCACAAAACCGCGTGCGAACTCGAGCTGGTGCACCTTGCCTTCACGCCGCACCGTCAGACGCAGCCACTTGGACAATGCGTTCACGCAGGACACACCCACGCCGTGCAGACCGCCCGAAACCTTGTAGCTGTTCTGATTGAACTTGCCGCCCGCATGGAGCTCGGTCAGTGCGATCTCCGAAGCACTGCGCTTGGGCTCGTGCTTGTCGTCCATCTTGACGCCGGTCGGGATGCCACGACCGTTGTCGACCACGCTGATCGAGTTGTCCAAATGGATGGTCACGACGATGTCATCGCAATGACCCGCCAGGGCCTCGTCGATGGAGTTGTCGACCACCTCGAAGACCAGGTGATGCAGGCCCGTGCCATCGGATGTGTCGCCGATGTACATGCCCGGGCGCTTGCGTACCGCCTCAAGACCTTCCAGGATCTGGATCGAGGACTCGCCATAACCTTCCAAAGCCCCGGGCTGGTGGGCATCGATACGCGGTTGGGCGCTGAAATTCTCTTCGGCGCTGGACTTGTTTTCTTCGGTCATGGCTTGCTTTTCAACACGATTCAGGGGCTTGAATGAACAGACCCGCCATGAACTTTCTGTTCATCGCGGGTCTTGGTTCCAGACTTCCGTTCAGATGCGCATGGGCATCACAACGTACTTGAAGCTGTGATTGTCGGGGATGGTGATCAGGGCCGAGCTGTTGGAGTCGGACAGTTCAACCTTGACCATGTCCTGCTCCATGTTCGTCAGCACATCGATCAGGTAGGTCACATTGAATCCGATCTCGATGCTGTCGCCGCTGTAGTCGATATCGAGCTCGTCCACGGCTTCTTCCTGCTCGGCGTTGTTGGAGGCCACACGCAGCGTGCCAGGATCGATATTCAGGCGTACACCTTTGAACTTGTCGCTGGTCAGGATGGCCGTGCGCTGCAGGCTAGCCAGCAACGGCTGGCGGCCCAGCACGATGGCGTTCTTGTGATTCTTGGGGATCACGCGGTTGTAGTCCGGGAACTTGCCTTCGACCAGCTTGGTCACGAACTCCATGCCACCAAAGCTGAAGTTAGCCTGGTTGCTTGCGAATTGCATCTCGATGGCACCCTCGGCATCGCTGAGCAGACGCTGCATCTCGAGCACGGTCTTGCGCGGCAGGATGACTTCCTGCTTGGGCACTTCGACATCCAGCGTCGCCGAGGCGAAAGCCAGGCGGTGGCCGTCGGTGGCCACGAGGCTGAGCTGCTTACCCTCGGCGACGAAAAGGATGCCGTTGAGGTAGTAGCGGATGTCATGCACCGCCATGGAAAAGGACACCTGCCCCAGCAGATCCTTGAGGGTCTTCTGGGGCACGCTGAACTTGGGACCGAAGTTGGCCGCCTCCTGGACCAGCGGGAAATCCTCCGCCGGCAGGGTCTGCAGCGTGAACTTGCTCTTGCCACCCTTGAGGATGAGCTTGTTCTGGCTCGACTCCAGCGAAACCGTCTGGTCCGCCGGCATGGTGCGCAGGATGTCGATCAGCTTGCGTGCGCCCACCGTGGTGGTGAAGTTGCCCGTGTCGCCATCGAGCTCTGCGGTGGTCCGGATCTGGATCTCGAGGTCGCTGGTCGTGAACTGCAGGGCACTGCCTGTCTTGCGGATCATCACATTGGCCAGGATGGGCAAGGTGTGGCGGCGTTCCACGATGCCGGAGACCGACTGGAATACGGAAAGGACTTTGTCTTGTGTTGCCTTCAGGACGATCATGTTGCCAACCTCTTCCTTATTTTCTCTATTTCAAATTAGTAGTAGTAGTTAAAGCACGCGACTTTCTGTGGACAGCCTCATTTTCCCTTTTTTTATCAAGCACTTGGCCACGGTAGAACCCTGTGCGTCCGGTGACCCGAAGCAGCTTGCTGGACCTGCATAACTTCTGTTCCGGGCCTCAGCTTGTGGATAAGTTCCTACTTGTGCCAGAACTATCCCCAGGTTTGCTAGCCAGTCATCGATGGTCGGGAAAATGCTCCTTCTAGCCTTTGAGGGTCTGCTCCAGCACATGCAGCTGCTGGTTCAGTTCGGTCAGTTGCTGACGTTCCGCAGAAATCTTGCGCACGGCGTGCAGCACGGTGGTGTGGTCGCGACCGCCGAAGAGCTCACCAATCTCGGGCAGGCTCTTCTGGGTCAATTCCTTGGCCAGGTACATGGCGATCTGGCGTGGCCTGGCAATGCTCGCCGGGCGCTTCTTGGAATACATGTCGGCGACTTTGATTTTGTAATAGTCGGCCACCGTTTTCTGGATGTTTTCCACCGAGATCTGCCGGTTCTGGATCGACAGCAGGTCGCGCAGTGCCTCACGGGCCAACTGGATGGAAATGTCCTTCTGGTTGAAGCGCGAGTAGGCGAGGATCTTGCGCAGCGCGCCCTCGAGCTCGCGCACGTTGGAGCGCACGTTCTTGGCCACGAAGAAAGCCACTTCCTCGGGCATCTCGGCACCCTCACTCAAGGCCTTGTTGATCAGGATGGCCACTCGCATTTCCAGTTCGGGCGGCTCGATGGCCACCGTCAGACCGGAGTCGAAGCGTGACACCAGACGCTCATGGATGTCCAGCAGACCCTTGGGATAAGTGTCACTGGTCATCACGATGTGCGATTTCTTGGCCAGCAGGGCTTCGAAAGCGTTGAAAAACTCCTCCTGGGTGCGGTCCTTGTTGGCGAAGAACTGCACGTCGTCGATCAGCAGCAGGTCCAGGGAATGGTATTTGTCCTTGAACTCGTCGAAAGTCTTGCGCTGGTAGGCCTTGACCACATCCGACACAAACTGCTCGGCATGGATGTAGAGAACTTTGGCGTTCGGTCGCTCGGCCAGCAGGCGGTTGCCGACGGCATGGATCAGGTGGGTCTTGCCCAGGCCAACCCCGCCATAGATGAACAAGGGGTTGTAGAGCTGGCCCGGTGAACCTGCGACATGCATGGCGGCCGCGCGGGCCATGCGGTTGGCGGTGCCTTCGACCAGGGTCTCGAAGGTCAACGCCGTGTTGAGCCGATGCCGGTTGGCCGGCAAGACCCGCTCCGGGCCGCCTACATAAGGCTCTTCAACCGGGACAGTCTCCACATCCACGGACATATCACGAGGCCTTACCTGGTTCTCACGCGGGGTAAGCGCCAACTCAATGGGTATCGGCTGGCCATAGATCTTTTCCAGCAGATCGGCGATCCGGTGGCTGTACTGGGCCCGGATCCAGTCCAGCTTGAAGCGGTTGACCACGTACAGCGTGAGGCGTGAGTAATCCTCGGCCAGCTGCGCTGTCAGGGGCTTGATCCAGGTGTTGAACTGCTGTTCTGGCAGTTCCTGGGCCAGCTGGTCGACGCAAGCCTGCCAGAGGCTGGGGCCGGCATCCTGGTGGGAACTGGCCGGCTGGGTATGGAGGGGGCCCTGGCTCATGGAGAGGGATTATTGTGGATATTGAGTGCCGGCGGGAGCCGAAATTGTAATTTATCAAGAATTTATCCACAACAGCCCGGCGAACGCCCGAGCTTCAGGTTCTGCATGCATGGCGTGCGCCAAGGCATTGCCGGGATTGGAAAATTTTGCGATAATTCGCGGTTTTCCCGAGGCCTGTGGCGTGCCCGGATCGCACCGCAAGGTGCCGGTCGCGGAACGGACAAGCGGGCGGGACATGGCCCGGGCGCTGTCGCCAACTTGGCAGACGCCGTTGCGGGTAGAAAAAATCACCGCTCTATCACTAGGATTTCGAGATGAAACGTACTTACCAGCCTTCCAAGATCCGCCGCGCCCGTACCCATGGTTTCCTGGTCCGCATGAAGACCCGTGGCGGCCGTGCCGTGATCAACGCACGTCGCGCCAAGGGCCGCAAGCGTCTGGCCGTCTGAGCCGGTTCAACCGGCACGCGGTCCTGAAACGGTGCGTCTGCCTGCTGGAAAGCGCACCGTGCAGGCACGACGGTTGAAAACACAGTCCCAGTTTCAGGCTTTGCTGGCATCGACTCCCCTGGCCCGCACGGAGCATTTCGTCATGCACCGCCTGGAACTGCAGATGGGTTCCGAAATGTCATCGCCCGCCGCGGCGCCGGCCGGGCCTTTTCCTGCGGGTGGTCTCTGGCTCGGTGCCATGGTGCCCAAGCGTTGGGCACGCAGGGCCGTGACCCGCAACCTCATCAAGCGCCAGATCTACAGCATCGGCGAGCGACAGCTGGCCGCGCCGACCGATGCGGCCTACCTCGTGCGCCTGCGGTCCGCCTATGACCGGCAGCAATTCCGCAGCGCCGCATCGGATCTGCTCCGTGCAGCAGTTCGTCACGAGGTCGAACAGTTGTTCAAGCGCGCCCACAACGACCGGCGGGTGGCAGCATGATGGCGCGCCTGCTCATCGGCCTGGTGCGTGCCTACCGCTACTTTCTCAGCCCTTGGCTGGGCTCGGCCTGCCGTTTCGAGCCGACCTGTTCCCTTTACGCGCTGGACGCCTTGCGTCGGCACGGTGCCCTGACCGGTAGCGCGCTGACCATGGGTCGCCTGCTGCGTTGCCACCCCTGGTGCGCCGGCGGTCACGACCCGGTACCCGAGCAGCCCCGGCGCCTGTTCTCTGGTTTGCTCCCTTCCTCTTCTGAAAAAGAAACGACATGAACGACATCCGTCGCACCATCCTGTGGGTGATCTTCGGCTTTTCCCTGGTGCTGCTCTGGGACCAGTGGCAGATCCACAATGGCCGTCCTGCGACCTTCTTCCCGGCTCCGCCGGCCAAGACGGTGCAGGCCCAGCCTGAGCCGACCGTCGCGTCCGTCCCGGCGGCTACCGCCCTGCCGCAAGCGCAGGCCCAGACGCCAACGCCCGGTAGCGAACGCATCGCCAAGGTCGAGTCCCAGCCGGCGGTCGCGCGTGAGCGGATCCGCGTGAGCACGGACGTGCTCCAGCTCGATTTCGACACCGAGGGTGGCTCGCTGGTGCGCTCGGAGTTCCTGCGTCACCGAGACCAGCAAAAGCCGGACAGCAACGTCGTGCTGTTCGATGAAAGCCGCGACCGCGTCTACCTCTCTCAGACCGGCCTGATCGCTGGCGCCAGCGGCGGCAGTTTCCCTACGCACAAGACCGTGATGAAGCTCACCAGCGCGGAGCGTGAGCTCAAGGCCGGCAGCGACACCCTGCTTGTCAAGTTCGAATCCCCCGAAATCGGGGGGGTGCGCCTGCTCAAGACCTACACCTTGCACCGTGGCAGCTATGCCCTGGACGTCAAGCACGAGGTCCAGAACGTCGGCAACGCCGCTGTGACGCCACAGCTTTACCTGCAGCTGGTGCGCGACGGCAACAAGCTGGCTGGCGAGTCGGCCTTCTACTCCACCTTCACGGGCCCGGCCATCTACACCGACGCCAAGAAATACCAGAAGGTCGAGTTCAGCGACATCGAAAAGGGCAAGGCCGAGTTCGAGAAGACTTCGCCCAATGGCTACATCGCCATGGTGCAGCACTATTTCGCCAGCGCCTGGCTGTTGGCCGAGGGCGTCCAGCGCGAGATCTTCGCGCGCAAGGTGGATACCAACCTGTATTCCGTGGGCATGATCACGCCGCTGGAAGCGATCGCCCCTGGCGGCAGCCGCGCGATCGAGGCACGTCTCTTCGTCGGCCCGCAGGAGGAAAACAAGCTGGAAGCCCTGGCGCCGGGCCTGGAGCTGGTCAAGGACTATGGCTGGCTGACCATCCTGGCCAAGCCGCTGTACTGGCTGCTGGACAAGCTCAACAGCCTGTTGCACAACTGGGGCTGGTCCATCGTGGCCCTGGTGGTGCTGCTCAAGATCGCCTTCTACTGGCTCAACGCCAAGGCCTATGCCAGCATGGCCAAGATGAAGGCCATCACACCGCGCATCACCGAGATGCGCGAACGCCTCAAGGACAAGCCGCAGCAGATGCAGCAGGAGATGATGCGCATCTACCGCGAGGAGAAGGTCAATCCCATGGGCGGCTGCCTGCCCATCATGGTCCAGATCCCGGTCTTCATCGCCCTCTACTGGGTGCTGCTGTCCAGTGTGGAAATGCGCAACGCGCCCTGGATCCTCTGGATCAAGGACCTGTCGGCCGAAGACCCCTACTACATCCTGCCGCTGCTGATGACGCTGACCACGCTGCTGCAAACGGCGCTCAATCCCCAGCCGCCGGATCCGGTGCAGGCCAAGATGATGTGGCTCATGCCTCTGATCTTCAGCGTGATGTTCTTCTTCTTCCCCTCAGGCCTGGTGCTGTACTGGCTGACGAACAACATCCTGTCGATCGCCCAGCAGTGGATCATCAACACCCGCATGGGCGTGCCGCCACAGTTCAATCTGCCGAAGTTCAAGTAAGCCGACGTCACAAGGGCCGCAGTCGCGGCCCTTGTTCTTCCTGCCCCGCCCCGGGGACAATCACCGCATGCTGGCCCGTCATCAGGAACCCATCGTTGCCATCGCCACGGCGCCGGGCCGCGGAGCGGTGGGCATCGTGCGCGTGAGCGGACGCAAGCTGGGTCCGTTGGTGCGTGTCCTGTGCGGGCGAGAGTTGTCGCCGCGTCACGCCAGCTATCTTCCTTTGCGCGACGCCGCCGGCGAACCGCTGGATCATGGTCTGGCCCTGCATTTCCCCGGTCCGCATTCCTACACGGGCGAGGACGTGCTCGAGTTGCAGGTGCATGGCGGACAGGTGGTGCTGCAGCTGCTGCTGGCACGCTGTCTCGAAGCCGCGGCGCAGATCGATGCGGGCACGGGCCAGCCCGTGCTGCCCGGCTTGCGCCTGGCCCAGCCGGGTGAGTTCACCGAGCGGGCTTTCCTGAACGACAAGCTCGACCTGGCCCAGGCCGAGGCGGTGGCTGATCTGATCGATGCCAGCACCGAGGCCGCAGCGCGCAGCGCCAGCCGCTCGCTGGGTGGCGCCTTCTCGAAGGAGATCGGCGTCCTGCGCGAGGCCTTGATCCAGCTGCGCATGCTGGTCGAGGCCACGCTGGACTTCCCCGAGGAGGAGATCGACTTCCTGCAGAAAGCCGATGCCCAGGGACAGCTCGCGCGCCTGCGGCAGCAAGTCGCGGCCGTGCTGCAGCACGCGCGCCAGGGCAGTCTGCTGCGTGAAGGGATCAAGGTGGTAATCGCCGGTCAGCCCAATGCCGGCAAGAGCTCGCTGCTCAACGCCCTGGCAGGTGCCGAGCTGGCCATCGTCACGCCCATACCCGGTACCACGCGCGACAAGGTGCAGCAGACCATCCAGATCGAAGGGGTGCCACTGCACGTGATCGACACCGCCGGGTTGCGCGAGAGCGGCGACGAAGTCGAGCGCATCGGCATCGCGCGCGCCTGGACCGAAATCGAAGGCGCTGACGTGGTGCTCTTCCTGCACGACCTCACCCGCGCCGCCCAGGTCGAGTACCAGCAGGCCGATGCGCAGATCGCGCAGGAGCTGGCGCAACGTGTGCCCGCGCGCGTACCGGTGCTGAACCTCTGGAACAAGGCCGATGCCGCCCCGCCGCCGCCCGAGGGCCTGGCCCTTTCGGCCAAGACCGGTGCAGGTCTGCAGGCGCTGCGGCAGCAGCTCTTGGAGACGGTGGGCTGGCAGGCGGCCCCTGAGGGCGTCTACATTGCGCGCGAACGCCACGTCCAGGCCTTGCGTCGCGTGCAGGGGCATCTGGAACTCGCCGAAGCACATCTGGCAGCACGTGCGCAATCGCTGGATCTGCTGGCAGAAGAGTTGCGACTAGGCCAGAACGCGCTCAACGAGATCACGGGTGCTTTCACGTCCGACGACCTGCTCGGGGTCATCTTTTCCCGTTTCTGCATCGGTAAATAGAGGCCGCGCGCTTGCCTAGGGTGGCGAATCAGCGTACTGTCGTATCCAAATTCGCAGCGGCAGGCCCAAGCGAAACAATTGCTTACCCCCGCGCTGACGCAAGTGCCGGTTTGCGGGGACAATCTGGCGTGCAGACCCCATCTGCACATCCCTGGTGCAGACAGCACGACAGGAAGCAGGAACATGGTACGACTGGACAATCTCTTCGCGAAGAAACCCGCGGCCAAGACAGCGCCGGTGCAGGATGCCGGGCCGACCCCCCTCACGTCGGACGACGAACAAGCGCTGGACCGCAAGTCCATGCGGCTGGAGCGCCGTGAGCTGCTGTACGCGGTGGTGCGTGAATCGATGGCACG
Source organism: Curvibacter sp. (assembly GCA_003500955.1). GTDB lineage: Bacteria > Pseudomonadota > Gammaproteobacteria > Burkholderiales > Burkholderiaceae_C > Hylemonella. The sequence goes on along the minus strand of DNQP01000229.1, from coordinate 6,100 downwards.
CGTGGGCATGCTGTCGTCGAGCTACAAGTACAAGGTGCTTTCGCTCGATTCGCGTGGTAAGCAGTACCTGATCATGATGGACCTGCCGCGCGAGATGGCCGAGCACATCGGCCAGCTTGCAGAGATCGAAGAGATCATCACCCAGAATGCGCGCCAACGCCATCACATCGAGGTGACCGCGGTCTACTGGCGCATCAATCAGCTGGCCAAGGTGGCCACTTCGGTGCTGCGCAAGCCGCGCCCAGAGGCCGAACTCGGTGCTGTGCCACCTGTACTCAGCCGTGTGCACGCCGAATCGGAAGTGATGGCCCAGCCAGCGCTGCTGCCGGGCGAGCGCAAACCGCGCTTCGAGCCGATCCGCGCCGATGAGGTCCATGCCTTCAAACAGGGACTGGGCACCGGCAAGAGGTCCGTGCCAGCCGCGAAGTCTGCGGTGGACTTCGCACCGACCGAGTTCCCTTCCACGGAGTTCGAGGAGACCCGGCTGGAAGAGGAGACCGATCGCCTGCCGCTGAGCCGCACGCAGTACGGCGACCTGATCTAAACCCTAGAAAGCGGCGCCGGCCTCAATGGCCAGCGTAATCGATCAGGGTGTACAGCGGCAGCCCAGCGTCGCGCAGCCGCGCCGAGCCGCCGAGTTCAGGCAGATCCACGATGGCCGCGCCCTCGACCACCTGCGCCCCCAGCTTTTCCAGCAGCTTCTTGCCGGCCATCATGGTGCCGCCGGTGGCGATCAGATCGTCGACCAGCAGCACGCGGTCGCCCGGCTGGACCGCATCGGTGTGCAGCTCCACCGTTGCACTTCCATACTCGAGCTCATAGGTTTCCTCCACGGTGGTGTAGGGGAGCTTGCCCTTCTTGCGGATCGGCACAAATCCCACCGCGAGTTCGTACGCGATCACCGAGCCCAGGATGAAGCCCCGCGCGTCCAGCCCCGCAACCACATCAGGCCGCAGGCCTGGCTCCATGTAGCGGTGCACGAAGGCGTCGATCAGCACGCGAAAAACGCGCGGATTCTGCAGCAGCGGCGTGATGTCACGGAACTGCACACCCGGTGCGGGCCAGTCGGGCACGGTGCGGATATGGCTGCGCAGGTAGTCGGTGATGGAACGGTCTTGCATGATGACAAGTGCTTTCAAGAGAGGGGGCTCAGCCGCGCAGCAGTGTTTCCTCCGCCCGGGCCAGCGCTTCTGCCCGGCCAGACAGAACGAGCGTGTCACCATCTTCGAGCCGAAGTTCGGCATCCGGCATCAGGGCCTTGCCATCACGACGGCGCAGGCTGAGGATACGGATGGTATCGAGGGCGGGCAGCAGCGCGCCAAGATGCTGGCCCAGCGCATGGGCACCGGCGGGAAGCGTCAGGCTGTGCAGGCGTTCCTGCCCGTCCTCATCGGTGCCGCTGTCATCGGCGCCGTGGAAGTAGCCGCGCAGCAGTTTGTAACGCGCATCACGCTGGTCCTGCACCAGACGGATCACGCGGCGCATGGGCACGCCCACCAGGGCCAGCGCGTGACTGGCCAGCATGAGCGAGCCTTCGATCGCCTCGGGCACGACCTCGGTGGCGCCGGCGGCGCGCAGGCGCTCCAGGGCATGGTCGTCCTGGGTGCGGACGATGGCGGGTACTTGGGGCGCATGGGAGCGGACGTGGTCCAGCACCTTGAGCGCACCGGCCACGTCGAGGTAGGTGATGACCACGGCACTGGCACGCGCCAGCCCGGCGGCCATCAGGGCCTGCAGACGTGCGGCATCGCCATAGACCACGCTGTTGCCCGCGGCCACGGCCTGGCGCACCCGGTCCGGGTCCAGGTCCAGCGCCAGATAGGGAATCTTCTCGCCTTCGAGCATGCGCGCCAGGTTCTGGCCGCAACGCCCATAGCCGCAGATGATCACGTGGCCGCTGGTGCCGATGGACTGACGCGCAATGCTGGTCATCTGCAGCGACTGCAGCAGCCACTCACTGGCCACCAGGCGCAGCACGATGCGGTTGCTGTACATGATGATGAAGGGCGTGGCCAGCATGGACAGCACCATGGAGGCCAGCACGGGGTTGAGCATGTCGGCCTCGATCAGACCGCGCTGGTAGCTTTGTGTGAGCAGCACGAAGCCGAACTCCCCCGCCTGGGTGAGGTACAGGCCCGTACGCAGTGAGACCCCCATGCTTGCGCCCATGGCCCGCGTCAGCGCCGTGATCAGGAGCAGCTTGAGCAGCAGCGAACATGCCAGCAACATCAGCACGAAGGGCCAACGTTGCCAGACGATGCTCCAGTCCAGCAGCATGCCGATGGTGATGAAGAACAGCCCCAGCAGCACGTCGTGGAAGGGGCGGATATCGCTCTCCACCTGGTGCTTGTACTCGGTCTCGGCGATCAGCATGCCGGCGATGAAGGCGCCCAGCGCCAGGCTCAAGCCTGCCTGCTCGGTGAGCCACGCCAGGCCGAGCGTGATCAGCAGCAGGTTGAGCATGAACAGCTCGTTGTTCTTGTGTCGCGCCACCAGCGTCAGCCAGCGCCGCATGATGCGCTGGCCACCCATGAGCAGCAGCGCCAGCAACGCCACGGCCTTGAGCAGTGCCAGCCCCAGGGCCTGGAACATCTCCTGTGCAGGACTGCCCAGGGCAGGGATCAGCACCAGCAGCGGCACGACGGCCAGATCCTGGAACAGCAGGATACCCATGACCCGCTTGCCGTGCTCGGACTCCAGCTCCAGCCGGTCAGCCATGAGCTTGACCACGATGGCTGTGCTGCTCATGGCCATGACGCCAGCCAGCGCCAGACCGGCCTGCCAGCTGATGGACCAGAGCGCGGGAAACAGCAGCTGCAGCACATAGGCGCCCGCCATGGTCAGCAGCATGGTCAGCAGCACCTGCAGCAGGCCCAGGCCGAACACATGGCGCCGCATGGCACGCAGGCGGGGCAGGTTGAACTCCAGCCCGATAGCGAACATCAGAAACACGACGCCGAACTCTGCCAGGTGGCTGATGTCCTTCGAGTTCTGTGCCAGCGCCAGGGCGTTGGGCCCGATCAGCACACCCACCGCCAGATAGCCCAGCATGGGCGGCAGCTTGAGGCTGCGGAATACCACCACCCCCAGCACCGCCGCCAGCAGATAGATCAGGGTGAGTTCGAGCCCGCTCATTCCGCCATCCTAGCAAGAGCCCACCCACTCGATAGAATCCTGCCATGAATCACAGCAAGCCTCCGCGTCATGTCCTCGATCCGGAACGCGCGATCCGGCTCGCACACGAGACCTTGGAGATCGAGGCCGCGGCCGTGCAGGGCCTGCGACAGCGTCTAGATGCCAGCTTTGCCCATGCCGTCGAACTCATGCTCCAGGTGTCCGGCCGGGTGGTCGTCATGGGCATGGGCAAGAGCGGCCACATCGGGCGCAAGATGGCCGCCACCCTGGCCTCCACCGGAACGCCGGCCATGTTCGTGCATCCGGCCGAGGCCAGCCATGGTGATCTGGGCATGATCACCGCGGTCGATCTGCTGCTGGCCATCTCCAACAGCGGCGAGTCGGAAGAGCTCACCGCCATCCTGCCGGTGCTCAAGCGCCAGGGAGTGCCCCTGATCGCCATGACCGGCAACCCGGCTTCCACGCTGGGCCGCCACGCCGACCTGGTGCTCAATACCGCGGTCGAGAAGGAAGCCTGTCCGCTCAACCTCGCGCCCACGGCCAGCACCACCGCCCAACTCGCGCTGGGTGACGCCCTGGCCGTGGCCCTGCTCGATGCACGCGGCTTCAAGGCCGAGGATTTCGCACGATCGCACCCGGGCGGCGCGCTGGGGCGCAAGCTGCTCACCCACGTGAGCGACGTCATGCGCAGCGGCGAGGCGGCCGTACCCAGCGTCGCGCCCGACGCCGGCTTCAGCACCATCATGCGCGAGATGAGCGCCAAGGGCCTGGGGGCGACCGCCATCGTCGACCCCGAGCGTCGCGTGCTGGGCATCTTCACCGATGGCGACCTGCGTCGCTTGCTGGAAAAAGGCGTGGACGTACGCCAGGGCTGCGCCCGTGACTTCATGCATCCGAACCCGATCACCGTGCGTCAGGACGCCTTGGCCGTCGAGGCGGCCGATCTGATGGAGGCGCGTCGCATCACCAGCGTGCTCGTGGTCGACGAGCAGGACCGCCTGTGCGGCGCGCTCAACAGCAACGACCTGATGCGGGCCAAGGTGATCTGATCATGAGCAGCCCGGCCCTGACTTTTCCGCCCGAGCTGCTGCTGCGCGCCCAGGGCGTGCGCGTGGCCTTCTTTGACGTCGACGGCGTACTCACCGACGGAGGCCTCTACATCAGCGAGGCTGGCGAGACCCTCAAACGCTTTCATACCCTGGACGGCCACGGGCTCAAGCTGCTGCCACGCGCCGGTATTACGCCCGCCGTGATCACCGGACGCGACAGCCCTGCGCTGCGCACGCGGCTCCAGGCCCTGGGCGTGGCACACGTGCACTACGGCACGGAAGACAAACGGCCGGCCGCAGAGCAGACCCTCAAAGCCCTGGGCCTGGACTGGTCGCAGGCGGCCGTGATCGGCGACGACTGGCCTGATCTGCCGGTGATGCAGCGCTGCGCCCTGGCCTGCGCCCCGGCCCACGCCCACGCTGAAGCCTTGGCCCGGGCCCACCATGTGACCCGCGCGCCGGGTGGCGGCGGTGCCGCGCGGGAGTTCTGCGACCTGCTGCTCGTGGCCAGCGGCCGCTATGCCCAGCTGCTGCAGGAGGCGCTGCAGTGAAGCGCCTGGCGCGCCTGGCCTGGGACCGGCTGTCGATCTACCTGCCTCTGCTGCTGATGGGCGTGCTGGCGCTGGGCACCTACTGGCTGGTGCGCAGCACGCCGCTGTTCGAACCCGATGCGCCCGAGCGGGCGCAGCGCCGCGATCCGGACTATCTGATGGAGCGCTTCTCCATCAAGACCTTCGACGGTGACGGCCGCCTCAAGAGCGAGGTCTATGGCGAGCAGGCACGCCATTACCCGCACACCGACACGCTGGAGATCGACCAGGTTCGCATCCGTAGCTACAACCAGCGCGGTTTCATGACCGTGGCCACAGCCAGACGGGCGCTCGCCAACAACGATGCGACCGAAGTTCAGCTCATGGGCAATGCGCGCGTCGTGCGCGAGGCCACGGTGGATCGCAGCGGCACAGCCCTGCCCCGCGTGAGCTTCAGCGGCGAGTTCCTGCACGCCTTTCTCAACGAAGAGCGCATCAAGTCCCACAAGCCGGTCGAGCTGGAGCGCGGCGGCGACCGCATCACCGCCGACAGCCTGGACTACAGCAACTTCGACCAGGTCATGGAAATGCGGGGACGGGTACGCGGCACCCTGTTGCCGCCCCCGCGTTGATGGAGCCCTACCCCATGCCGCCGCTGCTGTTCATCACCGGGGCCTCCAGCGGCATCGGTCAGGCCCTGGCCCGCCACGCCTACGACCAGGGCTGGCGCCTGGCCCTGGTGGCCCGACGCAGCGCCGAAATGCAGCGCTGGGCGCAAGCCGAGCAGCTCGACCCGGCACGCTATCGCATCTACGCGGCCGACGTGGCCGACATCGACAGCATCGTGGCCGCTGGCCAGGCCTGCCTGGCCCAGCAGGGCTTGCCCGACGTGGTGGTGGCCAATGCCGGCATCAGCGTGGGCATGGACACCGCTGAGCGCGCCGATCTGGACGTACTGGCGCGCACCCTGGCCATCAACAACGTGGGTCTGGTGGCCACCTTCCATCCTTTTGTGGCCGCCATGCGCGCGCGTGGCAGCGGCCGGCTGGTTGGCATCGCCAGCGTCGCGGCCATCCGCGGCCTGCCCGGCCATGGGGCCTACTGCGCCAGCAAGGCCGGAGTGGTCAGCTACTGCGAAAGCCTGCGTGGCGAGCTGCGCGGCAGCGGCGTGCGCGTGGTGACATTGGCGCCGGGCTATGTCGACACGCCGCTGACGCGCAAGAACCGCTACCGCATGCCCTTCCTCATGACGCCCCAGGCGTTTGCCCACCAGGCCTGGCCGCTGATCGTGCGCGGGGTGAGCTACCGCGTCATCCCCTGGCCCATGGGCGTGGTGGCCAAGCTGCTGCGCCTGCTGCCAGACCCCCTGTTCGACCGCCTGCTGGC
>DNQP01000086.1:623-18320 GCA_003500955.1 Curvibacter sp. | reverse complement strand
ATCGTCGAGATCTTGTTCGCATACATGCGGCCAGCCTTAGACAAGGCGCCCCGGATGGGGGTGGAGCTGCCCGTCCTGCTCTTGTAGAGTTGGGTGTAGAAAGCTGATTTCTGAGTGGTATTGAAATCTGTGATGTTCAGGAAGTCCGGCGAGGCGTTGTTGTTGATGGACATGTAACCGACGCGGAACTTGTCATCCAGATCCTTGAAGGCCAGACCTGTGGCTGTCTTCATCATGTTGACCCGGGTCCGGTAGTAGCTATACCAGTTGGCAAAGTTGGTACGCTCGTCCGTTCCGCCGGGGCCTGAGGTGGCGCTCACCACCTTTTTTTCAAACAAGGTGTTGACCGCGTTAGTGCCGTCGATCTTGGTCGTCGAGCCGACGGTGCTGCGGCACTCGCGGTAGAAGATGCTGTTGGTGTCGTAGTAGTTCTTCTGCCGTTCGGTGGTCTGCGTCCCCTTGTAGATGTAATAGTAGGCCGGCTCGTAAGCATCCGAAGTAATCGTCGCTTGGACCTCACCGTTGACGGCGGCGCGGAAACTGCTGGAGAGATTTACCGTGGACGTACTGACGATGCCGTATCCGTCGATCTGCGCAGCAGTGAAGCTCTGGTTCGAGTAGCTGTTACCCGAGGCGTCGACCGGCGGCTTGTAGGTAATGTTGGGGTTGTAATAGATGCCGTTGCAGTGACTGCTCGAGAAGCCATAGCGTCCGGCAAAGTCATCGGCCTGATCAGGCATATGGGTCCAGGCCATAGAACCCGAGTCATCCATGATGAAGAAGACGTTGGGCTTGACCTGGATGGCCGGTGGCGTGGACGAGAACACCGGTAGGGTGGCAATGTCGGTCACGGCAGCCGCCGAAGACCAACCGTGCCAGCCGGGTGCAAAAACCGCGGCCAAGGCCCCCACCACAAGGGCGGGCAGGACTAGCCGTCGGCCGGATGTTGTTGCGACAGATGTTCGATTGCGCATGACAATCTCCCGAGTAGTGATACGTTTGAACATGGATAAAACCTGACAGCGGCGTAGCCCTAGAGCGAGACGATGGCCTGCACGAAACTCACGGCATTGCGCGGCCCCACCACCCGTACCGTGATGCGGTAGTAAACGGCCGTGGACTGCCCCGTCAGTTGCTCTTCGCCGGCGCCCTCGTTGTTGCCACTGGCTACAATGGCGCCCGCCACAATGGAACAGCCGGCACCATTTCGGTTGCCAGTCGCTGCGCAAAGCCGCTGGATCATGTAACTCACGCTGTTCCCCGACGCATTGGGTCTGGGCGTGGCCACACAGGCACGCGGGAACACCACGGGCGTTGCTGGATCCAGATCCAGGTTACAGACACCAGAGGCGGCAAGACCCGTCCAGAAAGCTTCTCCCAGCGCCAGGGCGGCGTTGTTGGGCGTGGAGGCCGTATAGCCCGCGACCGGATTGCTGTTGTCGAGAAACGAGCCCGCGTTGTTGGCCTCCAGCCAGCTGATCGCCGCCTCCACCCCGACGTCGGAGGACTGCGTCGCCGCCTGTTTGAAGGCCATGTTGCCAGCAATCAGATTGGTGGTGTCCATGGAGCGCATCAGGGAGATACCCGCCAGCGTCATGACCACGAGGATCACCAAGGCCACCATCATCACCACGCCGCGCTGGCCATTCCGCGGGCGCGTGGGCATGTGTCTGTTCAGCATCCCGTCACCGCTCCCATCCATGACATATTGCGGATCGGCACCCGAGTCTGGAACACCCGATACCGGTAGTTTTTCCAGTCCGCATTAGCACTGAGCACAAACGCCGCAGCGGTACTGCCCGCAGGGTTGCCAGCCGCACTGCCTTCCCAGGTCGGGGCGACAGAGGTGACTTCTTCCTTCTCCATTTGTGCACTGCGCGCGACTAGGGCCATGCGCACGGCGGATATCCGCGACCAGCCACACAAGGTATTCGGGGTCACTGCGGGGTTGGGCGTTGCCTGATCGTAGACATCAACAAACGTATCCATCGTGGGCGCTGTGGTGTCACGCCCGTACTGGGCTCGCAGACTGACGATGTTGCTGGCGATGGAATTCCACGAACCGGCAATTGTGCAATTCACACCAGCATTGGTGTAGTCGCAACTCGTCAGGTTGTTGTTGCGCACGGCATAGCCGACTGCACGATAGCTCTGCCCAATATTGAAAAGTGTGTCGCCAACGTTCATGGCAGCACCCGAGCTCAGAGTCACGGCTCCGGCGGCCACGTTTGCGACCCGGTCAAGCGTAAGGTTGCAGGGGGCGGGCCTGACCGTAGGCGCCACGATCACCCAATCGTTCGCGACGAAGGCCGTTGGGGTCTGGACGGTATTGCCGGCACCGATGACCGTGACGCCCTGCGGCGTGCCGAAGCTGTTGCCGTGGAAGATCAGCACCGTATCGGTATTGGCATCGGCACCAGTGATATTGGCGGAATTGATAGCCACCGGCGCCAGCGCTCCCAGGACCACGCCAGCGCGTAGCGTCAGGCCACAACCCAGGATCTTGGGATCAGTGATGCCATAGCCGGCCATGCGGATGTCGCTCTGTATGGCGTAAAGGGCGAGCACGCCCTCGTTCATCGCATCGTTGCCGCCAGTCGTCGTTCGCTTCTGCTCCTCAGAGACCGTGAGGACCTGCATCATGATGAGCACACCAAACATGCCAATCAACATGGCGACCATGATCTCTACCAAGCCAAAGCCGGCCATGCGGCTGCGCGATGCGTTGAGACTCTGCATCATGTCAGCCCCCTACCTGGGCCACAGCCACAAAATTGTGCACCGCGACCTCGCCCGGTACCTGCCAGAAAATACGGATCGTGACCTCGCTCGAAGGAACGGCTGTGCCGGCACTGGGCGCGATAACGACTGTCGGCGGATTGGCTGGCGCGCCCGGCAAGGCTGCCTGGACGGTATTACGCCATTGCACGAACTGCGGACCGTTGGTGCCGCTGGCGTAGTTGGTTTGAAGGGTTGCCTGGGTCCGGTCGCTGGCCCACATGCGCCCGATCAGATCATTGGCCAGCAAAGCGGCCTCGCTGCGGTACCTTGCGTCCACCGAGGCCTTCACGGCGGAGCCTTGCAGGCCGATGATGCCCAGCACACCAACCGAGAAGATCAGGATGGCGATCAGCGCCTCAATCAGCATGACGCCGGTCTGCGAACTCAAGCGGGGAGCTTGCCTCTTCATGGTCTGTTCCTCAACAGGCACGGGGATTCGGCGCGACCACGGCCGGGTCACACATGCGAACCTGACCGCCGGGAGCGACAACGATGCGAAGGCAGCGATAGTCGCCGCCATCCACCAAACAGCTGTTCGCCCTGCGGTGCGCCACATCGATCGCGATACTCGCGGCAGGCACCGGAGTCAAACGCCCATTGCCTGAATAGGCAAGTGCTGTCATCGTAGGATTAATTGTCAGCTTGGCGTTCGGGGAGCCCTCGGCGCCCACGCGCTGCTGGATCGAGGTTTCGGCCTGGCCGTTGCCCGGGCAAGTGGGTGAAGACGTTACACAGCGAATCAGCCAATCGGTGCCGTCGCCGCCACCGGCCACGGATGTCAGCACCACTTCCACCGACGTATTGCGCCTGACTGCTTCCGCGCGAGCGAGTTGCAGGGCTCCCTGCAGGGACTCGGTCGCGCTACGGATCTGGCTGCTCTGCATCCAGGCGGCCATGCTGGGAATCATGAAGTACAGGACCAGAGCCATGATGGCAATGCCCACCATCAGCTCGATCAGGTTGAATCCGCGTTGCAGAGACCGGCGACCCGTCTCCCGTAACAGCCGAATTCTGGCGAAGGGCAGTTTCATGGTTGCCATCACAGACATGCAGACGATCAGGCGCAATCGCCGTTCTTGCGAACGATCCAGCAATTCGCACTGCTCCTCCAGCCAGCGGGGACCGTTGTGGTGGCCTTGGCATTGGCTTGATTGATCGTGTAGGTGAAGCCAGCCATCCCCCCCTTGCCAACGGCCTGCAGCGTGTATGTGGTGGCAGTCAAATTGGTGCAACTGAAATCAAAATACTTCGACATCGCCGCATCGGCCTCGCAGGCCGTGAACGTACTCGCAGGCGGAATGTTGTCGCTCCCCACATAGGTACGGTTGTCCATGAAGAACTGCTCGATCTGCACCCGCTTGACCGCCAGGTTGGACGTGGCATCGGGGATGCGGCCACGAATCAGATAATCGTTGTAGGACGGCAAGGCCACAGCTGCCAGGATGCCAATGATGGCCACGACTACCAGTACTTCGATGAGCGTGAAACCAGCCTGCTTGTTCATAGACGTCCCCAAGTGAGTAGGCATTAACGAAAAAATGGATAGCTTGATACTAGTCACTCGCCGTACCAGCACGAGTCCGACGCGATAAACGGTGTAAGCGCCAGCCTGAGCGGTATGCTTGCGCGTTACTTTTTCACACAAACCGTTGCCCGACTTGCTGCCATGCGCAGACACCCTGCTTCTCTACGCCTGAGTCTGGCGCTGCTACTCTCGCTCATGCTGCATGGCGTTTGGTTGCTACCGGGCGCCCTCAACCAGCCCGCGATTGTGGATGTGCGCTCCGCTGACAGACAGAATCTGGTTCTGAGGGCGGCACTGGATCCTGCGCCCCTCTCTGCCAGCGCCACCGCACAGGCAGGCCTGGACGCACGCAATGCAGCCGCAGCCAGCCCCGCCCTGCCGCAAGCCGACGCCCGAGGGCATTACCTCGCTGAGCAACTGTCGCGCCCCCCTCGACCGTCGCAAGAGATCGAGCTGGATTTGCCGGAAGCGGGTCTGTTGACGGCACCTGGACGGATACGACTGACCCTCTGGATCGACAGCGAGGGACGGGTCGTTGCCTATGATATAGATGCGCCAGACCTTCCGGAGGAATACACCACGGCTGTTGCCGAGGTCTTTGCTTCCGTCCAATACACACCTGGTGAGTTATTGGGTCGAAAGGTCAACAGCATTCTGAAACTACAGATCGAACACCAGTCAGCATCTGGTCGCTAGCGGGCTTGCGACAGCCACCTGAACAGACTCTCCAATAATGCTTACATGCTCCCACCCCATCAGTCCCTCGCCCTCACCCTGGCCTCCCAGTCCCTGACCCTGACCTCCCCCAACCCCCGGGTCGGTTGCGTCATCGTCGGGACGGATGGCCAGCTCCTAGGCCGGGGCCATACCCAGCGTGCTGGCGGGCCGCATGCCGAGATCATGGCCCTGCGCGATGCAGCCGAACGCGGGCACTCGGTCAAGGGCGCCACGGTCTACGTCACTCTGGAGCCCTGCGCGCACCAGGGCCGCACCGGGCCCTGCTGTGACGCGCTGGTCGCCGCCGGGATCGGCAAGGTGGTGGCCTCGCTGGAAGACCCCAACCCCAAGGTCGCCGGCCAGGGCTTTGCCCGCCTGCGCGCGGCGGGTATCGCGGTGGAGGTCGGCCCCGGCGCGGCCGAATCGCGGGAACTCAACATCGGCTTTTTCAGCCGCATGGTCCGCAAGACGCCCTGGGTGCGCATGAAGATCGCGGCCTCGCTGGATGGCCAGACCGCGCTGGAGAGCGGTGCCAGCCAGTGGATCACCTCGGAGCCCGCCCGCGCCGACGGCCATGCCTGGCGGGCGCGGGCCTGCGCCGTGCTCACCGGCATCGGCACGGTGCTGGAGGACGATCCGCGCCTGGACGTGCGCCTGGTCGAGACCCCGCGCCAGCCCCATCTGGTGGTCGTCGACAGCCGGCTCGAGACGCCGCTGGACGCCCGGCTGTTCATCCCCGGCCGCCAGCTTTATCTCTATACCGCCACCGACGACAGCGCCCGCAAGGCCGCCCTAGAAGCCAAGGGCGCCATCATCGTTCGCTGCGCCGGCCCGGGCGGCAAGGTTGATCTGGCCGCCATGCTGCACGACCTGGCCGCGCGGGAAATCAACGAGCTGCATGTGGAAGCCGGCCACAAGCTCAACGGCTCCCTGGTCCGCGAGGGCCTGGTGGACGAGTTCCTGGTCTATCTGGCGCCCAAGCTGCTGGGTACCGGGCGCGGCATGGTCAACATCGGCCCGCTGACCGAGCTGTCCCAGGCTGTGCCGCTGGAATTCCGGGAAACGACGCCGATCGGCCCCGATCTGCGCATCCTGGCCCGGATTCCCGGTCGGGACCGCTTCTAACACCCGGGCCCCGCTTTCTTTTCAGCCCGGCCCCGGCCAGGGCCATGAATCCCTGCGAAAATAGCGCCCTATGTTCACCGGCATCATCACCGGCGTGGGGCGCATCGTCGCCAGCCACGACCTCGGAAGTTCTTTGCAGCACGGCAAGCGCCTCACCATCGCCTGCCCGCCTGGCTACCTGGACGATGCAGGCTTGGGTGACAGCATCGCCCTCAATGGTGCCTGCATGACGGTCACCAGCCTCGACCTCCCCCAGCAGCAATTCACCATCGACATCTCGGCCGAATCGCTGGCCAAGACCACCGGCCTCGCCCAAGGCGCCCAGGTCAATCTGGAAAAGGCGCTGCGCGCCGGTGACCGCCTGGGCGGCCACATCGTCTCGGGCCATGTGGACGGCGTGGGTTCGGTCAGTTTCTTTGGACAGGTGGGCGAAAGCTGGGAGCTGCGCATCCAGGCCCCGGCCGAGCTGGCCAAGTACCTGGCCTACAAGGGCTCGATCACGGTCAATGGCGTGAGCCTCACCGTCAACCGGGTGCATGACAACGCGGCGGGCGCCGAGATCAGCATCAACCTGATCCCGCACACCGTGCAGAACACCTCCCTCGGCCTGCTCACCGCAGGCGCAGGCGTGAACCTCGAAATCGACACCGTGGCGCGCTACGTCGAGCGCATGCTCGCCGCCGGCGCCACCCCGCAGAAAGCAGACGCATGAGCTCCAAAGCACCCGTGGCCATCTCGCCCGTCGAGGACATCGTGGCTGAGATGCAGGCCGGCCGCATGGTCATCCTGGTCGACGAGGAAGACCGCGAGAACGAGGGCGACCTCGTGCTCGCCGCCGACCGCGTCACCCCCGAGGCCATCAACTTCATGGCCAAGTTCGGCCGCGGCCTCATCTGCCTGACTCTCACGCGCGAGCGCTGCGAGCGTCTCAAGCTGCCGCCCATGGTGGCGCGCAACGGCACCAAGATGGGCACCGCCTTCACCGTCTCCATCGAAGCCGCCACGGGTGTCACCACCGGCATCTCGGCCGCCGACCGCGCACGCACCGTGCAGGCCGCCGTGGCGCCCGACGCTCGCGCCGACGATCTGGTGCAGCCCGGCCACATCTTTCCGCTGCAGGCCGTGGACGGCGGCGTGCTCATGCGCGCCGGCCACACCGAAGCCGGCTGCGACCTGGCCGCCATGGCCGGCCACTCGCCCGCCGCCGTGATCTGCGAGATCATGAAGGACGACGGCACCATGGCCCGCCTGCCCGATCTGCAGCTCTTCGCCGCCGAGCACGGCCTGAAGATCGGCACCATCGCCGACCTGATCGAACACCGCAGCCGCACCGAGTCGCTGATCGAGAAAGTGGGCAGCCGCCCGCTCCACACCGCCTTCGGCCCGTTCACCGCCCACGCCTACCGCGACAAGACCAGCCAGGGCCTGCACCTGGCCCTGGTGCGCGGCCAGTGGAACGCGCAGGACACGGTGCTGGCACGTGTGCACGAGCCGCTGTCGGTGCTGGATGCGCTGGAAACCGGCCGCACCATGCACTCCTGGAGCCTGGACGCCTGCCTGACGCGGATCGCCGCCGAAAACCGCGGCGTGGTCGTGCTGCTCAATGCCGGCGAAGGCGCCGAGCAGCTGCTGGCCCAGTTCGAAGGCACGGCACGCGCCAGCCAGGCCCCCGAGCGCGGCCGCATGGACCTGCGCACTTATGGCGTGGGCGCGCAGATCCTGCGCGATTGCGGCGTGCACAAGATGACCCTCATGGGCAACCCGCGCCGGCTGCCCAGCATGACCGGCTACGGACTCGAAGTCACCGGCTATCTTCAGAAATAAAGGACCCACCATGTTTGGCGCCGACAAAGGCAATCTCGAACCCGGCCATGCAAAGCTCGACGGCAGCAAGCTCGTCATCGGTATCGTGCAGGCCCGCTTCAACGAAGCCATCACCAACGCCCTGGCCCAGGCCTGCCGCGCCGAGCTGGCCGCGCTGGGCGTGCAGACCAAGAACATAGACCACGTGATGGTGCCGGGCGCACTCGAGGTGCCGCAGGCCCTGCAGGCCCTGGCCGAGAAGAACAACTACGACGCGCTGATCGCCCTGGGCTGCATCATCCGCGGCGAGACCTACCACTTCGAGCTGGTCGCCAACGAGTCGGGCGCGGGCGTCACCCGCATCGCGCTGGACTACCAGACCCCGATCGCCAACGCCATCCTCACCGTCGAGACCCTGGCCCAGGCCGAGGCCCGCCAGACCGACAAGGGCCGCGACGCCGCCCGCGTGGCCGTGGAAATGGCCAATCTGCTGGAAGACATCGGATGAGCACAGCCCCCGCCGCCCCGCGCAAATCCGCGGCCAAGTCCGGCCGCAGCCGCGCGCGTGAATTCGCGCTGCAGGCCCTGTACCAGCACATCGTGGGCCGCAACGAAACCACGGCCATCGACGCCTTCACGCGTGACCTCAGCGGCTTCAACAAGGCCGACGCGGCCCACTATGACGCCCTGCTGCACGGCTGTGTGGCCGAGGCAGAGGCCCTCGACCGCCTCATCACCCCGCTGCTGGACCGCAAGCTCGCCGAGATCTCGCCCATCGAGCGCGCCGTGATGTGGATGGGCGTCTACGAATTCCAGCACTGCCTGGACGTGCCCTGGCGCGTGGTGCTCAACGAGTACATCGAGCTCGCCAAGTCCTTCGGCGGCACCGACGGCCACAAGTACGTCAACGGCGTGCTCGGCGGTCTGGCGCCCACGCTGCGCGCCGCCGAGGTCGAGGCGGATCGCGCCGCCGGCAAAGCTCGCTGAACGCGCGACATGAGAATCGCGGCCCGCGCGCAGAAGATCGAACCCTTCTACGTGATGGAGGTGGCCAAGGCCGCCTCGGCGCTGGCACGCGAAGCAGTCCGGGGCGCAGCGCCCATGATCTTCCTCAATATCGGGGAGCCGGACTTCACCGCGCCGCCCTTGGTGCAGGAGGCTGCCGAGCGTGCGGTGCGCGCCGGCCGCAGCCAGTACACCGATGCCACGGGCCTGCCCGCCCTGCGCGAGCGCATCAGCGCCTGGTATGCGCAGCGCCATGGGCTGGACATCGCGCCCGGGCGCATCGTCGTCACGGCCGGTGCCTCGGCCGCGCTGCAGCTGGCCTGCCTGGCCCTGATCGAGGCGGGCGACGAGATCCTGATGCCGGACCCGAGCTACCCCTGCAACCGGCACTTCGTCAGCGCGTCCGAGGGCACCGCCCGCCTCATCCCCTGCGGGCCGGAGCAACGCTTTCAGCTCAGCGCCGAGCAGGTGCGCGCTGCCTGGGGGCCGAAGACCCGCGGTGTGCTGCTGGCCTCGCCCTCCAATCCCACGGGCACCTCCATCGACCCGGCCGAGCTGCGTCGCATCCACGAGGTGGTCAAGGCACGCGATGGCATCACCCTGGTCGACGAGATCTACCTGGGCCTGAGCTATGACGAGCGCTACGGCCACAGTGCGCTGGCCATCGATGAGCACATCATCTCGATCAACAGCTTTTCCAAATACTTCAGCATGACGGGCTGGCGCCTGGGCTGGCTGGTGCTGCCCGAAGTGCTGGTGCCCGTGGTTGAGCGCCTGGCACAGAACCTCTACATCTGCCCCAACACCCTCGCCCAGCACGCAGCCCTGGCCTGCTTCGAACCCGACAGCCTGTCCGAATACGAGCGCCGTCGTGCCGAGTTTCGGGCCCGGCGCGACTTCTTCATCCCCGCGCTCAAGGAACTCGGCTTGACGGTCCCGGTATTACCCGACGGCGCCTTCTACGCCTGGGCCGACTGCACCGAAGCCTGCCGCAGGCTCGACGTGAAGGACAGCTGGGAGCTGAGCTTCGCCCTCATGCAGCAGGCCCATGTGGCCGTCACCCCGGGACGCGACTTCGGCAGTGCCGACACCGCGCGCTACATCCGCTTCTCCACCGCCAGCGCCCTGCCCCAGCTGCAGACGGCGGTGGAGCGACTCCATAAACTCCTGCGTTAAGACACCGCATGGCCTACGAACTGCCGATCCGCGTCTACTGGGAAGACACCGATGCCGGCGGCATCGTGTTCTACGCCAACTACCTCAAGTTCTTCGAGCGCGCGCGCACCGAGTGGCTGCGCTCGCTCGGCATCGGCCAGCAGGCCCTGCGCGAGGCAACTGGTGGCATGTTCGTCGTCAGCGAGACCGCCATCAAGTACCACCGCCCGGCTCGGCTTGACGACGAACTATTGGTTACAGCCAAGCTAAAGGAAAGCGGCCGTGCATCGATCACAATTGCCCAGCAGGCTTGGCGCAAGACGGGCAGTGCGCCTGAACTGTTGTGCGAAGGCAGCATCCGAATCGGCTGGGTGTCCGCCGCCAGCATGAAACCTGAAAGAATTCCGAGCAGCATTCTGGAAGCATTGAAATGAGCCAAGACCTTTCCATCGTCCAACTCGTGCTGCACGCCAGCTTCGTCGTGCAGGCCGTCATGCTGCTGCTGGTGCTCGTCTCCATCGCCAGCTGGGCGGCCATCTTCAGCAAGCTCTTCGGCTTGAAGCGCGTGCGCGAACTCAATGACAAGTTCGAGCGCGACTTCTGGTCCGGCGCCAACCTCAACACCCTCTACGCCCAGGCGGCGCAGAAGTCCCACGACAGCGGCCCCATGGAGCGCATCTTCGTGGCCGGCCTGCGTGAATACCAGAAGCTGCGCGAACGCCGCATCAGCGACGCCGGCACCCTGCTCGACGGCGCGCGCCGCGCCATGCGCGCCAGCTTCCAGCGCGAGATGGACGTGGTGGAAACCAATCTTTCCTTCCTCGCATCGGTCGGCTCGGTCTCGCCCTATGTGGGCCTGTTCGGCACGGTCTGGGGCATCATGCATGCCTTCACGGGCCTGGCCTCGCTGCAGCAGGTGACGCTGGCCTCTGTCGCTCCGGGCATTGCCGAGGCCCTGGTCGCCACCGCCATCGGCCTGTTCGCCGCCATCCCCGCGGTCGTGGCCTACAACCGCTTCGCACGCGACATCGATCGCGTGGCCAATATGCTGGAGACCTTCATCGAGGAGTTCTCCAACATCCTGCAGCGCAATATCGGCGCCCAGCCGGCCACGCCAGCCTCCGTCCACTGAGCAGGAATACACCATGCCCACCATGGTCAGCCGCGGACGCGGACGCCGCACCATCAACGAGATCAATATGGTGCCCTTCATCGACGTGATGCTGGTGCTGCTGATCATCTTCATGGTCACGGCGCCGCTGATCACGCCCAGCGTGGTGGACCTGCCGACTGTGGGCAAGGGCAAGAAGCCGCCAGAGCAGGTCATCGAGGTCATCGTCGGCAAGGACGACACGCTGAGCCTCAAGATCGATGGCAACACTCAGCGCATCAAGCTGGGAGAGCTGGCCGCCAACGTCAAGCGCGCACAGGATGGCCTGGGCAAGGACGGCAGCAGCGCCGTCATCATCAGCGCCGACAAGAACGTCAAGTACGAAACCGTCGTCCGCGTCATGGACACCCTGCAGAAGGCAGGCGCACAGCGCGTGGGCCTATCGGTTCAAGTTGTGAACTGAACACCCGTGCAAGCCAGCAGCCGCCTCGAGTTCCAGCCCCTGCAACCACGCCAGGGCTTGCTGCGTTCCTACGGTCTGGCCCTGCTGGTCCACGGCCTGCTGCTGGCCGCGCTCACCTGGGGCGTGAGCTGGCGCCGCAGCGATACCAGTCTCTCGGTCGAGGCCGAGCTCTGGGCCGCCGTGCCACAGCAGGCCGCGCCCAAGCTGGTCGAACCGGAACCCCAACCCGAGCAGCCAGCCCCGCCGCCGCCTGCCCCTCCCAAGGCAGCTGATCCGGGACCGAGCGAGGCCGAGATCGCCCTGCAGCGCGAACGCGAGCGTGAAGCCAAGGAAAAGGCCGAGCAGGAACGCCGCGAGAAGCAACGCCTGGAGCGCGAGCGCCAGGAGAAGCTGGAACGTGAGCGGCAGGAGCGCGAGAAGAAGCTGGCCGAGGAAAAGCGCCGCAAGGACATCGAAGCCAAGCGCAAGGAACAGCAGGAGGCCGAGCTGCGCGAGAAGCTGCGGCAGGAGAACATCAAGCGCATGGCCGGCCTGGCGAACGCGACGGGCAAGCCCACCGACAAGGGCGACGCCGTGCGTTCTGCCGGCCCCTCCTCCGGCTACGCCGGCCGCATCCGCGCGCGCATCAAGCCCAACATCGTCTTCCCCGAGGAACTGGCCAGCAATCCCATGGCCGAGGTCGAGGTCCGCACCTCACCCGACGGCACCATCGTGGGCCGCAAGCTGCTCAAGAGCAGCGGCTACAAAAACTGGGACGAAGCCGTGCTCAAGGCCATCGACAAGACCGAGACCCTGCCGCGCGATGTCGACGGCCTGGTGCCGCCGGTGCTGGTGATCAGCTTCCGTCCCAAGGACTGAGGTGGTCACGCCCCTCAGAACAGGGGCAGGTAGGTGGACTGTTCCTCGTTCAACAAGGCCTCCACGGCCGGCACTGACAGGGGCTTGCTGAAGTGGTAGCCCTGGCCGTACTCGCATCCCTGGTCCCTCAGGCTGCGCGCCTGAGCGGGGGTTTCGACACCCTCGGCAACCACCTTCATGGACAGCATGCCGGCCAGGCCTATGATGGTCTTGACAATCGCCATGTCTTCGCGGTTGATGATCAGATCGCTGACAAAACTGCGGTCGATCTTCAGCTTGCGCAGCGGAAATCGCTTGAGGTAGGACAGTGAAGAGTATCCGGTGCCGAAATCATCCATCGACAGCGAAAAGCCACGGGAGGCCAGGTCCTGCAGCAGCCGGATCGCCTCGGCCGTGTTCTCCATCACGATGCTTTCGGTGACCTCCAGCTCGACCAGCTCCGGCGCCAGCCCACAGCTGCGTACGATCGATTCGACCTTGTCGGCAAATTCGCGGTCCCGGAACTGACGCCCCGACACATTGACGGCCATGAACAAGCGGCCGTGGCGTCGGTTCCAGATCACCGCCTGCGAGAACGCGGTACGCATCACCCATTCGCCCAGCTCGATGATCAGCCCGGCCTCCTCGGCAATCGGTATGAATTCCGCCGGAGCCACGAAACCCCGCGTTGGATGCTGCCAGCGCAGCAGGGCCTCCATGCCGGCCACCCGCCCCGAGCTCAGGTCGATGATGGGCTGGTAGTAGAGGCTCAGCTGCCCGGCGCTCATGGCTTGACGCAGATCGCTCTCCAGCAGAAAACGCGTGCTGGAGCTTTCGGAGATCGCCGGGCGCCACAACTCGACGCAGTTCTTTCCCGACTGCTTGGCTGCATACATGGCCGCATCCGCCCTCTGCAACAGCTCGTCGAAACTGGCGGCATGGTCGGGGTACATCGAGATCCCGATCGAGCAGCTGACGCGGTACTCCTGCGAGCCGACCTGCAGGGGCTTGACGACACCTTCTTGTATCTTGCTCGCGATGCGCAGGGCCCGCACTTCGTCAACCACATGCTCCAGCAGGACCACAAATTCATCACCGCCGAAGCGGACCACCAGGTCGTTGCCGCGGAGCAGGCCTGAGATACGCTCACCCACGGCCACCAGCACCTGATCGCCGCTGTCGTGCCCAAAGGTGTCGTTGATGAACTTGAAATTGTCCAGATCAATGAACAGCAATGCCATGAGCCCGTCGTCCGCAATGCGCCCGCGACGCAACTGGCTCAGGTGCTTGCCGAAAAAGTGACGGTTGGGCAGGCCCGTCACGGGGTCGTGGTGCGCCAGGTGCTCAAGCTGGCGTTCCGCGCGCTGGCGCTCCGAGAGCTCGTGGCTGAGCATCAGGCTGCGCGCCTCGATCTGTTCGATCATACGGTTGAAGCTACAACTGAGTTCACCGAGCTCGTCACGGCCGGCGATGCTGGAGCGACGCGAAAGATCGCCGCCCGAGGAGACCTCACGCATCAGCTGGGTCAGCTCAGACAGGGGGACGGTGATTGTGCGCTGCAGCCGGTAGATGACCAGGCCGCCGAGCACCAGCGCCGCCAGGGTGGCTGCGCCGACCGCACTGAGATAGGAGAGGATCCGGCGAAAGACATTGCTGGTCTCCAGCCGAAGCTCGAGCGTGCCCAGCGTCTGGGCGCCGTCCTGCAGCGGCGTGCGCACCACCAGGCTTCCGAGCCTGGTGCGGTCGTCCGCCGCCTCAACCATGCCCTTGGACCCGATTTCGGCAAACAAGGAACCATCGGCCAGAAGAATGCGTGCGCCCAGAACCTGGGGGTCGCGCCGCAATCCCTCCAGAATCTCCTGGGCGTTCGACTGGTCGAGAAATTGCACCGCCGGCGCGGCGTTGTCCGCAACGATGCCCGCCTGGACCAGGGCGTTGGCCCGCGCCGACTCAAGCTCGATGTCCCAGATCAGCACGAACTGCAGCACGGCAGCGACCACACCCGCGAGCGCCAGGGTCACGATGTTGATGAACCAGAGCTTCTTGTTGATCGGCAGGTCTCGAAGGAATTTGCTCACAGCCATCCCTCTAGTAGACGTTACGCGCCAGGCGCAGCAGCTTGGCACTGAGCGCCAGGCCCCGCGCCTTGGCCGCCGTGTGGTTGGCATTGAAGCCCATGCGGCCCTGCTCCTGCAGCAGGGTCAGCACGAAACGGTCGTCCGCGGGCGTGTCGATATCGGCCACGGTCAGAATCTGTCTTGACGCCACCGCGCCCAGCAGCCGGTCCAGTTGGGCCCGATCCATGGGTGCAACGAACAGCAGATTGCAGCTCGGCGGGACGTTGGCGCCCGACAGCGCTTGCACGCGCACGGGCCGACCGGCGATCTCCTTGGCGGCCAGGGTGGCCAAGCTATCACCCAGGGTGTCCTCACCCGCCACGCAGACCTCGAACACCGGTGACAGCGCTGGCCATTGGGTGTAGATCGCGAAGTTGTAGAGATAGGCCACCTTCAGGGTGGAGGGCGCGCGGTCCGACGCAGCTCCCGATCCAGCCCCCTGCGGCTGGCCGGTGGCGGACGGGATCGTGAACGCCAGCGCCAGCAGCGCTGCACCCAGCGCCAAGCGCCGGCCCAGGGCCTGCCCGGCCACAGCGTCGCGGCAGACTGGATCGGGCGGACCCGATCCACCGGGAGCCTTCGTTCTAGAAGGCATAACGCAAACCGACCTCCCAGACGCGCCCCTCGGCGGGCAGGGCAGGCACGGGCGCCTCTTCGGTGCCGGGATAGGCCAGACGGCGGTCCATCAGGTTACGGATCCGGAGCAAGGCTTCCAGACCCGGCGCGAGTCGTGTGGTGGTGAGGGCCAGATTCATCTGGACCTGGCTCCCCAGGCGCTGCGAGTTCCCGCCTTGCGTGTATTGCGTGGCAGCGAGCGCACGCAGCTCGCTGCTCAGCATCCAGGGCGACCCGGACCACGGCACACTGCCGCGCAGACGCGCCACCCAGGACGGGCTGTACCCCGGGCGTTGCCCGCTGGCGTCGACGGTGTCGTTCACCGACAGGCCGCTGACCACCTGAGCGCCGCCCTCAAAGCTCTTACGCCAGGTGGTTTCCACACCTTTGGACTGCACCCCCGTCTGGTTCTGGTACTGCAGCAGGCCGCCACCGGTATCCACCTGAACGATGAGCTTGTCCAGCGTATTGTCAAAAACGGACAGACGCAGGTGGGAAGAACGATCCAGTTGTTCCTCCCAGACCAGTTCGCGGCTACGAATGGTCTCGGGTCTCAACGCGAGATTGGCGACGTTGTAGGTCCCGCCGCCGTAGTCGCGCTCGTAGGCATTGGGCACCCGGTAGGCGCGGCCGGTGAGCAGCTTGAAAGTGGTGCTCGTGCGCGCCAGCCAGATCAATCCGAGCCGCGGGCTGGTGGTCTGCTCGCCGATCGAAAAGCTGTCGTAGCGCAAACCGGCGTTGAGGCGCCAGCGCTGGGCGAAGGCCCACTCGTCCTGCAGGTAGACGGCGCGCCGCTGACGACGTACGTCCACGCTGACGGGCGTGTTGATCGCCACACCCACATCAGCATTGGACTGCCGGGCCTGCTGGTCGACCTGGGCATCGACGCCCGCGACAATCTTGTGGCCCTGGAGACCCGTGTGAAAGAAGCGGATGTCGCCATTCCACCAGACGCCCGCGGTATCGTCGTGGTTGATGTAACGCCCGCCGGCCCCGTCGTCGTAGGGGTAGTCCGCGCGGTAAATCATCGCGCCACGCTCGAGCCGCGCATCGATGCCGAGGCTGTCGGAAAGCTGCTTCTGGTAGCGCGCCATCAGGCTGGAAGAGGCGTCGCGCAGGCGCAGGCCCGCGTCGTTGAACAGCGTGCCGTACAGCGCCGACGACGGCTGGATGGTGCGGTCGGCCAGGCGGGCCGTGAGCGAAAAGGGGCCGTCTTCGTAACGCACAAACCACTGGCTCGAACGCTGGCGGTCAAGGTCACGCGCCACGCCATCGGGCGACACACCGCCGCCCAGCAGCAGCAGGCCGCCGTTGGGGTCGTTGTAACTCAGGTCGCGCCCCCCTTTGTGGCGCTCGCTGACCGACAGCAGCAAGCTGGCGCCCGTGTCCAGCTGGCGGGCCAGCGTCACCCGTCCTTCGCGCCAGCCGTCGTTCGCAAGGCGGGTGGCGAAGGTTGCCGCGGGCAGCTCCTGGGCGCGGCGCGTGATGACGTTGACCACGCCAAAGACGGCATTGCTGCCGTAGATCGAGGAGCCCGGACCGGGTACGTACTCGATGCGTTCGACCAGCGCGAGATCCAGCGGAAAATCGGTTCCGATGATGCCCTGCTCGTAGACGTTGTCATTGACCCTTTGCCCGTCGATCATGATCAGGAAACGGCTCACGTAATCGCCCGGCACGAGGAACCCACGGGCGCCGATGTATTCGTAGGCCCGATCACTGGTGATATAGACCCCGGTGAAGCTGGCCAGAGCCTCAGACAAGGTACGCCAGCCATAACGCCGGATCTCCTCGCGGCCCAGCACCTCGACCGACGAGGGGGCCTCGCGCGCCGATTGGATAAATTTGGAGGCCGAGCTGACCTCGATGGCCGCCAGGTCCTCGAAGTTGAGATCGGTCAGATCGGCGGTCTGCGCGGTGGCGTCCAGCACGCCCAACAACAGGCAAGCGACCACGCTGTGGACGCTGCGCTGGAGAGACCGGGCAGGACGGGGAAGGAAAGGCCGCATGAACAGGACATCGAGATTGCAGTAATGCTAGCCGGAACCCTTCGAAGCCGGGGGATGGCTGGCAGGCCCGGCCACTACAAATTCACGCCCCGGACGTAATAAGTCGCGTCAGGCCCGCACTTCCGGGCCGCCGGGGGCCTGCAGCCGCCTGCTGAGCGCGGTGATTCAAAGGAACCGGGCCTGTCCTAGACGCCCGAGGATCGGGGGGGCGGGACAGCATCTGGCGCCGGCACGCCACCTGCCGACCGCTGCGGAAGAGGCGCATACATCCCCCGACGGCACCATCGTGGGGCGCAAACTGCTCCAGAGCAGCAGCGACAAGAACTGGGACGAAGCCGTGCTCAAGGCCCACGACAAGACCGAGACGATGCCGCGCGATGTCGACGGACTGGTGCTGCCGGCGCTGGTGATCAGCTTCCGTCCCAAGGACTGAG
>DNQP01000086.1:0-320 GCA_003500955.1 Curvibacter sp. | reverse complement strand
ATCAGCTTCCGTCCCAAGGACTGAGCAAGCACCCCGGCAAGCTGGGGCGTGTAGCGGTCAGCGTCGCAACCAGTCTGCCAGCGCCGCACTCACCGCCTGCGGCTGCTCCAGCGTGCACATGTGGCCGCTGTCTTCCACGATGAGCAGCTGCGCGCCGGGGAGGGCGGCCGCCATGGCCTCGTGCTGTGCCGGGCCGCTCCAGCCGTCCTGCCGACCGGTCAGGACCAGCGTGGGGCAGTGGATGCCCGGCAGCAGCGGGGCTGCATCGGGCCGGTTCAGCAGCGCGTTGATCTGCGCGGCGTACTGGGCGGCGCTGCCGC
>DNQP01000246.1 GCA_003500955.1 Curvibacter sp. | reverse complement strand
CATCCATCCTCACCCTGGCTGCGGGTGCTATGTTCGGCTGGGCGCTGGGTCTTCTGCTGGTGTCGTTCGCCTCCAGCGTGGGTGCGCTGCTGGCTTTCTGGGTATCGCGTTACTTGCTGCGCGACTTCTTCCAGCAGCGCTTCGGCAAGCTGCTTCGGCCCATCAACGACGGGCTGGCCAAAGATGGCACGTTCTATCTCCTGACGCTGCGGCTGGTGCCCGTGTTTCCGTTCTGGCTGATCAACCTGCTGATGGGCCTGACCACGCTGGGGGCACGCAAGTTCTACATCGTCAGTCAGGTTGGGATGCTGGCGGGCACGGCGGTCTACGTCAACGCGGGTACCCAGCTGGCGGCGATCGAATCGACGAGTGACGTGCTGTCTCCCGGCCTGCTGGGGAGCCTGGCACTTCTGGGGGTGTTTCCGCTGCTGGCGAAGTTCGTGGTGGGCGCGCTGCAAAGGCGCAAGCTGTATGCGCGCTGGGAACGTCCTAAGCGTTTTGACCGCAACCTGGTGGTCATCGGGGCAGGCGCGGGCGGCCTGGTGTCGGCCTATATCGCCGCTGCCGTGAAGGCCAAGGTGACGCTGATTGAAGGTCACAAGATGGGCGGCGACTGCCTGAACTACGGCTGCGTGCCGAGCAAGGCCCTCATTCGCTCGGCCAAGGCGATCAAGCAACTGCGAAAGGCGCAGACCTTTGGGCTGCGGGACGCCCAGGGTACGGTGGATTTTGCCGCTGTGATGCAGCGGGTACACAGCGTGATTCGTGAGGTCGAGCCGCACGATTCGGTGGAGCGGTACACGGGGCTGGGGGTGCAGGTGCTGCAAGGACATGCGCGCATCACTTCGCCCTGGACCGTCGAGATGACGCTGGCCGATGGAGGCACCCAGACCCTGAGTACCCGCAACATCGTCATTGCCGCCGGGGCCAGCCCTTTCGTTCCGCCAATTCCTGGTTTGAAAGAGGCAGGCTTTCTGACCAGCGACACGGTATGGAACCTGACTGAACTGCCCCGCCGGCTGGTCGTGCTGGGCGGCGGCCCCATCGGCAGCGAACTGGCACAGAGCTTCGCGCGCCTGGGTAGCGAGGTGACACAGGTGGAGATGGCGCCGCGCATCATGGTGCGCGAAGACCCTGAAGTCAGCGAGTTGGTTGCAGCTTCGCTGCGCGCCGACGGGGTGAACATCCTGACCGGGCACCAGGCGGTGCGTGTGGAGATGGCCAATGGTGAAAAGCGCCTGATCGTCCAGCACGGTGGCGAGGAACTTGCCGTGCCTTTCGATGAACTGCTCTGTGCCGTAGGCCGCAGCCCGCGCGTCAGCGGTTATGGACTGGAAGAACTGGGCATTTCGCTCACGCCGCGCAAGACCATCGAGACCAACGACTACCTGCAAACGCTCTACCCCAACATCTACGCGGTGGGCGATGTGGCGGGTCCGTTCCAGTTCACCCACACGGCTGCACACCAGGCCTGGTATGCGGCGGTTAACGCCCTGTTTGGACGCTTCAAACGCTTCAAGGCCGACTACTCGGTCATCCCGTGGGCCACCTTCACCGATCCGGAAGTGGCCCGCGTGGGCCTTTCGGAAACCGAAGCACAGGACAAAGGCATTGCCTTCGAGGTCACGAAATACGGCATCGACGACCTGGATCGTGCCATTGCCGACGGCACCGCACACGGTTTCGTCAAGGTTCTGACGGTGCCTGGCAAAGACAAGATTTTGGGCGTGACCATCGTCGGGGAACACGCGGGCGATCTTCTGGCTGAGTACGTGCTGGCCATGAAGCACGGCTTGGGCCTGAACAAGATCCTGGGCACCATCCACACCTACCCCACGCTCTCTGAAGCCAACAAGTACGCAGCCGGCGAGTGGAAACGTGCACACGCGCCGCAGAGGGTCTTGGGCTGGTTGGAAAGGTTTCACGCTTGGGAGCGCGCATGAGGCTCACACGGCGTCAATGCATGTCAGTGCTCGGCGTCACCGCGTTCGCCCCCCTGGTGCTGGCGCAGACTTTCGACCACACCCACGCAGCCTGGAACCGCTTGGTCAAATCGCTCGTGGTGGTGCAACGAGGCGGCCGCGCCTCCCAGGTACGTTACGCCGGGTTCCTGGCGCAAAGGGGCGCGTTGCAGGACTACCTACGTCAACTCTCGGCGGTGCCTCGGGTGAATTTCGAGGCATTCACCCGGGCGCAGCAAATGGCGTTCTTGATCAACGCCTACAACGCCTTCACCGTCGAGTTGATCCTGACGCGCTACCCGCGTCTCGCATCCATCAAGGACCTGGGCAACTGGCTGTCCACCCCCTGGAAGTTGCGCTGGATTGCACTGTTGGGTGAAACGGTCTCGCTCGACGATATCGAACACGGCATGCTTCGCAAGCGCGGCGTGTACAACGATCCACGCATCCACTTTGCGGTGAACTGTGCCTCCATCGGCTGCCCCATGCTGCGCGAGGAAGCTTACGTTCCCGAGCTGATTGACCAGCAGCTGGATGCGCAAATGCAGCGCTTCATGGCTGACCGGGAACGCAACCGCTGGAACCCGAAGACTGAACAGCTAGAACTGTCACGCATCTTCGACTGGTATGCCGAGGACTTCCGGCTGGGCCACCAAGGCATCTATTCCTTGCATGGGTTGGCGGCTCGCTTCGCCGACGCTCTGGCTGACGTCGAAGCCGACCGCGCCCGCATCCGCTCCACCCAGGTGTTGATCACCTACCTGGACTATGACTGGCGCCTCAATGACGCCAAGGGAACGCCATGAGCGCAGTCGCCTTGTCGATCATTGTCCCGGTACTGAACGAGGCCGCTGGCATTGAAGCCACCCTGCGTGCCTTGGCTCACCTGAGGCAACAGGGCGCCGAGGTGATCGTGGTGGACGGCGGTAGCCACGATGACACCTTCCATCAGGCCCAGGCGCATGCCTCGGTCGTACTCACCGCGCCGCGTGGCCGGGCGAGGCAAATGAATGCGGGGGCGGCGAAGGCACGGGGCGTGGTGTTGCTGTTCCTGCATGCCGACACCCAACTGCCGCCACAGGCCGACCGGCTTGTGCTGGACGCTATCGCAGCCGGTGCGGTGTGGGGGCGCTTTGACGTCCGGATCGTCGGCTCCGCCTGGATGTTGCGCGTCGTCGCGGCGCTCATGAATGCCCGCTCTCGTCTGAGCGGGATCGCCACCGGCGACCAGGCCCTGTTCGTGCGGCGCGACACCTTCGAACGCATCGGCGGTTTCCCCGAGCAGCCACTGATGGAGGATATCGAACTCTCCAAGCGGCTACGCCAATGGGCGCGACCGGCCTGCCTGCGTGCCCAGGTGGCCACCTCTGGCCGGCGTTGGGAAAGCCGCGGCGTGTGGACGACCATCCTTCTGATGTGGCGCCTTCGCTGGCGCTATTGGCGCGGCGAATCCCCCGAGCGACTGGCAGAGGCTTACCGATGACCACCGCCCTGATCGTCTTTGCCAAGGCCCCTGTGGCCGGGTTGGCTAAAACCCGCCTGATCCCTGCACTGGGCCCTGAGGGCGCTGCCAATCTGGCTGAGCGTTTGCTGGAGCACACCCTGCAGCAGGCGCGGGCCCTGCCCGTCGAGCACCTCGAGTTGTGCGTTTCGCCCAACGACCAGCACCCGGCGTTCGGTCGTGCCTGCGACGTGTCGGGTGACCGTTTGCATCTCACGCTGCAGGGCGAAGGCGATCTGGGCCAGCGCATGTACCGGACCTTGAGCCGGGTGCTGTCCGTACACCGCCGTGCCTTGTTGATCGGTACCGACGCCCCGTCGCTCGATGCCCGCATCTTGGCGCAGGCCGAACAGGCGCTCGATCTGGCTCCTGCCGTGTTCGTGCCTGCACTCGATGGGGGTTACGCACTCGTCGGCCTGACGCGCCCCGTACCAGAGCTGTTCCTGGACATGACCTGGAGTACGCCCCAGGTCATGCAGGACACCCGTGTCAGGGCTCGAAAGATCGGTTTGCCCTGGACGGAACTGCCGGCCGTGCCAGACATCGACGAGCCGGCAGACCTGGCGCACTTACCGGAGGGCTGGCTGCCATGCAACGCGTGATATTGGCCGGTGCGGGCCATGCCCATGCCCAGGTACTGCAAGCCTGGTCGCAGAAGCCTCTGGCCGGCGTCGATCTGGTGGTGGTGTCGCCCCAGGCGCTGGCCCCCTATTCGGGCATGGTGCCCGGATGGCTGGCAGGCACCTATGGGTTCGAGGAGATCGTCATCGACTTCCCGGCCCTGTGCGGTCAAGCGGGTGCGCGCTGGGTGTCGGCAGCCATTGACCGCCTGGACCCTGATACACAGTGCGTGCACCTGGACAACGGTGAATCGCTCCGCTACGACTGGTTGTCGCTCAACACCGGCTCGACACTGACCCCGCCGGAAGGCGAGTCTTCGGCCCATGTGTTGTCCATGCGGCCCTTGTCTCAATTGCGAACCCGCTACGACCGGCTCCTCGAAGACTGGCGCAAGGAGGAGGGCAGCAACCGGCCCTTCCAGGTGACCGCCGTGGGCGGCGGTGCGGCGGGTTTCGAATCCCTGCTAGCGGTGCTGAGGCGGCTGCGCATGCTGCGACCAGACCGTGACGTGCAAGGCGCGTTGTTGACGCGGGGGCTTGAACTTCTGCCTGGCTATCCCGCCAGCGCCCAGCGAGCGGCGCAGCGCGCGTTGAAAGACGCGAACGTCACGGTGCAACTCGGCACCGCCTGGTGTGACGCCAAGGGGCGTGACAGCGACCTGGTGCTCTGGGCGACAGGCGCTCAAGCCAATGCCTGGCAACGTGACCCGGACCGCCGGGGCAGCCTGGCCGCCAGCGCGGAAGGCTTCGTGCTGATCGATACCAGCCTGCGCTCGGTGTCCCACCTCCGCATTTTTGCGGCTGGGGATTGCGCCCAATGGCACACGCCCTTGCCCAAAGCCGGGGTCTACGCGGTCCGGATGGGACCTGTGCTGACGCACAACCTGCGCGCGGCGCTGACCGGGGCGGCCTTGCAGCCTTACACACCCCAATCCACGTTTCTGTCCTTGCTGTCCACTGCAGACGGCAGTGCCATCGCCTCGCGTGGACGCTTCAGCTTGTCCGGCCGTTGGGCCTGGCTGTGGAAAGACCGCATTGATCGCCGATTCGTGCGCCGCTTTGCGTCCGCCAACACCAGACCCGTCCCTGTCCCAGGAGAAACCCCATGAACCTCATCCGTCGCTCGATGGTCGCTGCAGCGGCCGTCACCTTGTCTGCTCCCCTGTGGTCCACACCCGTGCTGGCGCAAGGCGCTCCACTCAAGTTCGGAGTGGGCATGTTCCAGCCCGACCGGGAAAAAAATGATGCAACCTACCGCCCGCTGGCCCAGCACCTGTCGGCGCGCCTGGACCGACCGGTGGAATTGCGAACGGTGGACAGTTGGGAGGGTCTGGCCAAGAGCCTGGCCAACGGCGAAACCGACATCGCCTTGATGGGCCCCTGGGGCTATGTCCTGGCCCATCACTTCGCCGACGCGCAGGTGGTCTCCACCATCCTTTACCAGGGCAAGCCCGAATACTTCGCCATGATCGTGACCCATCCCGAATCGGGGCTGAACAGCGCGCAGGACCTGATCGGCCCCAAGGGCAAAGGGCGTACGTTTGCGTTTGGCGACAAGGGCTCCACGTCGGGCTACCTGATACCGCTGCACTTCTTCATGCAACAGGGCATCGACCCGGAGAAGCATTTCTCCCGTGTCCTGTACACGAAGCACCAGGCCATCCAGACCCAGGTGACCGCAGGCCTGCTCGACGCCGGTGCGGACTACAACCGCAACCGTACCGCCATGATCGACCAAGGTCTCATCCGGGCCGAGCGCAGCAAGATCATCTGGCAGTCGGCGCCGCTGCCCAACGATGCGGTGGCCGTCAGCGCCGCGCTTTACAAGGACAAGGCTTTCGTCAAACGCGTGCAGGAGGCCTTGCTGGAGGTTGGCCCTCTGCTCAAGCGCCAGCCGCAGCTGCTGCCGGCCAACTACACCGGCTTCGTCAACACCGACAACGCCTTCTACAAACCGATTCAGGACGCCGGCCTGGCCACCGGCAAGCTGACCCCGAGGCAGTAAGACGCGATGCAACCGTCGGCAACATTTGGCACTCGGCCTCGGCTGCCCCGGGGCAGACTCGGCTTTTTCGGGCTGGTGCTGGCCTATGCAGGGCTGGTGCTGGCTTGCCTGCTGACGCTACTTGCGGCGGGCGATCTGTCCTGGGGCCGTGCGCCTTGGCACAACCTGCTTAAGACGGTATCGGAGTTTGCCTACCCCAGTTTCCTCGACCTTTGGTGGGGCCCGGAGCGGCTGGAGTACCGAAGTGACGATGGCACCCTGTTGAGGGTGGAGAACCGCCAGCAAGTGGAGGCCCGGTTTCTCGCGGGCCTGGGGCGCGCCACCTGGACGACCTTCCAGATCGCCACCCTGGGCTCGTTGTTGGCCGCCGTGATGGCCTTACCCCTGGGCCTTTTGTCTGCACGCAACCTGAACGCTCCAGCCTGGGCCTCGCGCACGGCCTCCATCCTCCTGGACACCTTGCGGGCCATCCACACCCTCGTCTTCGGCCTGGTGCTGGTCGGTATCGTGGGACTGGGCCCCACGGCGGGCATCCTGGCCATTGCGCTGCACTCCATGGGCACGTACGGCAAGCTGTACGCGGAGAGCATCGAGACCATCGACATGGGAGCCGTGGACGCGGTGCGGGCAACGGGTGCCTCGCCCTCACAGGTTTTTTTCAGCGCTGTCTGGCCCTCGGTGCTGCCCCAATTCGTCAGTAACCACCTCTACGTTTGGGAGTTCAACATCCGCGATTCCACCATCCTCGGCCTGATCGGTGCCGGCGGCCTCGGCTTGCTGATTTCCGAGGCGGTCAGCCTGTTCCAGTGGAGCCGCCTGGCGACCATCATCCTGATGGTGATTGCGCTGGTCATGGCGTTTGATGCGCTGTCTCGTCGCATCCGAAAGGCACTGTTGTGAGTGCTGTGAACACACCGCTGCTTGAGGCTGTCGTCGATGTCCGGGACCTGCGTCTCGAGATCAAGGGGCGACGCATTCTCGATGTGCCCTCGTTGACCGTCCGTCATGGCGAGCGCGTGGCCTTGATCGGGCCCAATGGCGCCGGCAAGAGTTCGCTCCTTAAGGTCCTGGGTGGCTTTGCGAGCGCATCGCAGGGTCATGTCGTAGTCTTGGGACGCGAGGTCACGGGTGCAGGGCCGAACGCCATGGACGCCGCGCAGTGGCGGGCGTTACGCGCCGAGATCGGCCAGGTGATGCAGGGCCTGCACCTGGTCGCCCGCCTGAGCGCGCTGGAGAACGTGGTGCTTGGCGCCTTGGCCCGACCGGGTGCGATGCCGCTGTGGCGCAGTTGGTTGCGCTGTTACCCGGAATCACTGCTTCGTGAGGCTCGCCAGGCGCTTGCCGACCTGGGCCTGGAGGATCGCATTGACACGCGGGCCGATCACCTCTCGGGCGGCGAACGCCAGAAAGTCAGCCTCGCCCGCCTGCGCCTTCAGCGCCCGAAGCTGCTGCTGGCCGATGAGCCCACCTCGGCGCTGGATCCTGCGGCCGCACTGCAAGCATGCGACGCGCTGGCGGCTTTGGCGGCCGATGCCACGCTGTTGACTGTGGTCCACGACACCGAGCTGCTGCCTCACTTGGCAGACCGGGTCATTGGGCTGAGGGAGGGGCGCCTGGTATTCGATGTGCCCCTTCAGGCGCTGAGTCCTGACCTGCTGAAAAACCTCTACGAAACTGGAGACCCTGCCGATGGATACTATCGCGACCCCCGGACGAACCTGCCCCTTGCATTACCACTACGGCCCCGAGGTTTTCCGGCAAGCGCCGGCCGCTGCACTGCGTGACCTGGAGGTCCTGTATGTCGTCGGCGGGCTTTATGGCAACGAGTCGGCCTTGCTGGAAATCCTGCGGCTCTTCGATGCGGAGCAGGGCCGCAAGCGCCTCGTCTTCAACGGCGACTTCCACTGGTTCGACGCCGATCCGGCCCGGTTTGCGCGCGTACAGCAGGCGGTGCTGGCGCACACGGCACTTCGGGGCAACGTGGAGACCGAGTTGGCGGATCCTGACCCGCGGGGCGATGCGGGTTGCGGCTGCGCCTATCCCGACTGGGTGGGCGATGCGGTGGTGGAGCGGTCGAATCGCATCCTGCGCCGGCTTCGCGGCGCCGTCACGCCCGGCCAGCGCGCCGCCTTGTCGGACTTGCCGATGTGGCTGACAGCCGAGGTGGGTGACTGTCGGATCGGGATTGTCCACGGTGACGCCCAGTCGCTGGCGGGCTGGGGGTTCGCGCAGGAGCATTTGCGCGATTCCAGCCACCGCGATCGGGTGCGGGACTGGTTCCACCGTGGGAACGTCGATGCGTTCGCGAGCAGCCATACCTGTTTGCCCGTGTTCCAGCGCCTGGGCCTGGGCGCCCATCGCGCACCGGGCTGGGTCTTCAACAACGGCGCGGCGGGGATGCCGAATTTCCGGGGTGACCCGGCAGGCCTGGTCACGCGCATCGCAGTCAGGCCATGCGAGGCGAAGGGCAGCCGCGCCAGCGTGATGCATCGGGGGCTCCACGTCGATGCCCTGGCCATCGAGGTCGATCCGGCCGCCGTGCGACTGGCCTTCCTGGCGCAATGGCCCGCCGGCACCGATGCCCATGCGTCGTATTTCGAACGGATCGAGGGCGGTCCGCACTACCACCCCCATCAAGTCATTCGCCAGGAGGACTGAACATGCTCGCCATCGTCGGAGGCACCGGCCTCTATGAACTTCCGGGTCTCGAGATCACCCATCGTTCCCGGGACACGACGCCTTTCGGCGATCCCTCCGGCGAGGTCCTGCGTGGCCGGCTGAGGTCGAACGAGGTGCTATTCCTGGCGCGGCATGGCGCAGGGCACCGGCTGCTGCCGCACGAGGTCAACTACCGCGCCAACGTGTTTGCCTTGAAGCGGGCTGGCGCCACCATGCTCCTGGGCTTTTCGGCGGTGGGCAGCCTGGCGCTCGAAATCCGGCCGGGGGACCTCGCGATACCGGAGCAGTATTTCGACTGGACCCGGGGTCAGCGCCAGCGCACCTTTTTCGGCGGGGGCGTGGCGGCCCATGTGTCGACGGCGAAACCCGTCAGCGCCGTACTGGTCGATACGGTGCATTCAGCTGCCGCCCGGTGTGACCTGAAAGTCCATCGCGGACTCACCTACGCCTGCGTCGAGGGACCGCGCCTGGGCACCCAGGCCGAGAGCCACTTCCTGCGCCAGGCTGGCTGCCACCTGGTGGGCATGACCAACGTCCCCGAGGCCTTCCTGGCCCGGGAGGCCCAGATGGCCTATGCCACGGTGGGCCTGGTCACCGACTATGACTGCTGGCTGGAGGATCCGTCACAGCACGTCAACGTGGCGTCGATCTTCGAGTTATACGGATCCACCTTAAAGAAGGCAGCCAAGGTGCTAGATGCCTTGCTGTCACAAGCGCTGCCCGAACCAGAGGCGGCCATTCGCTCTGCGCTGGGCAGCGCCATGCTCACCCCCGACACGGCATTGACGGAAGAACAGAAGCTGTGGCTGGACGTACTGCGCCGGTGAGAGAGGTGGCCCGACAGACAGTCATCACAACTGAAGATTTTTATAAACCAAGGCTTGGCAGTCACATGAGCGCATACGATTTTGATTTCTTTGTCATTGGCGGTGGCAGCGGCGGCGTGCGGGCTGCACGCCTGGCTGCCCAGCGAGGGGTCCGTGTCGCCTTGGCAGAAGCGCAAGGAGTGGCCGGTCTTGGTGGCACCTGCGTCAACGTCGGCTGCATCCCCAAGAAGTTGTATAGCTACGCCGCTCACTATGCGCAGGCGGCTGTCGAGGCCCGGGGCTATGGCTGGCAATCCGAGACACCCACCCTCGACTGGGGTCTCCTCAAAGCCCGGCGGGCGCAGGAGATTGCACGCCTTAATGATATTTACGACCAACTGCTTCGCGGTGCAGGCGTGACCGTGCTCCATGGCCGTGCGCAACTGCTCGATGCCCATACGGTGCGCCTGGCCCTTTTGAATGCCGATGGCTCAACCCACCACCAAACCCTGACCGCCGAACGATTCCTGATCGCCACCGGCGGCACCCCTAACGTACCCGATTTTCATGGGCGCGAGTTCGTCATCACCTCCAACGAGTTGTTCGATCTGGACCCTTTCCCGGCGCGCCTGCTGATTGTGGGCGGCGGCTACATCGCCTGCGAATTCGCCTCCATCTTTCAAGGCCTGGGTAGCCAGGTGACCCAGATGTACCGGGGTGTTCAGGTGCTGCGGGGATTTGATGAGGAAGTCCGGCATTTCACCGCCCAGGAAATGCGCAAGCACGGCGTGGATTTGCGGCTAAACGCCGATGTGCGGCGCATCACCCGCGAAGCCGATGGGCTGCACGTGCTGCTGGAAGATGGCGGCCATGTCGTGGCGGATGCCGTGCTGTACGCCACCGGCCGTGTGCCGAATGTGCGGGGACTGGGGCTGGAGGCCGCGGGCGTGGCCCAATCGGGTGAGGGCGCCATCGTGGTGGACGCCAGCTACCGTACCAATGTACCGAATGTGTATGCCGTGGGCGATGTGACGGCCCGCGTGCAGTTGACGCCGGCAGCGCTGGGTGAATCCATGCAGTTGGTCGACCACTTGTTCGGCCCTGTCGCCGGAAAACTCCCGCGGCAGATGGATTACGCGCTGATCCCGACAGCGGTCTTCACGCACCCGAATGTCGGCACCGTAGGCTTGACTGAGGTGCAGGCCCGGCAACAGTTCAGCGACGTCCTGGTGTTTCGTTCTGAGTTCCGCGCCTTGCGCCACACCCTGAGCGGCAGCACCGAGCGTACCTTGATGAAGCTGGTGGTCGATGCCGGCACAGATCGTGTGGTTGGCCTGCACATGGTCGGATCAGACGCAGGTGAGATCGTGCAGGGATTTGCCGTGGCCATGCGAGCTGGCGCCACCAAATCCGTATTCGACGGCACCTTGGGTATCCACCCAACAGTGGCCGAGGAGTTCGTGACGATGCGCGAGCCGGTTCGTTGATGGCTTGCGCAAATGTTTTGGGGTACATGACCTAATCTGGACTCCCTGCTTTGCTCATCCGTGGGTATCTCGGATGGTTTCGAGCACTGCATTTATCCACAGCGCATCAGCTTGAGAAAGTGCGAGGGGACTGTGGTTTTTAAGGCCACGGAGCAACTGGTCGACGGTACTTGGTCGTGGTACCACTGGTCCCAGAAAGATCACTTTTCCGTCTGGCCCAGTCACTATCAGCGAGGGCAGCGATTCCAACTCGACATCTTCCGTGGCAGCGTGGGCCTCAATGTCAACCCACCCAAAGCGCCAGTCGGGTAATGCGCGTCCCAGTTCCTCAAACGGATCTTTGAATTCCCGGCAGACACCACACCATTCAGCGCAGAGTACGACGACGCTTCCTGAGGTCATAAATGAAGGCTGCAAATGTGGGCTGATCTCTAGTCGTGGTTCTGAAAAGTCGTGCACAACGGGGCACAGAGCCCCATTGTCATTCATCAAAGAGCCATTTGAACCACCGGGAAGTCAATGTCGGTTTCAGCGACATGATTCGTGTAGTTGGTCAGTACATTGAACGCAACATTGACGACGATCTCCAGCACAAGTCCTTCATCAATGCCTGCTGCGTGTGAAGTATTCAGATCGGCTTGACTCAGGTTTCCCTGCTGCTTTATCAATTTTGATGCCAGTACCGCGATTGCATGGTCTTGAGGATCGGATGATTTGCCCGCTCGCGCATCCCGGATCGCGTCGTCCGAGAGCCCGGCGCCCTTGCCGATGAGCGTATGCGCCGACAGGCAGTACTGGCACTGGTTAGCTTGAGCCACGGTGAGTGCGACGATCTCGCGTTGGCGCGCGCTCAGTCGACCTTTGGATAAGGCATCCGACAAGGCCAGGTAGCCGTTGAGTGCGGCTGGTGCGCGTGCCAGCGTGGCGAAAAGGTTGGGCACCATGCCGATTTTGGTCTTGACTGCTTGAAGCGTGGCCGCGGTGGTGGGGTCAGCAGCTTCAAGTGCTAGGGGTTGAATTCGAGCCATTTTTTTCTCCGGTGAGGGGTGACGTGCTGAAAGTGCACGGTTCACATTATCTGATACGATTGGGATATTTAAATCTCATTCAGATTGCCGAAAGTATCATGGATCGACTAAGTTCGCTGTTCTCCCGCTTTACACCCAAGGCAGAGGTATTCTTCACAGGCAATCTCTGCGAGGCCGTCAGCTTTGACGGGGATGGTGGGCACCTGCACTTGTTGAGGTCAGGCACCATGGAGTTGCTCCTACAAGACGGTCGCACGATCGCCGTGACCGAGCCTGCTGTGGTGTTCTTGCCCCAACCTACCCCTCACCAGATCCTTCCGGGCTCTCGAGGGATTGATCTGGTATGTGCGCGCGTACAACTCGGGCAAGGATCGCTGGATCCCTTATTTCGATCTATTCCAGCCGTTCAGGTGATACCTGCTGAAAAAGCGAACACCCTAGCTCCGGCATTGCATCTGCTGTTTGAAGAAGCTGCCCATCGTCGATGCGGCCATCGGGCAGCTCTCGATAGCTTGGCGGGGTACTTTCTCGTTGTCTTGCTTCGATACCTCATGGAAAGTGATCAGGGCAAGGCCGGAATATTGGGCGCTCTTGCAGACAGTCGCTTGGCCAAGGCCTTGGTCGCAATGCACGAGCGACCAGAGTGCAACTGGACCTTGGAAGATCTGGCCGACGAGGCGGGGATGTCGCGGGCACGTTTTGCGCATCACTTTCGCGAAACGGTCGGCGTTCCGCCCCTCGAATACCTGACCGATTGGCGATTGGCACTGGCTCAAACACTTCTTGAGAAGCGGCGTCCCATTAAGTCCATTGCCGGTTCTGTCGGCTATCGGAGCCCAGCAGCCCTTACCCGCGCGTTCACACGGCGGTTGGGGCAAGCGCCGACTGACTGGATGGCGTCCCGCGCGATTGCTGACTCCGTCAAAGACGGCAGTTCGGTGAACTCCGCTTGATCAGCCGTCATTGCGACTGACCTGATTCCTTGCAGCGCTATAGCTGGAGACGCAAAAGGGGACGAAAAAGTTGAGTGCCACGTGAACCCACGAAATTTCCGCAGGACCCAAAATTGCGTCTCCCTGGTTGATGAGGTTGAGCACACTCCCGACCAGGAGGGCCACCTTGGTGGCGCTCCGGCGGATCTTCGGGGAAAGAGCAGTCAGCACCAGGGCCTTCGCCGTCGAGGTCGTCACTTCAAGAGGCCTTGTCTTGTCTGAGGGCGGGTGACTTCATGCCAAGCGGCTGTGCGTGCGTCAGAGCTGGTCGATCAGCCCATCAAGCGTGCGGCAGGTATGGTGCGGCGGCAAGCCTATCGCTTCTGGCGGCAGATTCTGCCGGTTGACCCAACAAGTTCGAAATCCGTACCAGGTCGCCCCCATGGCGTCCCAGGCGTTCGATGAAACGAACATCAGGGATTCCGTGGGCACCTGCAAGGTCTGGGAGGCGAGCGCGTAACAGACGGGGCTGGTCTTGTACTGCCGGGTGGAGTCGACGGAAATTACATGATCCAGCCAAGGGGCCAGGCCTGAGCTGTCAGCGGCCACTTTCAGCATGTCGGGCGAGCCGTTTGATAGGATGGCCGTCTTCAGCCCCCGCGCCTTCACCGCCTTCAACACGGCTTCGCATTCCGGGTACGCATCGAGCCGGGCATAGCCTCGCATGAGGTCATCGACTTCCTGCGTCCCGTGAGCCAG
>DNQP01000077.1:17756-20838 GCA_003500955.1 Curvibacter sp. | reverse complement strand
ATCTGCGCCACATGCGCACCGTCGGTCAGGGCCTGCAGTGCAGCAATGGCCTCACCCGGCGCCAGCCCGGCCTGGGCCGCGCGTGCATAGTCCAGCCGCACCGTGATCTGCGGGATCAGCACCTGCTTCTCCACCGTCAGGTCCACCAGGCCGTGCGCCTGGCCCAGACCCGCGCGCAGCCGCTCGGCCAGGCCGCGCAGGGTGTCGAGGTCGTCGCCGTAGATCTTGATGGCGATCTGCGCGCGCACACCCGAGAGCAGGTGATCGAGCCGGTGCGAGATTGGCTGGCCGATGGACACCTGGGCCGGCAGCACCGAGAGGCGGCGGCGGATATCGGCCAGCACCTCTTCGCGCCCGCGGTCGCTGCGTTTCAGGTCCACGTCGATCTCGGCCGAATGCACGCCCTCGGCGTGCTCGTCGAGCTCGGCGCGGCCCGTGCGCCGGCCGACCTGGGTCACCTCGGGCACCTCGCGGATCAGTGTCTCGGCCACCGCCCCCACACGCGTGGCCTCGGCCAGCGAGGTGCCCGGGTTGAGCAGCATGGAGATCACCAGCGAGCCCTCGTTGAAAGGCGGCAGGAAGGAGCGCGCCAGGAAAGGCACCGAAGCCGCCGCCGCGCCCACGCCCACCACGGCGGCGATCACCAGCGTGCGCGCATGGCCAAAGGACCAGTGCAGCAGCCGCGTGTCCTGGCGCTTGAGCCAGCCCACCAGCGGCGTGTCGCCGTGGTCCAGGCGCTTCATGTGCGGCAGCAAGTAGTAGCTCAGCACCGGCGTCACCGTCATGGACACCAGCATGGACGCGAGGATGGACACGATGTAGGCGATGCCCAGCGGCGTGAACAACCGGCCCTCGATGCCCGGCAGCGCAAACAGCGGTACGAAGACCAGCACCACGATGAGGGTGGCGTAGACGATGCCCGAGCGCACCTCTACGCTGGCCTGGCGCACCACCTCGAACACGCTGATCGGCGCGGCGGTCGTACGGTTCTGCTTGAGCCGGCGCAGGATGTTCTCCACGTCCACCACCGCGTCGTCCACCAGTTCGCCGATGGCGATCGCCAGCCCGCCCAGGGTCATGACGTTGATCGACAGGCCCATGAGATGAAAGACCAGCGCCGCCACCGCCAGCGAGAGCGGAATCGCCAGCAGCGAGATCAGCGTGGTGCGTGCCGAGAGCAGGAAGGCAAAGAGCACGATGGCCACCATGATGGCGCCGTCGCGCAGCGCTTCCGTCACGTTGCCGATGGAGGCCTGGATGAAGTCCGCCTGACGGAACAGCACGCGCGGCTCACTCAGGCCCGCGGGCAGGCCCTGGCGCAGCTCGGTCAGCGCGGCCTCGAGGGCCGCCGTGAGCTTGACCGTGTCGGCCGAGGGCTGCTTCTGCACGCTGATCACCACGGCGGGCGCACCGTTGTAGCCCGCGTCGCCACGGCGCAGCGCGGGCGCGTAACGCACGGCGGCCACCTGCTGCAGCTGGATGGGCCGGCCGTTCTTCCAGGCCACGGCCACACCCGCCAGGTCTTCCACACGCTGGGTGCGCCCCACGTGGCGGATCAGGTACTCGCGGCTGTTGAGATCGATGAAGCCGCCGCCTGCATTCGCCGCGAAGCCGCGCAACGCCTGCTCCAGCTGCGTCAGCGTCACGCCGAACTGCGCCATGCGCGCGGTGTCGGGCTCCACGCGCAGCTGCCGCACCTCGCCGCCGATGGGGATGACCTGCGACACGCCGGGGATGGACAGCAGGCGCGGGCGCAGCACGAAATCGGCGTACTCGCGCGCCTGCATGGGCAGGCCCTCGGGCACAGCCTCGCCCGCCGCCTTGAGCGGCAGTGCAACCAGCATGATCTCACCCATGATGGACGAGACCGGCCCCATCACCGGCGAAACACCTTGGGGCATGCGATCACGGACCAGGGCCAGGCGCTCGGCCACGAGCTGGCGGTTGCGGTAGATGTCGGTGCCCCAGTCGAACTCGGCATAGACGATGGACAGGCCCACCCCCGAGGTCGAGCGCAGGCGGGTCATGCCGGGCATGCCGTTGAGCGCGATCTCGATCGGGAAGGTCACGAGCTGCTCCACCTCCTGCGGCGCCATGCCGCCGGCCTCGGTCATCACCGTGACCACGGGCTTGTTGAGATCGGGGAAGACGTCGACCGGCGTGCGCCAGGCGGTCAGCGCGCCATAGGCCATGAGCAGCGCCGCCAGCGCCAGCACCATGAGCCGGTTCTGCAGGCTGGAACGAACGATCCAGTTGAACATGGTCCGTTCCTTATCTGATTTGAGCGATCAAGGGCGCACCCTGCACCACCACACGCTGCCCGGCCTCCAGGCCCTGGGTCACCAGCACGGTGCGGGCATCGAGCGCCTGAGCCACCACGGGCTGCGGTCGGAAACGCTCGGCGCTGGTCTTGATCCAGACCACGGGCTCGTTGGCCGGGCTGCGCACCACGGCCTGGGCCGGCAGCACCACGCCACTGCTGCGCTCCTTGAGCTGCACGATCAGTTGCACGGGTTGGCCAATGGCCAGCGGCAGCGCCGCGCCGCGCTGCGCGCTCTGCACCGCAAAGCTCAGCGGCAACAGGCCGTCGCGCAGCGCACGCGCCGCACCGAGCAGACGCAGGCGGGCCTGCGGCACATCGGCCAGCTGCGCGCCCGCGATGCGCGTGCCCAGCGTGGCGTCGGGCGTGCTGGCTTCCACCTGCATGTAGGCCGGGTCGACGACCTCGAACAGCAGCTCACGCGCCTGCACCACCTGCCCGGCCACCAGGGCCACGCTGGCCACGACGCCGGAAACGGGGGCCGCCAGCGCCTCGCGCCGCGACAGGCTGGCGCCCACGCTGGCCTCGCGCTCGCGCAGGCCGGCCAGCTCGGCACGTGCCGCGTCGATGTCCTTGCGCGGCACCGTGCCCTCCAGGCTGTCGAGGCGCTGCACCCGCTGCTCGGCCAGCACACGCTGGGTGCGCAGCTCGGCCAGCTGGCTCCGCTGGTTGGCCGCGGCATAGGGCTCGGCCTCGTAACGCACATAGGCCAGCACCTCGCCGCGTTTCACGGCCTGGCCCGCCACTGGCAGGCCCTGCGGC
>DNQP01000077.1:10622-17415 GCA_003500955.1 Curvibacter sp. | reverse complement strand
CCCGCCATAGACGGCCTGCACACGGCCGCTGCGGTTGGGGTCCATCACCACGCGCGCGGGCAACTGCAGCGTGGCCGCGGCCTCGCCCACCTCGCTCACCAAGGTGCGCACGGCCAGGCGGCGCTGCGTGGCCTTGGGCACGTTGACGCTGCCATCGGGCAGGCGTGCCAGACCGGCTGCGCCGACCACGGGTGCCTCTTCTTCATGAGCATGACCCTCATGGGCCTGCACAGGCGCCAACCACAGGGCCAGCAGAACCAAAGACAGGGTGCGTTTCATACGGGCTCTCCCAGACCGGGCAGCAGACGCGCACGGGCGCGGCGCTGCAGATAGACATAGGCTGCCGCCAGCAGTGCGGCAAGCACGACCAGGCCCAGCAGCAGCTGGCCCCAGGGCAGGCCGGTGGCGTGTTCGGCAGGGGCCGCCGCCTGCGGCCGGCGCAAGGTGCCGTCGAGCAGATCGCTGTCATCGCCAGCGGTGATCGTGAACACCAGCGCGTGCTCCTGGCCCTGACGCAGCAGGGTGAGCAGTCGTTCGTCCGTCACGGCGTAGTCCCCATGGTCGGCATGGAAGGTCGCCGCGGCCTCGATGCCGCCAGACTCCACCGTCACCTTGGCACCGAGTACGGGCGCGTTGCTGTCGTAGCGGTCGATCAGCAGCGACAGGCCCTGGCCATCGAGCTGGCCCACGAGTTCGAAGAGGTCCGAGTGCGCCTCCACGCGCGGCAGACCGGTGGCGCTCACCGCCATCGCCGTGTCGCCATGGTCTTCGCCGCCATGCGCCCAGGTCAGGCTCGCAAGGCCCAGCAGGCCCGTGAGTGCGAGCAGCCGCCCGTACCTCTGAAAAATATTCACTGTCTTCATGGCAACCATCCCAAAGCTTGTTGATAGCGGGCGCGCGCCAGTCCCAGCGCGGCCTCCTGACGGGCCCAGGCCGCCTGGGCCTGGTTGGCGGTGTTGAGCGCACGCAGCAATTCAGGGAGCGCCAGCTCGCCGGCCGCAAAGGCGCGACGCAGCAACCCCGCGCGCTCCTGCAGCAGCGCAGCGCGCTCACGTTCAGCTTCGCGCCGGGTCTCGGCATTGCGTAAGGCCAGGCGTGCCGTCTCCAGCGCCGCACCCAGCTGTTCGCGCAGGCGCTGCTCGCTGATCTCGGCCACCTCCAGCGCGCCGCGCGCGGCGGCTTCGAGCGGCAGGTTGCGGTCCTGCGTGCCGAAAGGCAGGCGTAGCTTCACGCCCAGGCTGTTCTGCGTGTTGCTGGCCGGGCTCTGCTCCTGGCGGTAACCCACGCTGAGCTCGGGCGCCTCGCGCCGCGAGTTCTGCACCACATCCAGCTGGCTGCGGCTCAAGGCCAGGCGGCGCTGCGCCAGCGCCAGCTCGGGGTGGGCCTCGTCGAGCACAGCGTTGGCCGGCGCCTCGGCCTCGGCGGGCTCGGGGTCCAGCGTCTGGCCTGTCAGCAGCTGCCAGCGGGTACGGCCCTCGCCCAGGCGCTGACGCGCTTCGACCGTGAGCGCCTGCGCCGCCAGCAACTCGGCGCGCGCGGCCATGGCATCGGCGCGCGCCAGATGACCCGCACGTACGCGGCGCGACACGTCCTCGGCCAGTTCCTGCAGCACCTGCTGCTGGGCCTCGGCCTGCGCCAGCTCGGCCTGCAGCAGGCGCAGGCCCCAGGCCTGCTCGCGCAACTCGCCGGCCAGGCGCAGCTGCAAGGCGCGCGTCTGTTCCTGCGCCAGCTGCGTCTGCTGCTCGGCCGCACTCTGGCGTGCCGAGCGCTGGCCCGGCAACCACAGCGGCCAGGCCAGGCCGACTTCGTTTTCGGTCTGCCCGCTGGCCACGCCGCGGCCTTCGCGCCGGCCCAGCTCCAGCGCGGGCGGGCGCGCCCACAGGCTGTCGGCCGCCACACGCGCCGCCTCGGCCCCGCGCTGCTGCGCCCCAGCCTCGCGCGCCGAGACGGAGCGCTGCCAGGCCGCGTCGAGCGCGGCTTTCAATGCAATGCGTGTGTCGGCCGTCGCCGCATCTGTCTGCGCCTGGGCGGCGCTCAACGCCACCGCCACCGCCACGGCCAGGACA
The DNA here is from genome assembly GCA_003500955.1 of Curvibacter sp. Classification (GTDB taxonomy): domain Bacteria; phylum Pseudomonadota; class Gammaproteobacteria; order Burkholderiales; family Burkholderiaceae_C; genus Hylemonella. The sequence goes on along the minus strand of DNQP01000077.1, from coordinate 15,349 downwards.
CACCTCGATAAGGAATACACCACAGGACCCCCGGAGTGATCTGCACGACCCGCACGCGCCGGCTCAGCGGCCACGCGCGGACGACGGAACCGCGCGCGCACCCCGCAGGGCGCCGCACACGCGGCCAACGTCAGATCAGGCTTCGGGGGGGACGGCGCAGACCGTCGAGGTAAGGCGGGGGCGGCACAGCCTGGGCGGCCTGCGCCACGTGCTGGGGCAGCGGCTCCAGCGCCACGACCGCAGGGGCCGCGATGACGCCAAAGTGGTGGAAACAGCAGTCGGCCATCATGTGCTGGATTGATTCGTCCGACTCGTCAGCATGCACATGGCCCTGGCTGTCATGGTGATGCGCCTCGCCCTGCCAATGCATGACGGTGTGCTCCAGCGCCTCGCGCTGCTCGGCCCAGAACTGCACCAAGCCGGCCGCCGAGGCGACCTGCCAGACGTTCATGAGAACCAGCAAGAGGGCGATGAAGCGTGTGCGCACGGGGTGCATATTAGCAGCCGGCCGGCCGGCCCTGTCTACGCTGGGGGCAAGGGTCCGGGGATCAAGCGCTCCGGGCAGCCCCCTCCCCTCAATCGAACTCGACCCGATAACCCAGCTCCCAGACCGCGTCGGACTGCCGGTCCAGCGGCAGCCTTCCCGTGGCATAGGTCAGCTGCCAGCCCGAGTCCAGGCGCAAGGTGGAGGCCGCGTAGCGATAACGGTCCAGTCCGGCCGCCTCGATCGCAGACGCCGGGTTCTGCTCCTTGAAGTAGCGCCAGCTCCATTCGAACTTCACCTGACGGCCCTGCACCACGCCGACCGGGCTGCTCATCGCGAGCTCGATGTTGCCGCGGTTGTAGTCCGGCGTGCTGCCCAGCAGTGCCGCGCGATCCGGGTCCTTGTCGGGCTTCACGCGCTCCAGCGCCAGGCGCAGCTTGGGGAAGGCATCGGGCGAAGCCGTCAGCCCCATGGGGTGGCCCGTGAGCCAGCGCACCAGGCGGAAGGGCCAGTCCAGAGGATTGGCCTGGTTGACGAAAGAGCCCGGCGCGGGCCGGTAGACCGTGGTGAGATGCGCGCCAAAGGTCTCGTTGCGGCGGTCGAAGCGCTGGTCGGACTCCAGCGAGCCCACCAGGCCGGTGAACAGCACCAGCGCGTCGCCGCTGCGCGAGCGGGCCGCTTCCTCACGACACTGCGGCAGCGTGGCGGGATCGGTCGGGTCGCAGCCCGAACCCGGGCCACCCAGGGTGGCGGCACTGGCGTACTGGTAGACATAGTTGAGTTCGAGTCCGGTCTTGAGGAAGTCGCTGGGATTGATGTCGCGGTTGAAAGCCACATTGCCTTCAGCCTTGAAATCCAGATCAAGCTTGTGGAAGGACTCCTTCGACAGCTCCTGCCTGGCCGCGGGTGTGGCCACGGTCTTGTCGATCTTGTAGCTGAAACCCAGGCCGCCCTGCTGGCCCGTGCCGGAACCGGGCTCGAAGTATTTGGGCGTGAGCACGATGCCCTTGCCCTCGTCTGCCGCCAGCGCGGGGCTGGCCAGCAGGCAGAACGCAGCCGCTGAAGTGGCGATGATTCTCATGGCGCCTCCTTCAGCTGATGCCCATCTTCTGCAGCCGCCGCCTGAGCGGCGCAGACACCGGCTGCTCGGCCACCATGGCCGCCACCGGCACCGCGGCCGTGCCTTCGTTCTTGAAGCGGAAGACCTTGTCCACCGCCTGGGCCAGGTCATGCACCGTCTTGGCCGGGTCCATCAGCACCGGCGTGAACAGCCCCACCAGCTCGGGCACCGTCTTGTTCTCGTGCCCGGCCTCGCGCTGCTGCGTGTAATAGGTGTTGACGTGCAGGATGAGCATGTGCGCCATCTGCGCCGCCACCGCCTTGAGCATCTCCAGGCTGCCCGCGCCGTTGAAGAAGGTCAGGTCGCGCATCTTCTGCGGACCCATGCCCGGCTGCTCGCCGGTGGTGACGAAAGGCCGGATGGACTGGCCGTTGATGCCCAGGAACATGAAGACGCTGACGTGCGCCTGGACGGACTTGTCGAGTTCTGCCATGGATAGGCTCCTTGTACAAGGCGCCCCCCTGCTGTGGACCGACAGGCACCAGACCCGGGCGGGCGCCCTTGCCCCGGGCGGACCGCGAACGCTAAGTCTCGCCCTTGGTCTGCGCGTCCTTGCCCAGCAGATAGCCGGCGATGGCGCCAAAGAGCCCGACGATGGGCGTGAGCTGATCATTGCTGTAGCCGACGATCAGCAGCAGCGCCGAAAAACACAGGATGGTGATGACGCCGAACACGCGCAGCACGTGGTAGGCCGGCGCGTGCGAACGCCACAGCAGGGCCGTGGCCAGAATCAGCGCGGCAAAGGCAAACAGCAGCACTCCGATGGCGAGGAACTGCACCAGGTCGGGCGACCAGGGCTGCAACCAGCCCGGCGACGGGGCCTGGGCCAGGGTCTTGTCCAGGTTCTTCTGTGCCGCGTCTAGCGCGGCCATGGCGGCGTCGGTGGTGCTCATCAGCGCGCCCCCTTCTCCAGCTTCTGGACCCGCGCCTCCAGCTCGTTGACCTTGCCATGCAAGGCCCTGATGGCCTCCGTCTGCTTGCGCATCAGGTCGGTGAGTTCGGCGTTGCTGGCCGCAGGCACCACCTTGTCGCCACCTTTGGCCTCTTTGGGAACCTGGGCCTCGTAACTGGTGTGCACGCGCTCGGCGGCACGTGGCGGCGGCGGCAGCTGCGCCAGGACGCTTGCCGCAGCAAGCACGGAGACAAGACCCAGGATCAGCTTCATGACGAGACCTCCCAGAACGGGATGCCCGGCCGGCGGCCGGGCACATCAGCGCCGCATTGTCGGTCGATGCCGGCAAAAGTAAATCCCATGAACGCGGGATGCCACCGGCGACCGGACCGAGCGCGGCGCGCACGAGCAGCTTCATGGCTACCGGAATCGATGGGGTCGTGCGTGCAACGCTGACCTGTGACAGGTTTGCAGCGGTTGCTGCCAGTCTTATTTTGATCGCCGGTGACCGTCTTTGCCGACAGCGTTCTTCCAGGCTTCGAGTCAGGATCCGTTGCTTTGTGCCCCTTTTGGGGGATGTGCAGGTTTATGCAGGGACCTTAGGATGATCTCCATGCATGTTTCGAAATGGCTTCTTATTGCGTTCTCATTGTCGGGGGCCATTGCTCAGGCCGCGAGTTTTGACTGCGCAAGGGCAGCCACATCGATAGAGAAGCAGATCTGTGCGGACCCCATACTTTCCAAGTTGGACGATATGCTTGCTGTGGCCTACCGAGAGGCAGCGCAGTCAGCCAATCCTAAGCCGGACCTGTTGCAAAGGCAGCGTCAATGGTTACGAAAAAGAGCGGCGTGCAAGTCGTCTACCTGTCTTGAGACGGTGTATGAGAGCCGCATCGTCGAATTAGGCGCCCAGGCAAACTGTCTTCAGGATCTGGTACGCGGTGAATGCGCGCCCAATTCGGGCCTCGGATCCCGCTTACCTCGCACTGTCGATGGCAGACTTATGCTGCTGACGCGGCGAGAATGTCGGATCGGTTTTGACGGCGGCGTAGAGACAAAGAGCCAAGCCGAGGCTATCCAGATTCATGCAGACTGTATTGAGGCCGAAGTCTATGACCCATGTGATGACGCGGGCGGCCGGTGGGGGCAAGCGCAGTGCGCGTATGCGCACCTAGAAGTTTCCAAGAGGACCATCAAGAGACTGGAGGCGGATATCCGGAATTTGCTTCGAGGGCAGGCAAAAGAAACCGAGATATCTCGGGTCTTAGAACTCTCAGGAAAAAATTGGCAAGTGCGGACCGATGGCGTCTGTGCCGAAAGAGACAGGAGATGGCCACCTGTCGAAGTAGCTAATCCAGATGGCGATACCTGGGTAGTAAACGAACCTCCTGAGGTGCCCGAAGGCGAAGCGGAGCCTTGGGGGTATTGTCTGAAGAGGTCTGCTGCGGAAAGAGCGGATGAGCTGCAAACATGGCTGACCAGACTCCAAGCGTCGAAAGTCTCGCCTGCCAGCATTCAAGCTTTCATGGGATTCCTTTCAGCCGGAAGTACCAATTAGCACTTAGTGAGCTAGGAAATGCTGGCTCTAAGACTAGATGAACGCTCTCGGAATTAGCGGTCACCCATGTCCCTATATTCGAACGGCTGCAATCAGCGGCCTAAATCAGACCTTCGCCAACCTAAAGTCGGTCTCAGCCGCTCTGCGCGACCGCCTACAGCGGCAGCGAGCGATTGTCCCCATCCGCCAGCGACACCGCCTTGAGGTGGATCTGATACCGCCCGGAACTCACCAGCGCCACGGCCTGCTCCGCGGCCCAGGGGGAGCTGCTGCTGTAGCTCAGGCGCACCTCCGCGCCCTGCCCGCGGCGCAGGGCCTGGCGCATGAAGGCGTGCCAGGGCACGGCGTCGGGTGCGGTGGGGGCGATCACGGCCACGGGCTGGCCGCTGCGGGTGTCGTAGAGCGCGGCATCGAAGGTGATGCGCGCGAGGCTGGTGTAGCCAACGTTCAACACATCGACGATGACGACGATCTCGTCGCGGCCCGAGGCGCCCTGGGCGACTTCGGCGCGCTTGAGGTCCAGGCGCAGCTGCGACGGCGCTTCAATGTAGACCTTGGTGCCGGGGGGCAGGGGCGCAGGCGTGGCGGCCACGGCGGGCTCGGTCACCACGGCCGAGGCAGCGGCCACGGCAGGCGCTGGCGCGGCCTGCGGCGTGGCGGGTGCCGGGGCGGG
>DNQP01000077.1:596-10314 GCA_003500955.1 Curvibacter sp. | reverse complement strand
GGCGGGTGCCGGGGCGGGCACCGCCGCAGGGGCTGGCTTGGGCGCAGGTTTGGGGACGGGCTTGGGCGCCGGCCGGGGCGTGGGCGTGCTCACGGCCACGGGTGGCAGCACAGGCTCGGGCTCCTGCAGCAGGTAGACACCGCCGACCGCGGCGACCAGCAGGGCGACCACGGCGGTGCCGATCATGACGCGGTAGCGCACCAGCAGTTCTTCGAGCAAGGGCCGCAGGCGACGCGCGGCGGTCTTGCGCGCCTCGGCCAGTTCCTCCAGCACCTGTTCGCCCTTGGCCTCGAAGTCGGCCGCGGACTTGAGCCTGAAGCCCTGCTTGTGCAGGGCCTGCTTCTGCAGGCGTCGCAGGTAGTGGATGCGCTTGAGCAACTCGGGCGGCACGGCGTAGCGCGCCGTGCGCAGGCGCTGGCTCAGGCCCGTGCCCGTGCTGCCCCAGTCACGCTGGAGCGCGCGCTCGATGCGTCTGCAGATGTCGAGGACCTTGTCCCTGTCTTTGTTCTTGTCGCTCATGCCTCATGCGTCCCTGGCGTGCGCCCAAGGTCAGGCGCAAGTTCAGCGGTCGAGTCTACGGCTTGCGGCAGGCAGATTCACCCCAGTGGGGTCTTGTTTACAAAACCTCACACAGCGGTGTCGCTGCGGCGACATGGGGCCGGGTCGCAGGTGCAAGCGAGTGCAATGGCACAATGCGCGTCCCTCGCGCCCTGCCCTCTCTTCTTTCCCTGCATGTCTCTCCCCGGCACCCTCGGCATCGACTTCGGCACCTCCAATTCCGCCATGGCCTGGGCCGCGCCTGGCGGCACGGCGCGGCTGATCGCGCTGGAGGGCGAGGCCACGGCCATGCCCACGGCGGTGTTCTACAACAGCGAAGACCTGAGCACGCACTTCGGCCGCGACGCGGTGACGCAGTATCTGGAAGGCACTGAGGGGCGGCTGATGCGCTCGCTCAAGAGCCTGCTGGGCAGCCCGCTGCTGCAGGAGACCACGGTGGTGAACCACCGGCAGCTGAGCTTCCAGGACATCATCGCCACCTTCCTGACCACGCTGCGCGAGCGAGCGACGAAGGCGTTGGGTGCAGCACCCACGCGCGTCGTGCTGGGCCGACCGGTGCATTTCGTGGACGACGACGCGGCGCGCGATGCACAGGCTGAAGCCTCGCTGCTGCAGGCGGCGCACAGTGTGGGCTTCGAGCAGGTGAGCTTTCAGCTCGAGCCGATTGCTGCGGCGCTGGACTACGAGCGCCGACTGAGCCAAGAGAGCACGGTGCTGGTGGTGGACATCGGCGGTGGCACCTCGGACTTCACGGTGGTGCGGCTGGGACCGCAGCGCATGGGCAAGGCCGAAAGGGCTGAGGACGTGCTGGCCACCACGGGCGTGCACATCGGCGGCACGGATTTCGACCACAAGCTCAGCCTGGAGCAGGTGATGCCGCTGCTGGGCTACCGTCACCTCGGGCCGGACGGGCGCGAGGTGCCGAGCCGCGTGTTCCACGACCTGGCCACCTGGCACCTGATCCACCGCCTGTCGACGCAGAAGGCGCTGGCCGAGGCCCAGGCCCTGTGGACCAACTACAGCGAGCTGGGTCTGCACCGGCGCCTGATGCGCGTGCTGACCCAGCGCTACGGCCACCACATCGCGCATGCGGTCGAGCAGGCCAAGATCCGATGCTCTCAATTCGATAGCGACGCGGTGGTGGACCTGGCCTTCGTAGAAGCTGGGCTGGCCCCGCCCATGACGATGGCTGCACTGCGCGAGCAGCTCGACGAGCTGCTGCAGCGCACCGTGGCCTGCGCGCGCGCGTGCGTGCAGCAAGCCGGCGTGGCCGACGGCCAGCTCGCGGCGATCTACCTCACGGGCGGTTCCTCCGCCCTGCGGCCCTTCCAGCGCGTGCTGCAGTCGGCCTTTGCCGGTGTGCCGCTGGTGGAGGGCGATCTGTTCGGCGGCGTGGCCTCGGGCCTGGCTTACAGCGGCTGAGGCGCGCGGCCTCAAGGCTGGAGCTGCAGCGCCGCCCCTGCCCTGTCCGCGCTCATCGCCTCCGGCCTGCCATCCGCGGCAGCGTCGGCACAGACCACCTGGTTGCGCCCTCGGCTCTTGGCCTGGTAGAGGGCGGCGTCAGCCGCAGCGAGCAAGGGCTCGACCGTGGTGCTCTGCACGGGCCGGACCACCGCGACGCCGATGCTTGCGCTGACGTGCGGCCCGGTGCTGTTATGGGCATGCGGGACTTCGCGGTGCAAGACCTCGGCGCGCACGGCCTTGGCCACGTGCAGCGCACCCAGGGCCTCGGTGTCGGGCAGGATCAGGGCGAACTCTTCGCCGCCGTAACGCGCGGCCAGGTCCGAGGGGCGGCGGCAGCAGGCACGCAAGGCAGCTGCCACCTGGCGCAGGCAGTCGTCGCCGGCCTGGTGGCCGTAGAGGTCGTTGTAGGCCTTGAAGTGGTCCACATCCACCAGCAACAAGGCCAGGCTGCGGCCCTGGCGGGCGTTGACGGCCATCTGCTCCAGGAGGTATTTGTCAAACGCGCGGCGGTTGGCGAGCTGGGTCAGACCATCCTGCATGGAGATGCGCCAGAGCTGCTCGTTGGCGATGCGCAGATCGGCCGAGAGGCGAACCATGCGTGCGTAGCTGCGCGTGTGTTCACTGAGCAGCACCAGCAGCAGGCCGCAGGCGGCGAGAAAGCCGTAGGCGCGGCCAGCGTACCAGCCCAGGTCGTAGCGACCGGTGTTGAAGACGGCGGCCAGCGCGACGTCGAAGACCCAGACGCACATCACGACGAGCAGCCACACGTCCAGCGCGGTGTGCGGCCGGCGCAACCAGAGCACGCCCAGGGCCACGACGCTGAGCGCCCAGGTGGCGAAGAGCCAGCGGTGCCCGGCCGGCGTGACGACGTTGCCCTGCAGCACCACGGGCAGGGCCGCATGCCCCAGCACGGCCACAGCCAGGCCCGCGGCCACCAGCAGAGCGACGACGGCGATGGAGCCCATGATGGCGCCGCGCGCACGCGGCAGCAGGTGCGCGGGCTTGATCTCGACCGACTCGCGCTTGAGCAGCGCGTACACCATGACCACCAGCGGAAAGCCGGCATGCCAAAGCATGTACATGGCCGGCGTGCTTTGCGGGCCGCCGCTGAACAGGCCGCCGGTCCCGAGCAGATCCGGGAAGGTCAGGGTGTAGCCCACGGTGGACAGGGCGGTGTACAGATAGCCCGCCGCCAGCACCAGCAGGGCGCGCGAGCGCAAGGCGTAGTACTGGCCGTAGAGCATGACGGCGGTGACGAGGTCGCTGATGATCAGCGCGGTGAGCCAGACGGGCACGAAGGCAGGCAGATGCGCCAGCTGGACGCCGGCAAAGGGCAAGGCCACCAGGAATAGCGCTGCGGAAATCAGCACGGAGGCCCAGGCCAGCTTGATTTCAAGCGGCCGGGCGGGCTTGAGCAGCAGGTGGGCGAGGCGCGCCTCGTCTCTAGGAGGGGTGTCCATGGGCACGTCCTCTTCGAAAGTGACAGAGAAGGAACCGCCGGGATGGCACCCTGACCCTTGTCTTGGAATAAGACCGTGCCCAACGCAACACCGAGGTGTTGCGCAACGTTGTCTGGTGAAGAATTGGCCCGCGCATACGCTTGCTTGTGTGTTTCACCGCGAAACACTGTGCGCCTGCCCGATCGGGCTGAAACTAGGGGTTTACCCTGGGCAACGCCGACCAAGCTCAGCGTGCACGAAGCTGGGCCGCCTGCCCGGGCTCGTGCGCGGACCGTGCCTCACGCGTCATGCTCAGGCCATCGCTGCCCAGGCGGTAGCGCGCCTTGCGGCTGCCGGGGTCCTCCCAGATGGCGGCCTCGACAACGCCGTCACCCGCGAGCGAGGGCAGCTCACAGTCCGACTCGCCCACGATGGGAAGCAGGCGCACCAGCCGGCGTGGCGTGTAGGCCAGCAGGTGATGCACGCAACCGTCCGCCTGCTGCACGGTGAGGGCGAGCTGGCGCTCCGAGCGCTGCCGGTCGATGACGATGGCGCGCATCTCGATGCGGCCCTGCGGCACGATGTGGTGGTCGGTGCTGAAGGCGGCCGAACCGATGCGCACGCTGATCTGGCTGCGCCCGCTGGCATCGGACTCGCTGGTGGCCAGGGAGATGGCTTCGACCTTGCTGTCGCCGTCCAGATCCACATAGAGGCGCTGCAGTTCTTTGGCAGCGGCAGACGGGTTCAGCAGCAGCGCACACAGCCAAGCCGCGGCGATGGCTGCGGTCATGGGCCCGCGGCCCCACGGTCTGGTCTTCATAGGAAACGCCCCCTGTTGTTGTTCTGGCGGCCAGTGTAGGACGGCCCGGCAGGCGCTGGCTATCCCCCAAAAGGGGCAGAGGGCAACAGAGGAGCGTGGGGGCGCCGCACGGCACGGGGGCCGCGGTCGCCTCAGTCGGTGGGGATCTTGGGATCGCTCAGGCCGCCCCAGCGGCTGCTTTCCTGCGTGTAGGCCGGATCGAGGCAGCGGTTGGTGAAGCCCACGGGGCCGTAGTCGGCCAGGTAGACCACCCAGGTGCTCCAGCCGTTACGCTCGTCGCGGCCGAAGTATTCGAAGGTGAGCTCTTCGGGCGAGACCAGCTTGCCGAACTGCGCGGAGACGGCACGCGCCACGTCGACCAGGGTTTCAACGGCGACAATGCGTCGCATGGATTCATCGAAGCCCACTTGTCCGGGCCTGTACTTGGGCATGGTGTCTCAGTCGTCAGCAATCTCTCACGCATCCCGACACGCCGCGCGGCGCGTGGGCTCGAATGCGTTGAAGAATAGCATCGGGGCGCGGATGATTGCGGGCCCAAGCGCCCGATTCCCGCATGGCGGAATGGTCGCCGATCAAAATCGTCACAAGGCGTAACAGCGCTGCGCGGCAGGCCATGACCCGCAAGCCGCGCCGCCTTTGCGCGGCGGACAGAATCACACCCCAGGAGCACCTCTACATGAAAACCCTCATCCTTGGCGCCGGCGGCATCGGCGGCTATTTCGGTGCGCGGCTGATCCAGGCCGGCGCGGACGTGACCTTCCTCGTGCGCGCAGCGCGCCAGCAGCTGATCGAGCGCGCAGGCCTGCAGATCGAAACGCCCGACGGCAACTTCAGCGTGCAGCCGCGCACGGTGACCGCGGCCACGGTGCAGTCGGACTACGACCTGATCGTGCTCGCGCCCAAGGCCTATGACCTGGACGATGCGCTGGCCTCGCTGGCACGCGCCGACGCACGCGGCGCCATCCTGCCCTTCCTCAACGGTCTGGACCATCTGCGTGTGCTGGACGCGCGCTACGGCCGCGCGCGCGTGCTCGGTGGCGTGGCGCACATTGCGGCCACGATCACGCCTACGGGGGCGGTCAAGCAGCTCAGCCCGCTGCACCGCCTGACGGCCGGCGCGCGCGACGCCGCGCACGAAGCGCTGGCGCGTGACTTCATCACGCTGTGCAAGCAGGCGGCTTTCGACAGCGCCTACAGCGCGCAGATCGAGCAGGTGCTGTGGAACAAGTGGGTGTTCCTGGCCACGCTGGCGGGCATGACCACGGTGTGCCAGGGCTCCGTGGGCGAGATCCTGGCCACGCCCGAGGGCGAGGCGCTGACGCGCCAGATGTTTGCCGAGTGCTGCGCCGTGGCCGCGGCACAGGGCCAGGCCATCAACGCGGAAGAACAGGGCAAGGCCCTGGCCATGCTGACGCAAAAGGGCTCGGCCTTCACGGCTTCGATGCTGCGCGACCTGCAGGGCGGGCAGCGCACGGAGCACGAGCACATCCTCGGTGACATGGTGCGCCGCGGACGCGCCGCAGGCGTGAACGTCGACCTGCTGCGCCTGGCCTGGACGCACATGGCCGTGCGCGCCGCGTAGCGCTGAGACTCAGAGGGCGCCGTACTGCGTGCCGCCGGCCACCGGCGTGCTTTCGAGCGGCGCGAGGTCGGACTGGTATTCGAGATTGCCCAGGTGGATCGGCGGCGGCTTGGTGCCGCGTGCGATGGCTTGCTCGAAGGCGCGCATCTCGTCCACGCTCACCGGCTCATGGCGGGAGCTGGGCCGCAGCCCGGCGGACCGAGCCGGCGCGGCGGGCGCAGGCGTCGGCGCGGGCGCGGGTGCCGGCCGCGGTCTGGGCGCGACGTCGCTGGCGCGGTAGCCGCGACCAAAGGTGCTCACCTCGGGGTGGAAGCGCCAGTAGATCGAATCGATGCGCACGCCGTACTGGGCAAAGGCGCGCTCGGACAGGAACTTTTCCACCTCGTTGAAACGCATCACCTTGCCGCCGCGCCGCGCGATGAAACCGCTGGCGACGTCGATCACCACCATGAAGCGGTGCTGGCGCTCGTCCAGACCCACGGCCTTGAACTTGTACATGCCCGAGATGATTTCGAGCAGCAGCAGGTTGTCGCGCACGGACTGGTAGACCATCTCGCGGCGCAATTGCTTGCGCTCGTCCAGCGTCATGCGCCGCGGTCCGCCGAGGTCGGTCAGCGGGCCGGTGCCGTAAGGTGTGACGGGCTGCGGTGTAGGTTTCTGCTTGAAGAGGCCGAACATGTCAGGGCGTGGGAATGGCGGAGCCAGGCCATGCGCCTGGAGGGGTGCCGGTGCTTCTACTCCCTGGACGCGGTCACTCAGGCCCGAAGATACACGGCTTTCAGTCCACCCCGCCGGAAAGAGTGTTTCAAGTCATTTCGGCGCTACTGCACCAGCGCCACCGACTTGACCTGCACCCAGGCCGCGGCGCCGGGCTGCAGCCCCAGCTCCGCGTAGGCGCGGCGCGTGATGCGCGCGAGCAGCAGCGAGGCGCCGCAGCGCACGCGCACCAGCACCTGCGAGGGATGGGCATCAGGCGCGACCGACTCGATCTCGCAGGGCAAGTGGTTCTGGATGCTGGTCTGACGCGGCTCGACGGTGGTCAGCGAGACGTCGCGCGCCAGCACACGCAGGCGCACGGCACGGCCCAGCGGCACGCCGCTGTCGCGCAGCCAGAGGCTGCCGCCGTCGAAGCGCACGCGCACCAGCTGCCAGCGCGCGTCGCGCTCGGCCACCTCGCCGGACAGCAAGGCCCCCATGTCTTCGCCCACGACCACGGGGCTGTCGATGGCGCTCAGCACCTCCTGCACCGCACCTTGGGCCCGGACGCGGCCGCGTTCGAGCACCACCAGATGGTCGGCCAGGCGCGCGAGTTCGTCGGCCGAGTGGGTGACGTAGAGCATGGGGATGCGCAGCTCGTCGCGCATGCGCTCCAGCCAGGGCAGGATGTCCTGGCGGCGCGCAGCGTCGAGGGCGGCCATGGGCTCGTCGAGCAGCAGCAGGCGCGGGCTGGTCGCCAGCGCGCGCGCGATCGCCACACGCTGGCGCTCGCCGCCCGAGAGCTGGTGGGTGCGACGCCCGAGCAGGTCGGCGATGCCCAGCAGCTGCACCGCGGTGTGCAATGTGAGCTCGGCTCCGGGCGCGCGGGCGCGGCGCAGGCCGTAGTGCAGGTTGCCACGCACGTCAAGGTGGTCGAAGAGGCTGGCCTCCTGGAAGACATAGCCCAGCGCGCGCCGGTGCGTGGGCAGGAAGACCTGCGCCGCATCGTCCTGCCAGACTTCGCCGGCCACGACCACGCGCGCCGCGCGCGCGCGCTCCAACCCGGCCACGCAGCGCAGCACGCTGGTCTTGCCCGAACCCGAGGCGCCGAAGAGCACGCTGATGCCGCGTGCGGGCAGTTGCAGATCCACCTGAAGATCGAAGCCGGCCCGCGGCAGCGTGAGACGGACGTGGAACTCCTCGCTCATGTCAGCACCCGCGTGTCGCTGCGCCGCAGCAGCGCCAGCGCCAGCAGCACCACGAAGCTGAACAGCAGCATGCCGCCGGCCAGCCAGTGGGCCTGGCTGTATTCCATGGCTTCGACGTGACCGTAGATCTGGGTCGAGACCACGCGCGTCACCCCGGGGATGTTGCCGCCGATCATGAGCACCACGCCGAACTCGCCCACGGTGTGGGCGAAGCTCAGGATGGCCGCGGTCAGCAGGCCACCGCGGGCCTGCGGCAGGGCCACGGTGAAGAAGGCGTCGATCGGGCGGGCGCGCAAGGCGGCCGCCACTTCGAGTGGCCGGGGCCCCAGGGCCTCAAACGCGTGCTGCAAGGGCTGCACGGCAAAAGGCAGCGAGAAGACGATGGAGCCGATCAGCAGACCGGTGAAGGTGAAGGACAGCACGCCCCAGCCCAGGGCCTGGGTGAGCTGGCCCAACGGGCCGTGCGGCCCCAGGGCCACGAGCAGGTAGAAGCCCAGCACCGAGGGCGGCAGCACCAGGGGCAGCGTGACCAGCGCGCTGACGGGCGCGCGCCAGCGAGACGCCGTGCCCGACAGCCACCAGGCCAGCGGCGTGGCGATGAGCAGCAGCAGCACGGTGGTCAGCGTGGCCAGCTCGACGGTAAGCCAGATGGCCTGCCAGGCTTCAGCGGATAGGGGCATGGGGCGGGGTGAGGAACAGAGGCCAAGGATAACGGCACCGGCTCAGAAGTCGTAGCCGTAGGCCTGGATGATGGCGCGCGCCTTGTCGCCGCGCAGGTACTGCAGCAGCGCCGTGGCGGCGACATTGTTGCGCCCCTTGTTGAGCAGGATCAGGTCCTGGCGCAGGGGGCTGTGCAGATTGGGCGGCACCCGCCAGGCCGAGCCTTCCTTGAGCTTGCCATCGGCCCAGACCTGGGACAGGGCCACGAAACCCAGCTGGGCATTTTCGGTGGCGACGAACTGCCAGGTCTGGGCGATGTTCTCGCCCTGCACGATCCTGGGGCGCAGGGTGTCGAGCACGCCGAGCTGGGTCAGCGCCTCGATGGCAGCGGCGCCGTAGGGTGCGAGCTTGGGATCGGCGAGGGCGATCTTGTCGAACCTGCCGCTTCTGAGCACCTCGCCCCGGTCGTCCACCAGCCCCGGCTGCTTGCTCCAGAGCACCAGCTTGCCGATGGCATAGGTGCTGCGGCTAGCGCCCAGCCCTTCGCGTTCGAGCCGGGCCGGGGTCTCGTCGTCAGCGGCCAGCAGCAGATCGAACGGCGCACCGTTGCGGATCTGTGCGTAGAAGCGGCCCGTGGAGCCGAAGGCCAGCACGGCCTTGTGGCCGGTCTCGGCCTCGAACAGCGGGGCGATCTTCTGCATGGGCGCCGTGAAGTTGGCGGCCACCGCCACCTGCACCTCGGCGGCCTGCGCCAGCGCCACCAGACCCCATGCGGCCATCGCCGCCCACCAGCAAGGTTTCATCGTACACCCCAGATCACGCATCGATTGCCTGGCGCCACTGTAGCGTCGGCCGGCCGCGTTCAGCATACCGTGCAGGCATCGATCGCGCGCAGGCTGGCGTCGCGGGTGTGCTCCATGAGGTAATCGAGAAAGACGCGAGTGCGCTGCGGAATGAACTTGCGCGAAGGTAGCGCCGCGTACAGGCTCAGACGGCCCGTGATCCAGGGTTGGAGCACACGCACCAGATCGCCGCGCGTGAGGTAGGGCGCCACCACTTCCACCGACACCGAGGTGATCCCCGCGCCGTCGAGCACCGCACGCAGCAGGGTGTCGGTATGGTTGGCCTGGACCACCGGCCGCACCTCGATCTCCTCGACCACGTCCGGGGCCTCCGGGCGCCAGAGTCGCCAGGGTCGGATGCGTCCCTGCAGGGCCTTCAGGCGCAGGCAGTCGTGGTCGGCCAGCGCCGCCGGTGTCTGCGGCAGGCCGCGGCGCTGCACATAGGCGGG
>DNQP01000077.1:0-285 GCA_003500955.1 Curvibacter sp. | reverse complement strand
GCACATAGGCGGGCGAGGCCACCAGGATGGCCTCGGAATCGATGACCTTGCGCGCGACGATGTCGCCGTCGAAGCTGCTGTCGGCGCCCATGAGGGCGATGTCGAAATCCTCCACCGGCGGCTCGGACAGGGTTTCGACCTCGATGTCGAGCACGATGCGCGGATAGCGCTGCCGAAAGCCCGCGAGCATGGGGGCGATCACGTACGACGCCAGCACCGGCGGCGCGTGCAGGCGCAGCGTGCCGCTGAGCTCCTGGGTGTAGGTGCTGACCAGCTCGTCGGCCT
>DNQP01000211.1:4192-4368 GCA_003500955.1 Curvibacter sp. | reverse complement strand
AGGCAGCGATGTCGGCCTCGTGCGTCACGATCACCACCGTCATGCCCTGCGCGTTCAGCGTGGCGAGGATGCGCATGATGTCCTCGCTGGTCTTGGTGTCGAGCGCGCCCGTGGGTTCGTCGGCCAGGATGAGCTGCGGCTGGTTCACCAACGCGCGCGCAATCGCCACACGCTGC
>DNQP01000211.1:0-3953 GCA_003500955.1 Curvibacter sp. | reverse complement strand
CGTTTTCCGAGTCGAGATTGCCGGTCGGCTCGTCGGCCAGAAGCAGGCTCGGGGCGTTGGCGACCGCGCGCGCAATCGCCACACGCTGCTGCTGCCCGCCCGAGAGCTCGCTGGGCGTGTGCGCGCTGCGCTCGCCCAGACCCACGGTCTGCAGCGCGGTCATGGCGCGCGCCTTGCGCTCGGCGGACTTCACACCCGCATAGACCATGGGCAGCTCCACGTTCTCCAGCGCACTGGTGCGCGGCAGCAGGTTGAACTGCTGAAACACAAAGCCGATGCGCCGGTTGCGGATCGAGGCCAGCTGCTCCGGCGTCATCGCTTCCACCGCCTCACCGGCCAGGTGGTAATAGCCCGCGCTGGGCTGGTCCAGGCAGCCCAGGATGTTCATCAGCGTGGACTTGCCCGAACCCGATGCGCCCATGATGGCCACGAAGTCGCCCTCGGCAATGTCCAGCGACACCCCGCGCAGCGCGTGCACGGTGGTGCTGCCCATGGTGTAGGTCTTGGTGAGGTCGCGCGCTTCGATCAGGGCCATGACCGCTCCATTCGCCCTGAGCCTGTCGAAGGGCAGGGCCGCTGTGCGAGGGCTTCGACAAGCTCAGCCCGAACGGAAATCTGCTTCATCAGAACATCATGCGCGGCGCGCCAGCAGCCGGGCGGGCAGCGGGGGCGGCGCTGCCGCCCACCACGCCCGTGATCACCGAGGCACCTTCCTGCAGCTCGGCCGCCTCGGTCGAACCCGGCGCCACGAGGAGTTCGGTCTGCGTGCCATCGGTGATGCCCAGGCGCACGTTCAGGGCCTTGGGCTTGCCGTCGGCGCCCGGCACGTAGATGCGGCCCCGCGTCATGGTGCGGCCCGCCTGCTCGGCCTGCATCTCGGCGTAACGCTTCTTCTGCTCGGGCGTCAGCACCTCGGCGATGCGCGCGCGGATATCGGCCGTGATGCGCTCGCGCGCCTTGGTCCGCTCGGCCTCGGGCAGCTCGCGCAGCTGCATGAACTTCGGGCGTGCGCCGGAATAGATGGCGTCCACCTTCTCGGTCTGCGCCGCGTCGAGCTGCAGCTCGCGCACCAGGCGGTTGCGGAACTCGGCCAGGGGGTTGTTGCCGCTGGCCGCCGGGGTGGCGGGCACGGCCGCGGCGGGTGCGTCCTGCGGCGCGGTGGCGGGCGCGGCGGGCTCCACACCGGCGATGCGCACACGCAGCGCCGCGTTGGGCACCTTGAGCACGTTGTCGCGCTGGTCGGTGATCACGCGCACATTGGCCGTCATGCCCGGCAGCAGGCGCCCGTCGGTGTTCGAGAAGGTCACCACCGCCACATAGGTCACCACATTGGAGACATTGAGCGCCGCCTTGCGCACCTGGCTGATCACGCCCTCGAACGTGCGGCCGGGGAAGGCGTCCACCGTGAAGCTGGCCTTCTGGCCCGTGCGGATGCGTCCCACGTCGGCCTCGTCGATGCTGGCCTCCACCTGCATGTCGCGCAGATTGCGCGCAATGATGAAGAGTTCGGGCGCCTGCAGGCTGGCCGCCACCGTCTGGCCCTTCTCGATGGCACGCTTGATCACGATGCCGTTGACCGGCGAGGTGATGCGCGTGCGCGCCAGGTCCACCCGGGCCTGGGCCAGCGCCGCCTCGCGCTGCGCCACGCTGGCCTGGGCGCTCTGCACCTGCGCCTGCGACACACCCAGCTGCGCCTCGGCCGCCTTCACGGCCTCGCTGCTGGTGTTGACCAGGGCGTTGGACTGGTCGGCCGTGCTCTGGGCGATGAAACCCTTGTCCACCAGCATGAGGTTGCGCTCGTGCGTGCGGCGCGCCTCGGCCAGATCGGTCTGCGCGCGCGAGACCTGGGCCCGGGCCGCCGTCACATTGGCCTGGGCCGTCAGCACCACGGCACGCGCGGCGTCCACATCGGCCTGGGCCGAGCGCACGCGGTATTCGAAGGTCTCCGGGTCGATCACGGCGATCAGCTGGCCGGCCTTGACCTCGGAATTGAAGTCCACATACAGGTCCTTGATCTGCCCCGAGACCTGGGTGCCCACCGTCACCTGCGTCACCGGGCTCACCGCGCCGCTGGCCGACACGGCCGACTGCAGCGGCCCGCGCTCGACCTTGCCCGTGCGGTACTGCACGTCGCTGGCGTTGCCGCGCTGGCTCCACCACCAGCCCAGGCCCACGGCCAGCAGCAAGGCGCCCACGCCCGCCGCGATGAGATGACTCTTCTTCATGTCACGGATTGTAGGAACACAAAAAACGGCGCTCTGTGAGCGCCGTGTAATGACCGTGTAAAGGCACACGGTCGGCCGCGGGGGAGGTCCGCGGCAGAGATCACTGTATCAGCGTCGATTGCCCATGTGCAGATCATGGCGATCGCGGCCTCCGCCGCGGCGGTCGTCGTCACGGTCATAGCGGTCATGGCGGTCATCCCAGCGGCCGTAGCCATGGCCGTGGCCGCGGTCATGGTGGTGGTGTTTCCAGTGCTTGTGTCCATGGCCATGCCCGTAGTAATAGCTCGGGTAGGCGTGGTAGACCGGACGGGGCGGCACATAGATCACCTGGGGCGGCACGTAGACGCGCGGCGCGTGCACCAGCACGGGGCCGTTGGACACGCCGACATGGATGCCCGGTTGCGACATGGCGATGGACCAGAACACGTCCGTGCCCGCCTGGGCGCTGCCCGCGCCCGTCAGGGCCAGCCCGGCCACCAGGGCCATGCCAGCCAGCAGGGATTTGGAAGTCTTCACTCGGTTCGTCATGAGAGGTCTCCTTAAAGGGCTGCCAAAGGGCCGCCCTGTCCCTACAACGCGCCTGACCCCGACCTGACCGCAAACCGCCTGTGAAGCCCGTAAGCAGATGTAACCGCCCCGGGAGGCCTCTCCTTAAGTGGCGTCCCGCGGCCGCAGGCCTGCCGGCAGCCAAGCCCCCAGCCGTGCCTCGATGGCTTTTTCATGCCGTTGCCACCAGATGCCCAAAGCAATCACAGCCAATCCCAGGAGAGTGAGCGCAAACGGAAACAGCAGGCTGTCGCGGAACACCCGGTAGGACAGGTAGCCCAGATAACCCGCCACCCCCAGGGCCCCGAAGACCGTGAACACCCGCCGGCCGATGGCCGCGCCCACGAAGACCAGGCCCACATTGATCAGTGCGTAGACCGCCTTGCCCCATTCCGTCCCCGAATCCTGCAGGCTCAGGCCGCCCCAGAACATCAGCGCGCCAAAGATATAGAGCCAGAAGGCAAAGTCCTGCCGCCACTCGCCGCTGGCCCGGCGGCTGCGCACGTCCACCCACATCGCCACGAAGCAGGTGGCGATGCCGAAGACCAGGGACAGGTCGCGCATGAATTGGTACTCAAAGCCGCTGTGCTGCATCAGCGCGTGGGCCACGTCCATCCACATGTACCAGACCGTCACCGCGATGGGCATCACCATGAAAGGCAGGCGGTAGCGCCAGAGCATCACGACCCCGGCGGCCAGCGTGGCGAACTCCAGCGTCAGCCAGCGCCAGTCGATCTGCGTGTGATAAGCCCGGTAGCTGCTGGGCCCGCCCGGCGGCCACAGGCCCAGGCCACTTTGCAGCGCCCACACCGCCAGCGGCACCAGGCAGACGGCCAGCGTCGCCAGGATGCCCGCCGGCGTGCGCAGACCCCGGCCCTTCAGATGGTCTGCCACCAGCAGCGCGCCCACGAGATAGCCCAGGGCGATGGCCAGCAGGCCCCAGTCGCCGAACTGGCTCCAGCCCAGGGTCATGAACAGCGTCATCGCGCCGATGGCCACCAGCCCGCCGAAGTAATAGAGCACATTGGTGAAGCCGAAGCGCGGCCCCGCCAGGTCCATGGGCGTCGTGACCTGCAGCTGGTCGTGCTGGGTCCAGCGCGCCCAGAGCAGCTTGGCCTGGGTGTTGGTGATCAGCCCGTCGCGCGCGGCGGCGTTCAGATCGGCGGGGGAAACGGTGACGCG
>DNQP01000128.1:3948-4189 GCA_003500955.1 Curvibacter sp. | reverse complement strand
TCGAAGGCGTTGAGCACGCCGCCGAAACCGGCTTCAGCGTCGGCCACGATGGGGGCGAAATAGTCGATGAAGTCCTTGTGGCCGGCGTCGATGCCCTTGGCGTGCTGGATTTCGTCGGCACGGCGGAAGGTGTTGTTGATGGTCTCGACGACCTTGGGCACCGAGTCCACGGGGTACAGGGACTGGTCCGGGTACATGGACGCGTAGCTGTTGTTGTCGGCGGCGACCTGCCAGCCCGAGA
>DNQP01000128.1:3007-3569 GCA_003500955.1 Curvibacter sp. | reverse complement strand
TGAGCGCGCCCAGGCAGTTGACGTAGGGCTCGGTGTGCAGCATGTCCCACAGCTTCTCGGCCGTGCGGCGGGCAATGGTGTGCTCGATGGGGAAGGAGCCGCGCAGGCGCACGACGTCGGCGGCCGTGTAGCCACGCTCGATGCCTTTCCAGCGGGGGTTGGTGGCCCAGTCTTTCTCAAGGGCGGCGATCTGTTGCTCACGGCTGAGCTGTTCGGTCAGGGTTTGCGGCATGGTGTGACTCCTGTGGACGGGTAGATGAAACCGGTCGATTCCTCAGTGGGCCTGCGGCCTGAATCGATGGCTCTACTCTAAGTCTTGTACAAGAGCTTTGCCACCTCTTGTGTCTTATATAAGACATTTTTATTTTCATTGAAAATCAATGACTTGCAAAGTCCATTTCGCAAAGCAATATTGAATATCTCGTATTGAGAAAAAATGCTGCGTCGCATCACTGATGTTTTTTGCAATGCGAAAGCAACTCAGACGTCGTGAAATGGCGTCTGCAGCGGCATGGCGCGGCCTCGTCAGGCCCTCTGCAGCCTGCCGGTCCGAGGCTCAGCG
>DNQP01000128.1:1818-2703 GCA_003500955.1 Curvibacter sp. | reverse complement strand
ACTGCCGGTCCGAGGCTCAGCGACGCTGCAGCCAGTCCCCACTGGCGATGCGGGGGCGGCCCTGCACGCGCGCACCGGCGATCTCGTAGACCAGGCAGGACAGCGCGCGGCCGGCCACCTCGACGTCCAGATGCCGTCGCGTGTACTCACCGCTGGGTATGGGCGTCACTTCCTCGAGCAGGTCGAGCTGGCGCTCAAGCTCTGGCGTGATGGCGTACACCTCTCCCTGCACCCACCCTTCCCCACCCAGGATGGCGCCGGGATAGGGACCAAGGTCATAGAGCGCACCTCGGATGCGAGCCAGCCCCAGAAAATTCGGCGCGGGATGCCGACGGTTGATGTCGTTGACCTCGCCGCGGCGCAGCGTGCCGTAGACGAAGACGTGCCGGTCCTGGTGCATAGGGGTGCTCAAAGTGCGTGGGCGTGTTCCGTCGGAAGAGCCGCTGACAGTGCAAGTGCGGCACAGCCGTCGGCGCAGATCGGCATTGTCCCCGCTGCAGCAAGCTGCTGCCAAGGGACGCGAACGGCATGTCTCGCCCGAGGGAAAACAGCTTGACGGGTATCAAGGCGCGGGGCAGAGCGTGGCCCATGCCGGGGGCCTTTCCCTCGGACAACAGCGCTGCGCCAGAGCGGAAAACGCCCCTCTCCCGAGGGAAGAGCCCCTGCGCGCAGAGCGAGGCGGCCAGGAAAATGCGATGAAAAAAACAACATCTCCGAGGGAGAAAACGCATTTTTCGCTTGGAGACGCGTTTTTTCTCCTATAGCATCCGGGGTACCAGCGAGGAAGCAGTTCCATGCTGGTGATTAATCAACTTCTAGAAGAGGAAATTCAATCATGGCAACTGCAAAGAAGAAAGCTCCTGCGAAGAAGGCTCCGGCGAAGAA
>DNQP01000128.1:0-1492 GCA_003500955.1 Curvibacter sp. | reverse complement strand
AAGAAGGCCGCTGCCAAGAAGCCGGCCGCCAAGAAGGCCGTAGCGAAGAAGGCCCCGGCCAAGAAGGCCGCCGCCAAGAAGGCCCCGGCCAAGAAGCCGGCCGCCAAGAAGGCCGTAGCGAAGAAGGCCCCGGCCAAGAAGGCCGCTGCCAAGAAGCCGGCTGCCAAGAAGGTCGCCAAGAAGAAGGCCCCCGCCAAGAAGCGCACCCCCAACGCTGCCTTCATGAAGGCCCTGACGCCCAGCGCCGCTCTGGCCGCCGTGGTGGGTTCCAACCCCCTGCCGCGCACCGAAGTGGTCAGCAAGCTGTGGGCCTACATCAAGAAGAACGGTCTGCAGGACAAGGTCAACAAGCGCAACATCAACGCTGACGACAAGCTCAAGGCCGTGTTCGGCAAGGCTCAGGTCACGATGTTCGAACTGGCCTCCCTGATCGGCAAGCACCTGAAGTAATTCAGGCTTGCGCTGACGAAAAAGCCGGCTCACGCCGGCTTTTCTTTTGCGTGTGCACCACCATGCGGCGTTGCCCTCCCCTCAGTCTTTCGTCTGCCGGGCCAGCGCAGCCTGCGTGATGGCCCCCAGGGTGCCTCGCGTGGTGATGACCTCGGGGTCCAGCATGACCTCGATCAGCGTGCCCTCAGGCCGGGCCAGGGCGGCCAGCAGCTCGGCTTCGAACTCTTCGGTGCGTGTCACGCGCGCACCGGCGTAACCATAGGCACGCGCCAGGGCCACGAAATCCGGGTTGCGCAGCTGCGAACCGCTGACATGCTGCGGGTACTCGCGCTCCTGGTGCATGCGGATGGTGCCGTACATGCCGTTGTTGAGCAGCACGATGAGGGTCTTGGCGCCGTACTGGGCGGCCGTGGCCAGCTCCTGCCCGTTCATGAGGAAGTCGCCGTCGCCACAGATGGTGAAAGCCATGCGCCCCGTGGTGATCGCGGTGGCGATGCCGGCCGGCACGCCGTAGCCCATGGCGCCGCTGGTCGGCGCCAGCTGGGTCTTGTCGCCATGCGCCAGGCCGCGGTAGCGCCAGTAGCGGTGCACCCAGCTGGCGAAGTTGCCTGCGCCGTTCGTGACCACGGTGTCGGCAGGCAGATGCTTCTGGACCAGCGCGACGATGGCCGGCATGTCAATGTCCCCGGGCAGGGCCTGCGGCTGCAGGTTGGCCAGGTAGTCGGCGTGGGCGGCGGCCGTCCAGGCCTCCCAGGGGAGGCTGGGCGGGGCCGTGAGCACCTCCAGCGAGCGCGCAGCGGCGTTCATCGTGGCGTTGATCGCCAGGTCGGCGTGGTAGACGCGGTTGAGCTCCTCGGCGCTGGCGTGGATGTGGACCAGCTTCTGCTTCGCCTTGGGCGCTTCGAGCAGGGTGTAGCCGCCGGTGGTCATCTCACCCAGGCGCGGGCCGATGGCCAGGATGAGATCGCTCTCGCGGATGCGCTGGGCCAGCTTGGGATTGGGCGCGATGCCAATGTCGCCCGCGTACTGCGGGTGCAGGTTG
>DNQP01000043.1:2863-18882 GCA_003500955.1 Curvibacter sp. | reverse complement strand
CACGCGCTGGCCGAAGGCCAGGGCATCGGCCGGCTCGCCGAGGTTTTCCAGCAGCAGCAGGAATTCGTCGCCGCCGATGCGCGCCACGGTGTCCTCCTCGCGCAGCAGCTGGCGCAGGCGCTGGGCCACGTCGCACAGCAGCGCATCGCCCACGGCGTGGCCGAAGGAGTCGTTGACGGGCTTGAAGCCGTCAAGGTCGACGAAGAGCACAGCCACGCGTGACTGCAGGCCGCGGTGGTTGGCCCGGTCAGCGCGCAGCAGGGCTTGGCCCAGGCGCTCCTCGAACAGCAGGCGGTTGGGCAGGCCCGTGAGCGGGTCCGTGAAGGCGCGCTGCTTGAGCTCGGTGTTGGCGGTCTGCAGCTTGGCATTGCTCTCCTGCAGCGACTGCGCGAGGCGCTGGGTGGTGCCCTGCATGCGCGCGTCGAGCAACGAGGTGAACAGCGTGCTGACCAGCAGCAGGCCGGTGGCGATGCTCACCATGGCCGTCAACGAGGGGCCGCCCAGCTCGTCGGAGCTCAGGCAGATGGCGCCGTCGGGGATGCGCGCGGCGGCCATGCCGGTGTAGTGCATGCCGCAGATGGCCACGCCCATGAGCAGGGCCGCGCCCAGCTGGTAAGGCAGGCGCTGCTGCTTCGGCACCTTGAGCAGCAGATGGAAGATTGTCAGGGCCGTGGCCGAGGCCAGCACGGCGATCAGCACCGAGACCGCGACCAGCGGCCAGTTCCAGACGATACCGGGCACGAGGTCCAGCGCGGCCATGCCGGTGTAGTGCATGGCCGAGATGCCCAGGCCCATGGCCAGCGCGCCCAGTGCGACACGCCGGTAGCTGAAGGTCTTGCGGCTGGCGATCTCCAGCGCCACCGCCGAGGCTGCGACGGCCGCGACCCAGGACAGCAGCGTGAGCCCGCCGGCATAGCCCAGGGCGATGGGCACCTCGAAGGCCTGCATGCCGACAAAGTGCATGGACCAGATGCCCGAGCCCATGACCAGGGATCCCGCGCCCCACCAGATGCGGGCCAGGCCCCAGGTGGACTGCCGCACGCGCCGCGCCAGGTCGAGCGTCACGTAGGACGCGAAGGTCGCGATCACGAAGGACACGGCGACCACCAGCAGGTCGTACCGGGCTGGCATGAAGGTCGTCACTGAAACTGATTCAGGAAACATGCAGGCCCGAGGTTAACGCAAGTGAGGCACGCCGGTCGACGATGCTTCACCAGTGCTGCAACTGCCACTCACCCCAGCCCGCCACGGCCTGCGGCCACTGCGGCGCCTGGTCGAGCGTGCGCAGGCCCTGGTCGAGGAGCGCCAGGGCGCGCAGCACGCCGGCATGTGTGACCCAGACCGCGTCCTGCCCCAGGGCCTGTGCCTCGGCGCGCGCAGCGGCCACGCGTTGCAACAGCTCGTTGACGCTTTCGCGGCCGCCGAAGCGCGCGGCGCCGAAGTTCGCCGTCCAGTCGTCGTAGGCCGTGCGCGGGATGGCGTCCCAGCGCTGGCCTTCCCAGCAACCGAAATCCAGCTCGGCCAGACGGGCGTCGGGGCGCAGCTGCAGATCCGGGCGCAGGGCGAGCAACTGGTCGGCCAGCACGCTGCAGCGTTGCAGCGGCGAGGTCCAGACCGTGAGGTCCGCCGGCAGCAGCGGCGCGAGCTGCGCAGCCGTGGCCTGCGTGTGCCCGGCGTCGGCCGGCACGTCGGTGGCGCCGTAGCAGATGCCGGCATCGATCAGCGGGCGCGCGTGCCGGACCAGCCAGAGTTTCACAGCGCCAAGGCGACCGCGAGGCCGAAGTAGATGGCGATCTCGCCCACCTGCTGCGTGGCGCCCAGGCAGTCGCCCGTGTAGCCCTGCAGGCGCCGCGCAAAGTAGCGCCACATCCAGAGCCAGGCCAGCACGGCCGCGATGGCACCGCAACCCCAGAGCCGCGCATCGGGCAGCCACCAGAAGGCCAGTGCCACGGCAGCGGCGGTCCAGAGCGCGGCGACGAACAGACCCGCGCCGCTGATCTGGTCCGCCAGCGGCTTGGACTTGGAGCGCGCGGTGTCGCCCACATGCGGCAGCAGGCGGATCAGCCCGAGCGGTAGGAAGCGCGAGAGCACGTGGGCGAAGAACAGCGCACCGCAGGCCAGGGCCGCATCGGCCTCGCCCAGCACGGCCAGCAGGGTCACCTTGAGCAGCAGCGCCAGCACCAGGGCCAGCGCACCATAGGCGCCGATGCGCGAGTCCTTCATGATGTCGAGCGCGCGTTCCTTGTCATAGGAGCCGCCCAGGCCATCGGCCACGTCGGCCAGGCCGTCTTCGTGGAAGGCACCGGTGAGCCGCACGGTGAACACGGTGCTGAGCACGGCCAGCAGCAAGGGGGTGTAGCCACCGTCGGGCAGCAGCATGGCCAGGCCCGCATATACCAAGGCCGCGAGTCCGCCGACCAGCCAGCCCACGCCGGGGAAATGCGCGGCCGACCGGCGTAGCATCTCGGGGCTGTAGCCCACCCAGTCCGCGAGCCGTCCCGTGACGGGCACGCGCGTGAAGAACTGCAGGGCCAGCAGGTAGTGACGGATGAACTGCATCGTCAGGCGGATTTTTCCGACACGCCGGCGGATTCGAAGCTGGCCATCTCGCGCAGCACGGCGCAGGCCGAGACCAGCAGCGGCCAGGCCAGGGCGGCGCCCGAGCCTTCGCCGAGGCGCAGGCCCAGATCAAGCAGCGGCCGGGCCTGCAGCTGGGCCAGCAGCAGCGCATGGCCGCGCTCCCCCGAGCGGTGGGCGAAGACGCAGCGTTGCAGCACGGCCGGCGCCAGGCGCGCGGCCACGAGCACGGCGCTACTGGCGATGAAGCCGTCGACCACGATGACACGGCGTTCGCTCGCGGCCTGCAGCACCGCGCCGGCCAGCGTGGCGATCTCGAAACCACCGAAGGCCGCCAGGGCCTCCAGCGGGGTGCGCGCCGCCGGGTGCTTGAGCAGCACCTCGCGCAGCACCGCGGTCTTGCGGACCACCGCCTCGGCGTCCAGGCCCGTGCCCGCGCCCGTGCAATCGGCGATGTCCAGGCTGGCCAGGCGCGCCAGCAGCAGCGAGGCCGCCGAGGTGTTGGCGATGCCCATCTCACCGAGCAGCAACGCGTTGCCCGGCAGCTGCTGCACGATGCGCAGGCCGTTGGCCAGGGCCTGATCGCACTGCGCCGCGGTCATGGCCGGGCCGCTGATCGCGTCGGCCGTACCCGGTGCGATCTTGCAGTCCAGCAGGCCGGGGCGTGGGGCGAAGTCATGCCGCACCCCGCAGTCCGCCACGGTGAGCGCGATGCCGTGCTGGCGTGCCAGCACGCTGACGCAGGCGCCGCCCGCCAGGAAGTTCTCCACCATCTGCCAGGTCACGTCGCTCGGGAAGGCCGAGACACCGCGCGCGGCCAGGCCGTGGTCACCCGCGCAGACCAGCATCTGCGGCGCGAGCAGCTCGGGTGTTTCGCTGCCGAGGATGAGGCCGACGCGCAGCGCCAGTTCTTCGAGCCGGCCCAGCGAGCCCAGGGGCTTGGTCTTGTGGTCGAGCTTGTGCTGCAGGCGCTGGGCCAGCGTGGCATCGTGCAGGTCGGGGATGGGTGGGATCTGGAAGTTCATGTGTGGATCAGGTTGTCGAGCACACCGGGCTCGAAATGTTTTTCAATGTAGTCGGCCAGGTGCTCGAAGACGGATTCCAGTGTGGGTACCTGGGCGCCGAACAGTGCCTGCAGCACGGCCGGGTCTTCGAACAGGCCGTGCAGATAGAGACCGAGCACGTTGCCGTCGGTGTTCTGCCAGGCTAGGCCGGGCATGGGCTCGCGCGCCACGTCGCCCTGTGCGGCCATGGCCGGGTGCTGGGCCGTCTGGCCGTGGTGGATCTCGTAGCCCTGCACGGCGAGTTGTGTGAGCGCGGCCCAGGGTCCGCTCACGTCAGCGAAGCGCGCGCGGGTGCGCTGCACGGTCTTGGCGGGCTCGAAGGTGGTGACCAGGGGCAGCAGGCCCAGGCCGGGGGCGTTGTCGTCGATGCCGTGCGTGTCGATCAGCGCCTCGCCCAACATCTGCAGACCACCGCAGATGCCTAGCACCGCCCTGCCCTGCGCCGCGTGCACGGCAATCGCCCGGTCCAGGCCCTGCATGCGCAGCCAGGCCAGATCACCACTCGTGTGCTTGGAGCCGGGCAGGATGATCCAGTCCACGCCTTGCAGCTCGGCCGGGCTGCGGGCCCAGCGCAGGCTCACGCCGGGCACGTTCTTGAGCGGCTGGAGTTCGTCCAGGTTGCTGATGCGCGGATAGGCGACGACGGCGATGCGCGTGTGGACATCGCCGCTGCCGGTATGCCGATCATCGAACACGCCGTCTTCTTCGGGGAGGCCGTGCTGCCACCACATGGGCAGCGTGGCCACCACGGGCACGCCCGTGAGTTCCTGCAGCTGCTGCGGGCCGGGGGCCAGCAGCGCCGCGTCACCGCGGAATTTGTTGAGCACAAAACCATGAATGAGCGCGCGGTCGGCCTCGGGCAGCAGGGCCCAGGTGCCGTAGAGATGGGCGAAGGCGCCGCCGCGGTCGATATCGGTGACCAGCAGGCAGCGCGCCTTCGCATGGCGGGCCACGCGCAGGTTCACGATGTCGCTGTCCATGAGGTTGATCTCGGCCGGCGAGCCCGCGCCTTCGATCACCACCACGTCGTTATCGGCCATGAGTTCGTCGAGCGCGCGGGCTACGGTGGGCCAGACCTTTGCGCTGCGGCCGCGCCAGTCCATGCGCGTCAGCGCTTCGTCGACCTGGCCCAGCAGCACTACCTGGCTGTGCGTGTCGCGCTCGGGCTTGAGCAGCAGCGGGTTCATGCGCACCTCGGGCTCGGCGCGTGCGGCCAGGGCCTGGAAGTACTGGGCCGAACCGATTTCACCGCCGACCACCACGCGCGCGCTGTTGCTCATGTTCTGCGCCTTGAACGGCGCGACCTTGAGGCCCTGGCGCGCGTAATGGCGGCACAGGGCCGTGGTCAGCCAGCTCTTGCCGGCCCCGCTGGTGGTGCCCAGCACCATGACGGCCCGGGCGCGACGCGGGCCGCTCATGCCTGGACCTCGCCGGTCTGCATGAGTTGTTGCCAGGCGGAACGCAGTGCGTCCTGCGAGGCGGGTGGCAACACGCCCAGGCGCACCTGGCCCGACAGGCCGAAGGACGCGGCCGCGCGCAGCTTGATGCCCTGCGCACGCAGGGCCTGCAAGGCCAGGGCCAGTGCCGGCCCCTGCACGGTGGTGCGGGCGCAGAAGAAATTGGCCAGGCTGGGTGAGCACTGCCAGCCCAATGTTGCGCACAGACCAAGCTGACGCGCCTTCCAGGCCCGCAGCGTAACCAGGCTGGCGCGCAGCCAGGCCTGCACGTCTTCGCGTACCCAGGCCTGCAGCAAGGCCACGCCATGCGCGCCCAGCGGCCAGGAGGGGCACAGCGCTTCGAGCTGCGCCACGGCCTCTTCGGCCTGCAGTGGCGCGATCACGTAGGCGGCGCGTACGCCGGTCAGACCCAGGGCCTTGTTCGGTGTCCAGAGTTGCCAGACCTGCTCCAGCTCCTCGGGTTTGAGGCTGGGTTCGCCCTGCAGGCGCAGCGGCTCGTAGGCACGGTCGAGCACGCACAGCGGCGCTGCACGCACCAGCTGCGGCAGTTCGGCCTGTGCCTGGCCCAGGGGGCTCGAAGGTTCACAGGCCCAGGCCAGGCTGGCCGTGTGCACGTCCTCCACCTGCCGCAGCCCCCAGGCCAGCGCGGCCGCCGGGTAGTCGCCATAGCAGTGTTGGGGCAGCCAGACGCTGCGCGGGCCGCGCTGTGCCACCCAGGCGCTGATGCGGTGGATGAACTCGCTGGCGCTCGCGGCCAGCAACACGCGGCCGGGCGCAACGCCATGCCAGTCGGCCAGTTGCGCGCGCAACGCGGCATAGGAAGGGTCGGGGTAATGGGTAGCGTCAGCCGCCTGCAGGGCGGCCAGGGCCTGGGGACAGGGGCCGCAGGCATTGCTGTTGGTGGAAAAGTCGTGCGTGGGCACACCGAGTGCGTCGGGGCCGCCATGCAGCTGCTGCGTGATCATGCGGGATTCTCTCCCACGAAGAGCAGCGCCACGCCCAGCAGCAGCGCGAACAACAGGACTGCCCGCTCGCCCAGCTGCACGGCCCGTGCACAGTCAGCGGCCCGCGGCGCACGGCCGGCCTCGTGCAGCACATAGACGCCGGGCTTGCCCAGGCGCACGTCGAGGGCCAGCGCCATGGCCGCCATGGGCCAGCCGCTGTTGGGCGAAGGCGTGCGCGGCGCCTGCGCGCGCAGGGCACGCCAGGACAGGCCGCCGCGCACCAGCGCCAGCAGCAGCGCCGTGAGGCGCGCCGGCAGCCAGGACAACACATCGTCCGCGCGCGCGGCCCACTTGCCGGCCCAGGTCCAGTCGCGGCCCTCACGCAGGCCGCGGTAGCCCCACATGGCGTCGGCCGTGTTGGCATAACGGTAGAGCGCCGCACCCGGCAGGCCCAGCAGCGCAAACCAGAACAGCGGCGCGACCAGCGAGTCGTTGAGGTTTTCGGCCAGCGATTCGATGGCGCTTTCACGGACCTGCTGTTCGTCCAGCGCGCTGACGTCGCGGCTGACCAGACGTGCCAGCTGTGCCCGTCCGCTCTCCAGGCTGGTCTGCAGGGCGGCCTCGACCGCCTGTACCTCGTCACGCAACATGCGCCAGGCCAGCAGAGGCTTGAGCAGCAGGCCCAGCAGCACGACAGCGGCCAGTGCATGCCAGGACAGCAGCCCTTGCTGGACGAAGAACGCCAAGGCCCCCACCACCATGGCGCCCAGACTCCAGGCCAGCGCACCGAGTACGAAACGCCTGATGTCCGCGCCCTGCCCGGCCTGCGTGCGTTGCGGCGCAATATGTCGGCCGATCCAGCCTAGGTAGGATCCCATCCACACCACGGGGTGCCAGCGCACCGGCGGCTCGCCGAGCCAGCGATCCACCAGCAGGGCCAGCCACAAGGCGCCGGCCAGGGCGCAGACGTGAGGGCAGGAATCCACGGTCAGTCTTCGATGCCCCGCTGGGCCGGGATGCCGGCGTTGAAGGCGTGCTTGATCTTGGTCATCTCGGTCACGGTGTCGGCCAGTTCGATGATTTCGGGCGGGCAGCGCCGGCCCGTGAGCACCACGTGCACCTCCTTGGGCCGGGCCCGTAGGGTGGCCAGCACATCGTCCAGCGGCAGCCAGCCGTAGATCAGCGGGTAGGTGATCTCGTCGAGCACGACGAGGAAAAACTCACCCGAGAGGATGGCCGCCCTTGCCCGGGCCCAGCCATCGCGTGCGAGCTGGGCCGAGTGTTCCAGGTCCTGGCTCTTCCAGCTGAAGCCGTCGCCCAGGCCCTCGATGGGGATGCCGATCTGCTCGAATATGCGGTGTTCACCAAAGCGCGCCGTGGGCACCTTCATGAACTGGTAGATCTTCAAGGCCTTGCCGCGGCCGTGCGCGCGCAGGGCCAGGCCGAAGGCCGCCGTGCTTTTGCCCTTGCCGTCGCCGGTGTTGACGATGACGAGGCCGCGACGCTCGCCCTCGGGTTTTTCATAAGGTTTTTCGCTGGGGGGTGTTTCGATCTGCATAAGGGGTGCTCAAATTCTGGGCAGCGACAGCCACTTGCCCGCCACCTGCTGGATGTGGATGCGCCCGTCGAACACGGCTTCGAGCGCGCGATGCGTGGCCGGGTCGCTGCAGGCCCCGTGGTGGGTGACGCGGCCGGCGGCCATGATGAGCAGGTCGTCGGACTGCAGGGCCAGCGGCAGCTCGTGCAGCACGCTGACCACGGTGCAGCCCTGGCGCACGAGCTCGCGCACGAGCAGCAGCCAGTCCACCTGGTGCGGCGGATCGAGGTTGGCCAGGGGTTCGTCCATCAACAAGACCTGTGCCTCGACCGCCAGCGCACGCGCGAGCAACACACGCTGGCGTTCGCCGCCCGAGAGCTGGCCTAGCGGCCGTGCGCGCCAGTCCCAGGCCTGGGTGGCGCGCAACGCGCGCTCCACGGCTGTGTGGTCGGCCGTGCTGGGCGGCGCCAGCCAGGGCTGGTGCGGCAGTCGGCCCAGCATGGCCACGTCGTAGGCCAGCAGGTCGTCGGTGGCGCCTTCGTTCTGCCCCAGCCAGGCCAGGCGCTGGGCACGCCGGCGGCCGGGCACGGTGGACAGAACGTCGCCCTGCAGCTTCACTTCGCCACGCGCCTGCGGCAACAGGCCGGCCAGGGCCTTGAGCAGGGTGGATTTGCCGGCACCGTTGGGGCCGACGATGCTGGTCCAGCGTGCGGCCGGCAGGTCCAGGTCGATGTCGTGCAGGACTTCGACCTGGCCCAGCGTGGCGCTCAGGCCGCGGGCGCTCAGGGCCGGTGTGTTTGTCGTCTGAAGCGGATTCATACCACCCCTCCGCTGCCACTCGTGCGCCGGTGCATGAGCCACAGCAGGTAGCTGCCGCCGAGCACAGCCGTGAGCACGCCCACGGGCAGTTCTTGCGGCGCGATGAGCCAGCGCGCCAGGATGTCGGCCGCCATGAGCAGCAGGCCGCCCATGAGCGCGGCCAGCAGCACGAGACGCCCATGTGTGGTCTTGACGATGGAGCGCACCAGGTGCGGCGCGGCCAGGCCCACGAAGGCGATGAGCCCGGTCTGGGCCACGGCCGTGCCCGTGGCCAGCGCGAGCACGGCCACCAGCACCACGCGCATCGGCGCTAGCGGCAGGCCCAGGCTGGCAGCCGTGGCTTCACCCAGACTCAGGCCGTCGAGCGCACGGGCGCAGGCCCAGGCGGCCAGTGCGAACAGCGCGCCGACGCCGGCCATGAGCGCGCAGGCCGACCAGCCCACAAAGCTCGCGCTGCCCAGGTTGAAGCCCAGCATGGCGGGCACGATGTCGGGCGCGGCCAGCGTGACCAGATCCTTGGCCGCGCCAAGCACCACACCGACGATGACACCGGCCAGCAGCAGGCGCAGCGTGTGCTGCACGCCGCGCGCGAGCTGCAGCGTGAGCAGCACGGCCAGCACCGCACCCAGAAAGGCCGCACCCGTGAGTCCCAGGCGCGTGACCCAGGCCACGGCCGAGGGCGAGACGCCGAGCAGGGCCATGGCCGAGGCCACGCCCAGCGAGGCGCCCGAGGCGCTGCCGAGCAGAAAGGGATCGGCCAGCGGGTTGCGGAACAGCCCCTGCGCCACGGCGCCGGCCAGGCCCAGCAAGGCACCGGCCAGCCAGGCGCCCAGGGTGCGCGGCAGGCGGATCTCCCAGACGATCTGCGCCGACACCGGATCCTGCGCGGCGCGCAACACGCTCTCGAAACCCGTGCTGCCCACGCTGCCGCCCAGGGCCAGCAGCAGTGCCGAGAGCAGCAGCAAACCGAAACCGAGCGCGGAGGCCGGGTGCTTCATGGACGCCCCCCCGGAGGCAGGGGCAGGGCCAGCTTTTCGCTGATGCAGCGCGCCATGATCTGCGCAGCCTCGGCCATGCGCGGGCCGGGACGCACGACGACATCCGAATCACCGATGCCATAGACACAGAGGCGCTGCGCGCGCACGGCTTTCATCTGGTCCCAGCCCGGATAGGGCACACGCGCCTGCATGCTGCGGTTGCCGATCATGATGAGGTCGGGGTCGGCACGCACGACAAACTCGGGGTTGAGGCGCGGAAAGGGGCCGAGCTCGGCCGGAATCACGTTCTTCACGCCCAGGCGCGTGAGTGTCTCGCCAATGAAGGACGCCTCGCCCGCGCCGTAGGGGCCGCGGCTGACCTCGAAGTAGACGCGCAGGCCGCGCGCAGCGGGCGGCAAGCTGCGGGCGGCGGCGTCCACGCTGTCCTGGATTTCGCGCCAGAGCCGCTCGGGCTCGCTTGCGGGCACATCCAGCAGCACGCCCAGGGCCTGCAGCACACGCCGTACATCGGCATGGGTCTTGGGTTCGAGCGCCACCACCTTGAGCCCCAGCGCCTCCAGACGCTCGGCGGCGCGCGAGGACAAGGAGATCAGCACCACATCGGGCCGCAGCGCGACCACGGCCTCGATGCTCGGGTCCAGGCCGCCGCCGAGGCGGGGCAGGCGCGCGATGCTCTCGGGATGGTTGGAGTAACGGTCCACGCCCACGAGGCGCGGGCACTGGCCGAGCGCGCAGACGCTCTCGGTCAGCGACGGCAGCAGGCTCACGATACGCTGCGGCGTCTGCGCAAAGCGCACGGTGACGCCCCGCTGGTCGGTGATCTCCAGCGCCTGAGCGGGCCCGGCCAGGGCCAGCAGCAAGGCGACGGCGAGACGCCATCTCATGCTTGTCCTTTCAGCGTGAGCGGCAGGCCGGCGGCCATGAAGCTCACGCGCTCACAAACGCGGGCCACGTCCTGGTTGAGACGGCCCAGGGCGTCGACGAAATGGCGCACCTCGCGGCCCATGGGGATGACCCCCAGGCCGATCTCGTTGCCCACAAGGACGACAGGGCCGGGGGCGGCACGCAAGGCCTGCAGCAGCGCTGCGATGGGTGCTTCGCCAGCCGCGCCCTGGGCCGGCATGAGGTGGTTGGTGAGCCAGAGGGTCAGGCAGTCCACCACGAGCAGGGTGTCGGGGCGGCTGTGCGTGCTGATCGTACGGTCGAGCACCAGCGCCTCTTCCACCGTCTGCAGGCCGGGCACACGCTCTGCGCGGTCGCGCTGGTGCCGGGCGATGCGTTCGCGCATCTCGGCGTCATGGGCCTGGCCAGTGGCGATCAGCACCGCTTGATGACGGGGCGACTGCGCCAGCCAGACAGCGGCCAGGCTCTCGGCCCGACGCGACTTGCCGCTGCGCTGGCCACCGAGGATGAGTTCGCCGCGCGCGACGGTCAACGTTTCATCCATGCTGGCGGCTCCAGTCCATGATGAGGCGATGCAGCTGGGCCACGCCATCGGTGAGCGCAGCCGGCCCGGGCTGCAGGATGTCGGCCGACTTGATCTCGAAGATCTGCTGGTGTTGAACCGCCGGCACGTCCTGCCAGCCGGCGCGCGCCGCCACCTTCTCGGGCCGGAACTTCTTGCCGCACCAGGAGCCGATGATGAGGTCGGGCGCGCGGCGCACGATCTCGGCGCCGTCGGCAATGATGCGTTGCTTGCCCATGGGCTGGACGGCCAGTTCGGGAAAGATGTCGTCACCCCCGGCGATACCGATCAGTTCGGACACCCAGCGGATGGCGCTGATAGGGGGCTCATCCCACTCCTCGAAGTAGACCCGCGGGCGGCGCGGCAAGGCGGCCGCGGCCGTGCGGATGCCGGCCAGGCCCTGGCGCAGGGCCTCTATGCGCTGCGCGCCCTGCTCCGCCTGCCCCACCATGGCCGCCACCTGGTACATCATGGAAAAGATCTCTTCCACGCTGCGCTGGTTGAAGACCGTGACCTGGATGCCCTTGCGGATCAGCTCGCTGGCAATCTCGGCCTGCAAGTCCGAGAAACCGAAGACGCAGTCGGGCTGCAGTGCGACGATCTGCTCGATCCTGGCGCTGAGGAAGGCGCTGATCTTCGGCTTCTCGGACCGCGCACGGCGCGGCCTCACGGTGTAGCCCGAGATGCCTACAATGCGCCGCTCCTCGCCCAGCAGGTAGAGCCACTCGGTCGTCTCCTCGGTGAGGCAGACGATGCGCTGCGGCCCCAGCGTCGGCATCGCGTTCATGCGGGCCTCAGAAGCTCAACCTCGCCGAGGCCACCACTGTGCGGCCGGCCTCGGGGTAGATGGAGGACACCTGGCCATTCGAGCAGCTGAAGGCTTGGGTGTAGTAACGCCGGTCGGCCAAGTTGATCACGCCCAGCGCGAGCTCAAGCTGGCGCAGTTGGTAGGCATAGCGCAGATCGAGCGTGGTGTAGCTTGGCATGGTGCAACGGTTGGCCATGTCGGGATGACGTGACGATACCCAATTCACACCGCCGCCGAGCTGGTGCCCGGCTGCCGGGGTCCAATCGGCACGCAGCGCCAGGGTCTGCGCAGGCACGAGGGGCACGTCCCGGCCGGCGTAGCGGCCGCTGACGAAGCGGGCCTCGCGCAACGCGGCGTTCAGCCGCAGCTGCAGGCTGCGGCTCCAGGCTTGGCGCGCCTCGAGCTCCAGGCCCTGGCGCAGCGTGGGATCGAAGTTCACATTGGCACCGGTGCCGGCACCATAGGGCCCGTCGGCCTGGCCGTCGTAGCCAATCTCGTCGGTCAGCGCGCTGCGGTAGGCGCGCAGATCGAGCGCCGTGCCGTCGCGTCCCCAGCGCACACCCAGCTCGGTGTCGCGCGAAAACTGGGGGCGCAGGCTCACGCCCGGTGTGGTGAAACCGAACTCATCCACATTCGCCACGCGAAAGCTACGGCCCACGCGACCGTAGACCGAAGTGCTCGGTGCCAGCGGCTGCAGCAGGCCCAGTTCCCAGGCTTGCGGGCGTTCATCGATGCGGCGGTTGGTGGTGCTCGTACGGACCTGTTTCTCGATGTCTTCCCGACGCAGGCCTGCGCTCAGGCGGGTCCCGGAAGACCAGACGTAGTCGTTCTTGAGGTAGATGCCCTGCGACTGCTGCTCGCGCTGGCCGCTGCTGGAGCCACCGTCGACACGTTTCCAGTCAGCTTGGTCCCAGCCCGTCTGCACGATGTTGCGACCTGCGCCCAGGCGCGTCTCATGCCGTGCGCGCAGCGACAGCGTGCTGGCCTCGATGTCATAGGCCGTGATCCAGCTGGGCGAATAGCTGTAAAGCTGCTTGTGCCGCGTACCTGCATCCATGCCCAGCTGCCAATCCGCCAGCTGCGCTTCGGCAAAGATGCTGGTGCGCTGGTTCTCAATCTGCGCTCGGTTGGTCGGCGTGGTGGTCTGGTAGGAATTGGCAGCGTACTGTGCGGCGGTCAATGAGCCGGGAAGTCCCGTGTCCAGCCGGTCTTCAGCATGACGCGCGCCGAGGCGCAGCCAATCGTTGCTCCATTGCGCGGTGGCAGCGACGCCATCCTGATCGGAGCGGAAGTTGGCGCGATGGTTGTCGGCCTGGCGCTTGTTGCCGTCCACATCGAGCGAGAAACCGCCAGCCACCAGGGTAGCGCCGGCACGAGCCTCGACCAGGCCGCGGCTGCCGGCGGCCGTGTAGGCGCGGGCGGCATTGCGCCGCGCCACCCCCTTGCCCGCCTTGGTGGTGATGATGATGACACCGCCCGAGGCGCCTTCGCCGTAGAGCACGGCGCCACTGCCTCGGATCACCTCGATGCGCTCGACCGTGTCGATCGGGATGCCGGCAAGGCGCGTGCCACCGAGGTCGGCCTCGCTCAGGCGCTGGCCGTCGAGCATGACGACTTGGTTGCTGGCCGAGGTGGTGCCGAAACCGCGCAGGTCCAGCGCATAGTCACCGCCCCCATAGAAGTCCAGGCGCCCCGGGACGCCGAGCAGGCGCATGAGCGCCTCGTTGACAGTGGCCGCGCCCGAACGCTGGATATCGGTGGACGTGATCACACTGACCCCGAAAGGTAGATCGGCAGCGCTGTCTTCGAAGCGGTTGGCGCTGACCTGCACGGCCTGGAAGGCCGGCGTCTCTTTGGAAGATTGGGCCTGGACGAAGAGGGGCACACAGGCGACGGCCAGCGCGAGCTTGGCGTGTCGCAGTGACGAAACACGAATTTTCATGATGAACAAGGAGCACAAAGCCCTCCCCGGCTTCCCCGCCAGGGCATGGACGTCACGGTGGCGCGCAGGCGCACCACCACCTTGTTGGCCGGTATCCGGGCTGGTGGAAACGACCTCCATCGCCTTCCCGGCTGCTTGTTCAGGGCAGCCAGTGGCCGATTGATGGAAGCGGCGCCTTGCGGCACGTCCACTTACCGTTGCGGGGGCAGCGCAGGTTGGGCTGGCCGAGGGGTCGGCTGGCCTTCCTGCTTCCCGTTGAACTGCGGCATGTGAACCACACCGCGAGCACCAACGGCTGAGATTTTACGTTCGAAACCTTGCGTAAACCCTACAATGGCAAGACTTTTATTGACGATCCATGTCAAAAACTACGCCCATCGAAGAACTGGTTGAACGCGTCGAGCGTCTGCTGGTGCGCTATGCCGAACTTCAGCGCACCAACGAGCTGCTGACCGATCAGATCGACGAACTCACCACCGAGCGCGACCAGCTCAAGCAGCGCCTGGCGGCCGCCCGCACCCGCGTGGACGCCCTGCTGGAGCGCATCTCCGAGCCGGCTGAGGGCGAAGGCCACAAGGACGCCGCATGAAACAGCTCGAAGTGCAGATCATGGGCCAGAGCTACCTGCTCAGCGCCCCCGAGGGCGGCGAAGCGAAGCTGCTCGAAGCCGTGGAGCGCGTGGACACGGCCATGTGCAAGATCCGTGATGCCGGCAAGGTCAAGGCGCGCGACCGCATCGCCGTGCTGGCCTCGCTGAACCTGGCCTTCGACCTGAGCGACCGCGAGCCGTCCGCCACCCCACCCCGCGCCAGCGTCGCGGCGGCCAGCACCACGGCCGAGGCCGACGCCGTGATCCTGGGCCTGATCCAGCGCCTGGATGCCGCGCTCGGCGAAGACGGCCGCCTCATTTGACTCCCCCCAGGCTACGCGCACTTCGTTCCCTATTCGCCGAGGGGCCTCGTCCAGAGGCCGAGGCTCTTCGGCCTGTCCAAGCCTGCGCCGGCAGGCATGGAGCCGCAGACCTCAGCCCCTTCAAGGGGCAACGCCAGTGGCCCGGCCGAGCCGGCGCCACGGCGTTCCGCGATCAACCCCGCCATGCCTCTCTCCACAGCACTACAATGTGCCTGTCTGCAATGCCATCGGGCTTTATATTTCCTTGAACCAATGCTCATTGAGCCCGGGCTTGGAACATTGCCTGGCTAGCGTGATCGTCTCGCGTCAGATGAACCCAAGGCCAACGCTGACCTCGCCCACCTGAACCCCCGGTTCAGGATGACGGTCCGGTGGACCATTGCAGACACCTACATTTTCCCGATGCTTCTTGAACCGCTGTTGATCGCCGAACTCGCCCTGATGGGCGCCTGCGCCGGCTTTCTCGCAGGGCTGCTGGGCATCGGCGGCGGGATGATCATGGTGCCCTTCATGACCATCATCCTCGAGGCCAAGAACTTCCCGGCCGAGTACGTGGTCAAGATGGCGGTCGCCACCTCGCTGGCAACGATCTGCTTCACCTCGCTGTCATCGGTGCGCTCGCACCACAAGCATGGCGCCGTGCTCTGGCCGGTGGCGCGCGTGCTGGCGCCGGGCATCCTGGTGGGCGCGCTCATCGGCGCGCAGATCGCCGCAGCCCTGCCCACGCGGGTGTTGGGCCTGGTGTTCTCGCTTTTCATCGCCTACTCGGCCACGCAGATGATCCTGGACCGCAAGCCCAAGCCCACGCGCACCCTGCCCGGTGGCTGGGGCATGTTCGGCATGGGCAATGTGATCGGCCTGCTGTCCTCGGTCGTCGGCGCCGGCGGCGCCTTCGTCTCCGTCCCCTTCATGACCTGGTGCAACGTGAAGATCCACCAGGCCGTGGCCACGTCGTCCGCGCTGGGCTTTCCGATTGCCCTGGCCGGCACCCTGGGCTACATCTGGGCCGGCCGCGGCCTGCCGGACATGCCGCCCGGTGCCTTCGGCTACCTCTACCTGCCCGGCCTGCTGGTGATCGCGACGACCAGCATACTGACCGCGCCGCTGGGCGCGCGCACCGCGCACCGCATGGACATCCGCCCGCTCAAGCGCGCCTTCGGTGTCGTGCTCTACCTGCTGGCTGCATACTTCCTGATGCGCTAGGAATTTCCGCCGTGTCGGGTGCAGCTGTCCAACCTGAGGGGGCGGCGAAACCGGGGCGCGGGGACGGATAATCCGCGGTTGACAACCACCGCACAGAATTTCCGAGGGAACTCACGACATGCGTATCGCCATCATCGGCCAGCAGGATTTCGGCAAGGCCGTGCTCGAAGCTTTACTCGCGCGCGGTGACGACGTCGCCGGCGTGTTTTGCAAGCCCGAAAAGCCGGGCGAGAAACCCGACGCCTTGCGCGCGGCCGCGGAAAGCCTGGGCCTCCAGGTCTTCCAGTTCGCCA
>DNQP01000043.1:0-2539 GCA_003500955.1 Curvibacter sp. | reverse complement strand
CCAGCCTCAAGAGCCCCGAGGCCGAGGCCGCCCTGCGCACCCTGAATGTCGATCTGGGTGTGATGGCCTATGTGCTGCAGTTCGTGCCCCAGTCCTTCGTCAACATCCCGAAGCACGGCACCATCCAGTACCACCCGTCGCTGCTGCCCAAGTACCGCGGCCCCTCCTCGATCAACTGGCCCATCGCACGCGGTGACACCGAGACCGGGCTGACCATCTTCCGTCCCACCGATGGGCTCGACGAAGGCCCGGTGATCCTGCAAAAGCGCTGCGCCATCGGTCCCGACGACACCCTGGGCGATGTGTATTTCAACCAGCTCTTCCCGCTGGGCGTGGCGGCGCTGCTGGAGGCCGCCGACCTGGTGGTGGCCGGCCGGCATACCGAGACCGTGCAGGACGAGGGCCAGGCCAGCTACGAAGGCTGGTTCCGGACCGAGGAATCGCGCATCAACTGGTCCAACCATGTGGACCAGGTCTACAACCTGATCCGCGCCTGCAACCCTGCGCCAGGTGCCTGGTGCGAACTCGGTGGCGTGAAGGTCTCCCTCTACGACTGCCTCAAGCACCCTGTGCGCACCTTTGGCGCGGTGCGCGGCAAACCCGGTGAGATCGTGCGGGTCACGGAGCAATCGCTGTTCATCAACGCGCAAGGCGGCATGATTGAGGTGCTGCGCCTCAAGCCCGAAGGCGGCAAGAAGATGGGCGCCGCTGAATTCGCACGCGAGCGCGGTCTCACGGCGCTGGCACCACCCGCTGCCTGATCCCTTCGACGATGCACACAGGGCCGTACGACGGCCCTTTTTCATGCCCGCGCCCGACCCGACGCGTAAACATAAGACCCCAGTGATGCGTTGAAAAGGCGCGTTGCAGCTCCCTGCGCGCATACGCAATACCCCCACTCGTGAAAACCCTAGGGAGAGCGAAAATTCTTTAAAAGTTGACCGCAATCAAGAGCGTTTTCGCGAGAAAATTTCACAGTAGCTGGCATCGATTGCCATTGGGTGATCGACAGGCTATCGAAGAGTGGTCTACGTCGACAGACAGTTCATTTACAGGAGACAAGGATGAAGAGCTTTCAAGCCAAACTGAAAACCCGGGTGGTGGCAGCTGCTACCGCCATCATCGCCGCCACCGGCCTCGGTGCATCGATGACGGCCCATGCCTGGGAGCCGACCAAGCCCGTCGAGTTCGTCGTGCCGGCCGGCACCGGTGGCGGTGCTGACCAGATGGCCCGCCTGATGCAGGGCATCATCGTCAAGCACAAGCTGATGAACCAGTCCCTGATCGTCGTGAACAAGTCCGGCGGCGCTGGCGCCGAGGGCTTCCTCTCCGTCAAGGAAGCCAAGGGCGATCCGCACAAGATCATCATCACCCTCTCCAACCTCTTCACCACGCCGCTGGCCACCGGTGTGCCCTTCAACTGGAAGGACATGACCCCCGTCTCCATGATGGCGCTCGACCAGTTCGTGCTGTGGGTCAACGCCGACAAGCCCTACAAGACCGCCAAGGAGTACCTGGATGCCGTCAAGGCCGCCGGCCCCAACAAATTCAAGATGGGTGGTACGGGTTCCAAGCAGGAAGACCAGATCCTGACCGTGGGCATCGAGAAAGCCACCGGCACCAAGTTCATCTACGTGCCCTTCAAGGGGGGTGGTGAGGTGGCGGTGCAGCTGGTTGGCGGCCACGTCGACTCCAGCGTGAACAACCCGGCCGAGGCCGTGGCCCAGTGGCGTGCCGGCAAGCTGCGTGCCCTGTGCGTGTTCGACGACACCCGCATGCCCTACAAGGAAAAGGTCACCGATACCCAGTCGTGGAACGATATCCCGACCTGCAAGGAAGCGGGCGTGCCTGCCGACTACGTCATGCTGCGCGGCATTTTTGCTGCCCCCGGCATCACGGCCGACCAGATCAAATACTACGTGGACCTGATGAACAAGATTCGCGCCACGCCGGACTGGAAGGAGTACATGGAGAAGGGCGCCTTCAACCAGACCTTCATGGCTGGCGCCGATTTCACCAAGTGGCTCACCGCTGCGGAAAACAACCACCGCGACCTGATGAAGGAAGCGGGCTTCCTGGCCAAGTGATCCACTTGGTCCGGTAAACAAGCAAACCGCCGGACCCGGCCTCGCGCCCGGGTCCGGCCCCTCCAACCCAACGCAACTGCAAGAGTGGGACGGTGACCGGTACAACTGGCACTGACCCGAGTTCTGTGCCGCCCAAAATTACTTCAACAGACCTTTCTTTTTCACGGAATTGAACATGGAATCACACGAAGGCGAACGCAAAGGCGTAGCCACCAACATCGTCGACGCAGTCGTCGCTGTTTTGATCCTCATCATGGGCGGCATCGTTATCTATGGCAGCCGCAAGCTCGGCTCTGAGTGGACCACCGACGGTCCCGGCGCCGGCTATTTCCCCTTCTACATCGGCGTCATCCTCTGCATCTCCGGCATCGGCGTGCTGTACCAGTCTCTGGCCGGCAAGGAAAAGAACACGGAAGTTTTCGTGGACCGCGATTAGCTGGGCCGGGTGTTCT
>DNQP01000166.1:10665-22083 GCA_003500955.1 Curvibacter sp. | reverse complement strand
GTAGCCGCGGTCGAACTGCATGCCCTCGACGACGTCGAGCTCGTTCTGCAGCGACTTGCCGTCTTCCACGGTGATCACGCCTTCCTTGCCGACCTTGTCCATGGCGTTGGCGATGATCTCGCCGATGCTGGAGTCGCTGTTGGCGGAAATGGAGCCGACCTGGGCGATTTCCTTGGAGGTGGTGGTGGGCTTGGAGGCCTTCTTCAGCTGCTCGATCAGGGCCGTCACGGCCTTGTCGATGCCGCGCTTCAGATCCATGGGGTTCATGCCGGCGGCCACGTACTTCATGCCCTCGCGCACGATGGCCTGGGCCAGCACGGTGGCGGTGGTGGTGCCGTCACCGGCGTTGTCGCTGGTCTTGGAAGCCACTTCCTTGACCATCTGCGCGCCCATGTTCTGCAGCTTGTCCTTGAGCTCGATTTCCTTGGCCACGGACACACCGTCCTTGGTCACGGTGGGGGCGCCGAAGGAGCGCTCGAGCACCACATTGCGGCCCTTGGGGCCCAGGGTCACTTTCACAGCGTTGGCCAGGATGTTCACACCTTCGACCATGCGGGCGCGGGCTTCGCCGCCAAAAATCACGTCTTTAGCTGCCATGTCTAAATCTCCGAAATGAGTTCAATACAGGAAAGGGAGGGATGGAAGCGATTTACTTCTCGACCACGGCGAAGAGGTCTTCCTCTTTCATCACGAGGAGCTCGTCGCCATTGACCTTGACGGTCTGGCCGCTGTACTTGCCGAACAGGACACGGTCACCGACCTTGACGTTCATGGCGATGACTTCGCCCTTGTCGTTCTTCTTGCCGGGGCCCACAGCCAGCACTTCGCCCTGGTCGGGCTTCTCGGCGGCGCTGTCGGGGATGACGATGCCGGAAGCGGTCTTGGTTTCGTTTTCGACGCGCTTCACGATCACGCGATCAGCCAGAGGACGCAGTTTCATCAGGACTCTCCTTGAGTTCGAAACAGTGGTTTGGAAATGGGAGAGCACCAAAAGTTGGTGCTCATTAACCTAGCCTGGGACTCGAGGTGTTAGCACTCAAGTCCAGCGAGTGCTAATCATAAGGCTTTTTGAGACGGTTTCAAGACAGGAGGGAGTCAGTGATTGGCTACACTGCCGCCACGACTTCCCGCGAACCGGTCCTGCTTTCCCGTCTCCTTGTGAACTCTGCACCTCCCCGCCATACCTTCCGTGCCGCAGCCTGGGCCGCTGCAATCGCCTTGAGCCTGGGCCTGGTGGCACTGGAGGCGTGGCGGCAACCAGCTCTGCCGGACGCGGCGCGGGCGAGCTGGCCGCAGGCCCGCGTGCCCGAGCCGGGCCTGTGGGTACTGCAAGCCGCCGGGCGCATCCCCATGCCGGCCGACACGCCCGCCGCCCATGCCAGCACCCTGCTGGCCCTGCCCGCAGACCACCCGGCCGCCGTGCAGGCCTACTGGTTTGCCGGCTCGCGCGAGAGCGGGCCCGATGTGCGGATCGTCATGTCCCAGTTCGACCGAGCCGGCCAGCAGTGGACGCCGACCGTGGCGGTGGTGAACCGTCATGATGTGGGGCCGCAGTTGGGCCATGCTTTGCGCCGCATCGGCAATCCTGTGGCCTGGCGTGACGCGCAGGGGCGCACGCATCTCTTCGTTGTGGCCACGGGCCTGGGCGGCTGGGCCGCCGGGCGCATCCTGCACCTGCGGCAGGACGAAGCGCAGCAGCCCTTTGTGCCGCTGCGTACCCTGCCCCTGTCCTGGCTCTGGAACACCAGCCATCTGGTGCGGGCCATGCCCCTGCCGCTGGCCGATGGCGGCATGGTGCTGCCGGTTTATTTCGAGATCGGCGTGAAGTATCCCGTGGCCCTGCGTTTCGATGCGGGCGGTGAGTTCCGCGGCATGGTGCGCATGTCGCAGCGGCGCGACCTGCTGCAGCCCACGCTGCTGGCGCGCAGCGAGACCGAGTGGCTGGCCCTGCTGCGCGACAACCGCGCGGACCGCAAACTGCGCGCGGTGCAGACCACCGATGGCGGTCTCAGCTGGCAGGACCTGCCCGATCCGGGTCCGGCGAATCCCGATGCGTCGGTCGCCGGGCTGGCGCTGCGGCCGGGGCTGATGTTCCTCGCGCACAACCCGCGCGCCGAATCGCGCGCCCAGCTGGCCCTGAGCCTCTCGCGCGACGGTGGCCAGAACTGGACCGTGCTGGAGACGCTGGCGCAGGCCCCGCCCGGCAAGGAGATGTCCTATCCCTCCATGGCCTGGGCCGATGACAGCCTGTGGGTCAGCTACACCGAGCAGCGCCAGGGCATCGCCTGGCAACGCTTTACCTTCGTGCCGGTGGCGCCCTAGGACCGGATGATGGAGAGTTTGTTTCTCGCCCTCTTTTCGACGCAGTCGCCGCTACTGCCGGCGCCGCTGGCCTTCCGCCTTTATCTCGATCTGGCCTGGGGGCTGGTGCTGGCCGCGCTGGCCTTGCCAGTCCTCGCACGCTGGGCACCGCGCCATGAGCGCCTGACGCATGGGCTGCCGCCCCTGCTGCTGCTCTGGTGTCTGCTGCCAGGCGCACTCTCGCCGGCTTACTGGCTGGGCCTGGCACTGCGCGCGCCCAGCGGGCTGCTGGCCGGGCTGTGCGCCTGGGCGCTGCTGCGCCACTACCGACCGCAGTCAGCGGGACCGTTGCCGCAACAGGCACTGCGCGCCTGGATGGGGCCGCTGGTGCTGCTGGGTTGGGTCTTGCTGCTCGACACCTTCGCGCTGCTGCCGTTCAGCCTCTATGCCTGGGGCTACGCGCCATGGCTGCTCGGCGTACTGGCCTTCGCGGGCCTGCTGCCCGCTTTGCTCAGGGGCGGGTACGCTCTGCCTGCGCTGTGGATCGCCGTGCTGGTCCTGCACCTGCTGCTGCGCCTGCCCACGGGCAATGTCTGGGACGCGGTGCTGGACCCGGCTC
This sequence comes from Curvibacter sp., assembly GCA_003500955.1. GTDB lineage: Bacteria > Pseudomonadota > Gammaproteobacteria > Burkholderiales > Burkholderiaceae_C > Hylemonella. Next base: position 19,163 of record DNQP01000166.1, on the reverse strand, counting down.
TGTGGATCTGGCTGCAGGTCGATACGCTGCGGCGCTGGCGCCAGCGCTCTTAGGAGCGCACCAGCAGCCACTCGCGGCGGTATAGCCACTGCTGCGGATACCAGAGGTTGTCCTTGCGGATCTCGCCTGGCGCGTGGCGGCTCGTCAGCAGCCAGCGCTCGCCCAGCACGCGGCAATCCGGCAGGCAGGGCGGCGTGACTTGCTCCCCATGGCTGGCGGTCCAGACCACGGCCGCATGCGTGCTCAGCAACTGGCGCAATTCCTCGGCAGCCTGGGCCTGGCCTTCGGCATCGGGGCCGCGGCGCGCGCGCGCCTGGGCGCGGCTGTCGTAGGGCACGAAGTCGTGTGCGCCGGGCAGCAGGAACTGGAAACGCTCGAACTGGCCGTTGAAACCCGTGGGCACGGCGATGCGACCGACCGGCGCCGCGGCGATGGCACGTTCGTCATAACGGCCTGCGGGTCCATCCAAGGGCGCGACCATGGCGTTGAAGGCCGCATAGACCAGCAGCGTGCACAGCACGGCCGCAGCGCGGCTCCAGGCGCTGCGCCACAGACCCAGCCCGATGCAGACGACAGCCGCGGCCACGATGCCCAGCGTCAGGCCGATCTCCGCCGGCGAGGCCAGACCGATCTCGTGGCCGACCCAGGCCAGGCGCGTGAGCACCAGCAGCACAGGCGCGGCCAGCAGCAGCGTGGGCAGGTACCAGCCGCGCGGAATATCGCGCCAGTGCAGGGCGATGAGCATGGCCACCGCCGGCATGGCCGGGATCACGTAGCGCGCCGAGCGCTGGCTCGGAAACAGGAAGACCAGCAGCCAGACCGCGGCCCAGGCCAGCAGGATGGCCTGAGGTGCGGGCAGAGGCCAGCGCCGGCGCAACTGCGGCAAGGCTTTCAGTCCGACCCAGGCCAGGCCCGGCAGCACGAAGAACAGCAGGCCGGCGTTGATCGCATAGGCCAGCAGCTGCGACCAGACACCCGAGCCGTCGAAGGCCAGGGCGGCGCGCCAGTAGCCGCGCGGGTCGGCGAACTTGGCGGCGTTCTCGCCGACGATGAATTCGCGCCACACGGATTGCGGGTCGGGATCCAGCACGAACCACAGCCCGAACACGCCCAGCGCCAGCACGGCGCTGAAAGCCACGCGCAGGGTGTGGCGCAGCAGGGCGGGCCAGCTCGGATGCGATTCGCTGGCCACCAGAGCCAGCCACCAGGCGGCGGCGGCCGGCGCGACCAGCGCGAAGGATTTGTAGGCCAGGCCCAGGCCAAGGGCGATACCGAAGACCACATGCGCGAGCCAGCCGGGGCCGGCAGCGGGCAGACGCGCGCGCTGCCAGATCAGCGCGAACAGCGGCAGGCTGAACCAGAAGGTCTCGGGCGCGCTCGTGAGGTAGGGGCGGCCGTAGCGGAAGGTGCTGAGGAAGGCCAGGAAGACGCAGACGGCGATCAGTCCTTCGCGCCAGCGCTGGGTGATGGCACGCAGGCTGAACACGATGCCGGCACAGATCAGCAGCAGGTAGAGGAGGCTGGGCGCGCGCAGCGCCGCCATGTGCCACCCCTGGCCCCAGCCACCGGCCACCATGGCCTGCCAGATCAAGAGCGGCGGCTTGGTGTTGCGCATGTTCTCGAGCTCCGAAGCCAGCGGCAGCCACTGACCGGTCTCGGCGGTCTCGCGTGCGATGTGCAGGTAGACCATCTCGTCGCCGTTGGTCGGCACGTACTGGCCACCCAGGCCCTGGAGATAGATGGCGAAACCGAGCAGCAGCAGGGCCAGCCAGAAAGCTGTCGTGAGGCGCTCTGAAGAAGGGGAGGTTGTAGGCATGCGCGTCGTCGGTCCCGGTGAGTGGGAACCTGGACGCGATTATGGCTGCCGCTTGTGGCGGAAAGTCCAGCGATCGTTGGCGATGAAGTTGCTCACGCTGGCGATCACGATGGCCGTGACGTTGGCCACGAGGTAGTGCAGGCCCAGATGGGTGAGCCACAGCGTCAGCGCGTACTGCAGCAGGATGCCCAGCCAGGACGCGGTCGCGTACTGGCCCAGCTGGGCCAGCAGGCTGCGCTTGCGCAAACGCTCCCCTTCCTCGACGGCCGTGGCGTGCTGGCGGTCCGACCAGGTCCAGAGCCGGTTCCAGGTGAAGTTGTTGACCGTGGCCACGGCGATGGCCAGGGCCAGCGAGAAATAGGGTTTGCTGCCCACGGGTTCGATGGCGCGGAACAGGTACTCGTGCGCCAGGTAGAGCACCGTGAGGTTGACCACTGTGCCGCTCGCGCCCACCAGGCCGAAGCGCACGTAGCGAAAGCCGTGCAGCCAGTCGACCAGCTGCCAGAGGCGGTCACGGAGTGTGGGGGAGGTCATGCAGCGGCGAGGGCGGTCAGCGCGTCGGCCAGCACCGGGTCGGGGGCGATGCGCTTCAGGCACTGGTTGTCGCCGTCGCAGAAGGTCAGGCGGTGGTTGTAGGCCGAGAGACAGGGCGAGCAGGCGATGCCCGACTCGTAGACCGTGGCCCTGGGGCCGATGCCAGGCAGGGGGCCGTAGAGGCGGCCGGTCTCGGGGCCGAAGAACATCAGCACGCGGATGGGCGTGAGGCTGGCGAAGTGGCCCGGGCCACCGTCGTTGGTCAGCAGCAGGTCGCTGGCGTGGAAGAGCATGAGCAGCTCGCGCAGGCTACGGGTGTAGCCGGTCAGGGCCACGCAGTGCTCGCTGCCGACCTGGGCGCGGATCTCGTCGGCCAGGGCCAGGTCCTCCTTGAGGCCGATGAAGGCCACGGCATGGCCGGCCTCCACAAGGCCCTTGGCCACGCGGGCATAGTGCGCGGCCGGCCAGGCGCGTTCGGGCAGGATGCCGCCGCCGGGGTACATCAGGGCGAGCTTGCGACCGGCCAGCACCGGATGGTCACGCAGCACCTGTTCGCGGTAGGCACGCAGCTCCTCAGGGGTGAAGGGTACCGAGAGTCCGGTTTCAGCGGGCAGCTCGCGGATCGGGGCCGCCTTGTGGCGCGGGCCGCCGTCACTCTCCAGTGCATCCACGAGGGAGAGGAACTGCTTGCTGATGTGCTGGTAGGGGTTGTAGGGAATCGCGCAGTTGATGTAGCTGCCGCGGTACAGGCCTTCCTGCGTGTGCGGGGTGAAGCCGGCGCGGCGCGGTGCGCCCGTCAGATAGGCAAGCAGGCTGCTGACGCGTGAGAACAGTTCGCAGTCGATCACCGCGTCCAGCGGCAGGCGGCGCATGGCTACGCAGACGCGCCAGATGTCGCGGGCCAGCCTGAAAGGGGAGCTGTCGTCGAGGCCGTGGAAGTTGGCGTCTTCCGTCAGGCGCAGCATGCGCGCGACTTCCTGGTTCTTCCTGAGCTGCAGCACGTGCAGCGTGGCATCGGGATAGCGCTCGCGCAGGGCCTTGAACATGGGGCCGGCCAGCACGATGCTGCCCATCTCGGACAGCAGGATCACGAGGATGTGGCGCGGCGTCTTGCTTCGATCGACTTGAGGGGCGCGTGTGCCCAGCAGGCGCGCCCACACCGAAACGGCAGCGCACAGCGCCTGCCCGACCCAGCGGTCGATCCAGCGTTGTGTCTGCAGTTTCATGCGGGCTTCCTCTTCTTTCTGACGGTCTTTTGGCTACGGCACGGGCCTGACGGCCCTTCACATCGGCTTTGCCGATATGAGCCTGCGCCGAAAGACAGGCAAATCGCGCGCCATGCGCGCTTCGGCCTTACAGGCCGGCTGCTGCGCGCAGCGCAGCAGCTTTGTCTGTCTTTTCCCAAGTGAATTCGGGTTCTTCGCGGCCGAAGTGGCCGTAGGCGGCGGTTTTCTCGTAGATCGGGCGCAGCAGATCCAGCATCTGGATGATGCCCTTGGGACGCAGGTCAAAGTGCTCGGCCACCAGGGCGGCGATCTTGTCGTCGGCGATCACGCCGGTGCCGTGGGTGTTGACCGTGATGTTCATGGGACGCGCCACGCCGATGGCATAGGCCACCTGGATCTGGCACTTCTTGGCCAGGCCGGCGGCCACGATGTTCTTGGCGACGTAGCGCGTGGCGTAGGCGGCCGAGCGGTCCACCTTGGACGGGTCCTTGCCAGAGAAGGCGCCGCCGCCGTGCGGGCAGGCGCCGCCATAGGTGTCGACGATGATCTTGCGCCCGGTCAGGCCGCAGTCACCCTGGGGGCCGCCGACGACGAAGCGGCCGGTGGGGTTGACCAGGTACTTGGTGTCCTTGAGCCATTCCTTGGGCAGCACGGGCTTGATGATCTCCTCGATCACGGCCTCGTAGAAGCTGGGCTTGAGCTTGGTGGCGGTCTCGCTCTGGTCGGGGCTGTGCTGGGTGGACAGCACCACGGTGTCGATGCTGTGCGGCTTGCCGTCCACATAGCGCATGGTCACCTGGCTCTTGGCGTCGGGGCGCAGAAAGGGCAGGCGGCCGTCGCGGCGCAGCTGGGCCTGGCGCTCGACCAGACGGTGGGCATAGTGGATGGGCGCGGGCATCAGGGCCGGCGTTTCGTCGCAGGCGTAACCGAACATCAGGCCCTGGTCGCCAGCGCCGATATTCAGGTGGTCGTCGCTGGCGTGGTCCACGCCCTGGGCGATGTCGTTGGACTGCTTGTCATAGGCCACGAGCACGGCGCAACCCTTGTAGTCGATGCCGTATTCGGTGTTGTCGTAGCCGATGCGCTTGATGGTGTCGCGCGCGACCTGGATGTAGTCCACATGCGCGTTGGTGGTGATCTCGCCGGCCAGCACGACCAGACCGGTGTTGGTCAGGGTCTCGGCGGCCACGCGGCTGCGCGGGTCCTGCTTGAAGATCGCGTCGAGGATCGCGTCGGAAATCTGGTCCGCCACCTTGTCGGGATGGCCTTCGGACACGGATTCGGAAGTGAAGAGGTAATCGTTCGCCATTGAATAAACTCCAAAATTGGTATCAGGCGCGTTGCCTGGCTGGGAGCTTCGGCGAACGCTTTAGCAGAGGTGTCACGAATGACGGCACAATTCACCCCTTTCGGGGGCGGCCTGTGCCTGTCGCCCTGCAAGTAGTTCCATAACTCAGCGACCCGCGCATTTTAGCCGAATGATCATCCTTTTCCGCGCCCTGTCCTGGCTGCCCCTGTGGTTCATGCATGGCCTGGGCTGGGCTCTGGGCTGGCTGGTGTTTGCCTTGTCGCCGACTTACCGGCGACGCTTCCAGGCCAACTGTCAGCAGGCCGGTTTGAGTTGGCCACAGTGCCGCGGCGCGGTGGGCCAGGCGGGCCAGTTGGTGGCGGAGCTGCCGCGCCTGTGGTTCGGTCGGCCTGTTCCTGTGGAATGGACCGGCGGCGAGCATGTGCTGCAGGCCCTGGCGGCCGGGCGCGGCGTCATCTTCCTGACGCCGCACATGGGCAGCTTCGAGGTCACGGCCCAGGACTATGCGGAGCGCTTTGGCCACACCCAGCCCATCACCGTGCTCTACCGCCCTTCGCGTCAGCCCTTGCTGCGTGAACTCGTGGCCACGGCACGCCAACGGCCCCGCCTGCAGACCGCGCCCACGACGATGGCCGGCGTCAAGCAGATGATCAAGGCCTTGCGTGCCGGCCAGTCGGTGGGCCTGTTGCCCGATCAGGTGCCACCCCAGGGCCTGGGGGTCTGGGCACCCTTCTTTGGCCGCGAGGCCTACACCATGACGCTCTCGGCTCGGCTCGCGCAGCAGACCGGCGCGACCGTGTTGCTGGTCTGGGGTGAGCGTCTGTCGTGGGGGCGGGGCTACCGGGTGCATACCGAGCCGCTCGGCGCTGAACTTCCCGCCGACCCGGTGGCGGCGGCGACCGTGATCAACCAGGCCATGGAGCGCCTGATCGTCACGCAGCCTGGCCAATACCTCTGGGGTTACGCACGCTACAAGCAGCCGCGCGAGGACAAGCTCTGATGCAGCATCCGGGCGTCTCGTTCATGCGTTTGATCGCCACCCTGCCTCTGAGCTGGGTGCGGGGTCTGGGTACCGTGGTGGGCTGGGTGCTTTACATACTGGCCGTGCCGCGGCGACGCGTGGTCATGGCCAACCTGGCCTTGTGCTTCCCCCAGCAGTCCCTGGCCGTGCGCCGGCGCTGGGCGCGCGAGTGCTTCGTCTACTTTGCCCAGGCCTGGTTCGACCGTTCCTGGCTCTGGAACGGCCCGGTCGAGGGCTTGCGCCGCCGTCTGCGCATCGTGGGGGCTGTCGAGGAACTGCAGGGCGACGCGCCGACCGTGATCTTCGCGCCGCACTTCCTGGGCCTGGACGCCGCGGGCACAGCCATCAACGACCAAATCCGTCGGCCCATGGTCAGCATCTACACGCCGCAGCGCAACCAGGCCGTGGACCAGTGGCTGCACGACGGCCGCCGGCGCTTCGGCAATTTGCAGCTGTTCTACCGCGACCAGGGTGTCAAGGGCATCGTCTCCGCGCTTCGTGAAGGCGCGCTGCTCTACCTGCTGTCGGACATGAACTTCGGCCCCGAGGAGTCGATCTTCGTGCCCTTCTACGGTGTGCCTGCCGCCACCGTGCCATCGCTGCCGCGCTTCGCCCGTCTCGGACGGGCCAAGGTGGTGCCGGTGACGGCGCGCATCACGCCCACGGGCTACGACATTGAGGTGCATCCGGCCTGGAGGGGCTACCCGAGCGCGGACGTCGAAGCCGACACGGCCCACATGAACCGCTGGCTCGAAGGCGTGATCGATACCATGCCCTCGCAGTACTACTGGGTGCACAAGCGCTTCAAGACCCGGCCGCCGGGTGAGCCTTCGGTCTACTGAGCCAGAAACATCTGCAGCGAGGCGATGACGCGCTGCGGCTGCTCGTGCACGATCCAGTGCGTGGCCTCGGGCACGCGCTCCAGTGTGAGCTGGGGGATGTAGTCCTCCAGGCCCTCGATCAGCTCGGGCGGCAGGGCCGTGTCGCCCAGACCCCAGAGCACCAGGGTGGGTACCGTGATGGTCAACATCTCCCGCGGCAGCTCGATCTGGCTGGCCGCCGCATCGTCCGGCCGCGGCGGGCGCAGCGGTGAGGCACGGTAGTAGTTGAGGCCACCGGTCAGCCCCCGGTCCCAGACGGCGCGGTAGCGGGCCTTCACGTCCTCGGTCAGCCAGCCGTAGGCACCCGGTCCCGCACCCATGTTCAGGAAAAAGTCCCAGAGACGACGGTAATCGTCCTCGGCCAGCAGCTGCTCGGCATCGGGCCGGATCAGGAAGTTCATGTAGGCACTGGCGGCCTGTTGTTTCGGGCTGTTTTTCAGTTCGCGCAGGAAAGTGCCCGGATGCGGTGAATTGATGATGGCCAGGCGCTGCATCAGCTGAGGATGCTGGTTGGCCAGGTTCCAGGCCACGGCGCCGCCCCAGTCGTGCGCGACCAGGCAGGCCAGGGGCTGGTTCGGAGATTCGATGGCGATCAGAGCCACGAGGTCCTGGACCAGATGCTTGGCCCGGTAGGCGGCCGCTTCGCGCGGGGCGCTGGACTGTTCGTAGCCGCGCAGGTTGGGGGCCACACAGCGGTAGCCGCCGTTTTCAGATCGCGCGAAATAAGCCAGCAGTTCGTCCCAGACAAAGGCGGCCTCCGGAAAACCGTGCAGGAAGAGCAGCACGGGCCGGCCGCGCAGGCCGGCCGCGCGGCAGCTCAAGGTGATGCCGTTGGGAAGTTCTTCTTGCCAGGTCTCGATCATGGGGTCTCCGCAGGGGCGTCCTGCGGAGATTCTGAGGCCGGCGCCTCGTGCGTCCAGTCCCACAGCAGACAGGCCACGTCCTCGATGCCGGTGCGCTTGGTGGCCGAGAACAGGCGCACCTCGCCGCCGCCGGCGTTGAGCTTCATGATGGCCAGGGCCTTGGCGGCTTCGCTGCGGGTGAGCTTGTCGGCCTTGGTCAGGATGACCAGGAACTTCAGGCCTTCCTCGACGCGCGGGCGGATCACCTCCAGCAGCACCTCGTCAAGCTCGGTCAGGCCGTGGCGCGGGTCGCACAGCAGCACGATGGCCTTAAGGTTCTCGCGCGTGACCAGGTAATTGGCCATGACCTGCTGCCAGCGCAGCTTGTCCTGCTTGGGCACGGCGGCGTAGCCGTAGCCCGGCAGGTCGGCCAGCACGGCGTCGGTCACGCCCTGCTTGCCCAGCGCGAAGAGGTTGATGTGCTGGGTACGCCCCGGTTTCTTGGAAGCAAAGGCCAGCTGGTTCTGCTGCGTCAGGGTGTTGATGCAGGTGGACTTGCCGGCATTGGAGCGGCCGACGAAAGCGATTTCCGGCAGGTCCAGCGCGGGCAGGAAGTGCAGTTCGGGCGCTGTGGTCAGGAAACGGGCGGTGTGCAGCCAGCCCAGGGCGCGGACGGCCTCGGGTTTGGCGGTCTTGGCTTGCTGGCCCGGATAGGGCGGACGGGCGGTTTTGGAGGGGGGGGTCATGGGGGAATGGAAGAGTGCCCGGCCCTGCATTGTAGAATCGGGCAGTTTTGCTCCAACCAGATCACCAGACCATGAAGTTGTTTGCTCCCCTGATGTTGGCTGCCCTGCTGGCAGCGCCCGCCA
>DNQP01000166.1:0-10354 GCA_003500955.1 Curvibacter sp. | reverse complement strand
GCTGGCAGCGCCCGCCATTGCTGCAGCCCAGGACGCCAAGGGCCCGGCCAAGCCGGATCTGGCCAAGGGTGAAGCCAAGTACACCCAGGTTTGCGCGGCCTGCCACGGTGCCGACGGCAACTCCGGCATCCCGGCCAATCCCAAGCTCGCGGGCCAGCACCCCCAGTACCTGCTGAAGCAGCTGCAGGAGTTCAAATCCGGCAAGCGCGCCAATGCCATCATGACTGGCTTCGCGTCCATGCTGAGCGACGAGGACATGAAGAACATCAGCGCCTGGCTGGCGGCCCAGAAGGCCAAGCCCGGTTTCGCCAAGGACAAGGAACTCGTGGCCCTGGGCGAGCGCATCTACCGCGGCGGCATCCCGGATCGCCAGATCGCAGCCTGCGCCGGCTGCCACAGCCCCAACGGTGCCGGCATTCCCGCCCAGTACCCGCGCATGAGCGGCCAGCATGCCGACTACACCGAGGCCCAGCTGACGGCGTTCCGCGCCGGTGCGCGCAGCAACAGCGTGCAGATGAATCAGGTGGCCGCCAAGATGAACGATCGCGAGATCAAGGCGGTGTCCGACTACATCGCCGGTCTGCGCTGAAAGTGCGCGGAACTTCCGCGGTCGCTTCCAGCTCCATCCGAGGCAGGTCTTTGAACAAGGGCCTGCCTCTTTTCGTTTCTCACCATGACTGTTTCCTCCCGAGGCCTTGAACTGCCGGTTTCCTCCCGCACGCTGCGCGCGGCCGTGGAACTGCTGTCGTCCATGCGCTTCGCGATCTCGCTGCTCACGGTCATCTGCATCGCCTCGGTGATCGGCACCGTGCTCAAGCAGCACGAGCCGCTGAACAACTACATCAACCAGTTCGGCCCCTTCTGGGCCGAGGTCTTCGGTCAGCTGGACCTCTACGCTGTCTACAGCGCCTGGTGGTTCCTGCTCATCCTGGCCTTTCTGGTCACCAGCACCTCCTTGTGCATCGCGCGCAATGCGCCGAAGATTTTTGCGGACCTCCGCGCCTACAAGGAGCACATGCGCGAGCAGGCCCTGCAGGTCTTCCACCACAAGGCCCAGGGCACGGTGCAGGATGCGCCCGAGGCCGCAGCCCAGCGCCTGGGCCGTCTGCTGGCCACCGGGGGCTGGAAAGTCAAGCTGCAGCGGCGCGACACCGCGGCCGGCGCGGGCTGGATGGTGGCCGCCAAGGCGGGGGCGGCCAACAAGATCGGCTATCTGGCGGCGCATAGCGCCATCGTGCTGGTCTGCATCGGGGGTTTGCTCGACGGCGATCTCATGGTGCGTGCGCAGATGTGGTGGGGCGGCAAGACGCCCTACAGCGGCGGCGGCATGATCGCCGACGTCAAGCCCGAGCACCGACTGGGTGAGCGCAATCCGACCTTCCGCGGCAATCTGCTGGTGGCCGAGGGTACCGTCTCGAGCACCGCCATCCTCAACCAGTCCGACGGCATCCTGTTGCAGGAACTGCCCTTCGCGATCGAGCTCAAGAAGTTCATCGTCGAGCATTACTCGACCGGCATGCCCAAGCTCTTCGCCAGCGAGATCGTGATCCACGACAAGGCCACGGGCGAGGCGCGCGAGGCCCGCGTCGAAGTCAACCATCCCGCGAACTTCAAGGGCATCGAGATCTACCAGTCCAGCTTCGACGACGGTGGCTCGACGGTGCGTCTCAAGGCCCTGCCCATGCAGTCGACCACCAAGTCCTTCGAGATCGAGGGGGTCATCGGTGGTTCCTCCCAGCTCAGCAACGGCCAGGACAAGCTCACGCTGGAATACACCGGCCTGCGGGTCATCAACGTCGAGAACTTCAGCGCCACGTCCCCCTCGGCGGTCGACGTGCGCAAGGTCGACCTGCGGGCCGCGCTGCAGGAGCGGCTGGGCGCCGCGAACAAGCACGATGCGCCCAAGACCCAGCGCAACGTCGGCCCCAGCGTGACCTACAAGCTGCGTGATGCGGCAGGTCAGGCCCGGGAGTTCCACAACTACATGCTGCCGGTCGATCTGGGCGATGGTGTGCCGGTCTATCTGATGGGTGTGCGCGACACGCCGGCCGATGCCTTCCGCTATGTCCGCATCCCCGCGGACGCAGAGGGCAGCACCGACGAGTTCTTCCGCCTGCGCGCGGCGCTGGCAGATCCCGCGCTTCGGGCGCTGGCCGTGCGTCGCTACGCCGCCCGCATGGTCGACCCGACGCGCAAGGATCTGCTGCCCCAGCTCACGGCCTCGGCAGCGCGTGCCCTGGCCCTGTTCTCGGGCGTGGAGCCGGTACCGGACAGCGAAGCCAAGGGTGGTCTCCAGAGCCTGGCCGACTTCATGGAGAACAACGTGCCCGAGGCCGAGCGCGCCCGCGCCGGCGAAATGCTGATCCGCATCCTCAACGGCGTGCTCTACGAGTTGCTGCAGGTTGCGCGTGAAAAGGCGGGGCTCAAGCCCTGGTCTTCCGATGAGGCCACGGCTGCTTTCATGACCCAGGCCGTGCTGGCCCTGAGCGACACCTTCTTCTACCCCGCGCCCATGGCCCTGCAGCTGGTCGATTTCAAGCAGGTCCAGGCGAGCGTGTTCCAGGTGGCGCGCGCGCCGGGAAAGACCGTGGTCTATCTGGGGTGTGCCTTGCTGATTCTGGGTATTTTTGCCATGCTGTACGTGCGTGAGCGCCGTCTGTGGATCTGGCTGACCCCGCAGGGAGATGGCAGTCAGGCCAGCATGGCGCTGTCATCCAATCGCAAGACGCTGGACGCCGACCGTGAATTCGAGCAGCTGCGCGACAAGCTGCTGCCCAGGAGCCCGACATGAACACTGCCACGACCACCCTGACCCTCAACGAAGGTTACTTCGCCAAGCGCAGTGCCTTCGATTGGGCATTTGCCGTCTTCATGGTGGTTGGCGGCCTCTACGCCTTCGCCAACTACCAGCACGCCATGGATGTCTATGAGAAGGCCATCCTGCTGCTGTCCATCCCCTCGGCGGTGGCCCTGGGCTGGTTCTGGCGCCCCTTGCGGGCGCTGATGCTGGGGGTGGCGGTCTTGTCCCTGCTGGGGATCGCGTCCTACCAGAAGGACCTGGCCCGCGCGGAGAGCGTGTTCTGGCTCAAGTACTTTCTGTCCAGCCAATCGGCCATCCTTTGGATGAGCGTGCTGTTCTTCATGAGCACGGCCTTCTACTGGATTGGCATGTTCAGCCGCGGCCAGGCCGCGACCATGGAGACGATCGGCTCGCGCCTGAGCTGGGCGGCGGTCACCATGGCCCTGATCGGCACCATGGTGCGCTGGTACGAAAGCTACCTGCTGGGCCCGGACATCGGGCACATCCCGGTCAGCAACCTCTACGAGGTCTTCGTGCTGTTCTGCTGGATGACGGCCTTGTTCTATCTCTATTTCGAGCAGCAGTACAACACGCGCAGCATGGGTGCCTTCGTGATGCTCGTCGTCAGCGCCGCGGTCGGTTTCCTGCTTTGGTACACGGTGGTGCGCGGGGCACACGAGATCCAGCCCCTGGTGCCCGCCCTCAAGAGCTGGTGGATGAAGGTGCACGTACCGGCGAATTTTGTGGGGTATGGCACTTTTGCGCTGGCGGCCATGGTGGCGTTTGCCTACCTGATCAAGAGCCAGGCGCAGCAGGAGGCGCGGGAGCAGGTGCGCTGGTACAAGCTGGCGCCTTTGTGGATCTTTGGCATCGTGCTGTGCTTCGTGCCCGTGGCCTTCCGGCAGCGCTCCGGTGAAGCGGGCGGCAGCTACTGGCTGGTCTACTTCATCATCGCTGCACTCATCGTGGCGGCCATCCTGCTGGGGCGCCGCCGCATCGCCGAGCGCCTGCCGTCGGCCGAGGTGCTGGACGACGTGATGTACAAGTCCATTGCCGTCGGTTTTGCCTTCTTCACGATCGCCACGGTGCTGGGCGCGCTCTGGGCCGCCGAGGCCTGGGGCGGTTACTGGAGCTGGGACCCCAAGGAGACCTGGGCCCTGATCGTCTGGCTCAACTACGCGGCCTGGCTGCATATGCGCCTCATGAAGGGCTTGCGCGGCACCGTGGCCTCGTGGTGGGCGCTGGCAGGGTTGGGCGTGACCACGTTCGCCTTCATCGGCGTCAACATGTTCCTCAGCGGCCTGCACAGCTACGGCACGCTGTAAGCAATCGCCGTAAGCCCGCCGCAGGCCGGGAACTTTGTAAGAACGGCCGCCCTCCCACGACTCATATGCTTAGGAGGGCAGTCCCATGTTGATCAAGACCCGCGACGACGGCTTCGTCCATCCCATCACCAGCGAGATCACACCGCCCGGGATCTACCAGCAGCGACGTGAGCTGCTGCGGCTGATGGCCGGCGGTGCTGCTGGCGCCGTGATGGCCAGCTGGGCAGCGCGCGATGCGCGTGCCAGCCAGGTGCCACGTCCCGGCAAGCTCGCCGCCCTGCCGGGGCGCGTCTCGGCAGTGGCCGGCGCCAGCACCCTGGACAAGCTCACGGACTACCAGGACGCGAGCGGCTACAACAACTTCTACGAATTCGGCATGGACAAGGGCGATCCGGCCCGCAATGCCCACACCTTGCCCACCTCGCCCTGGACCGTGTCCGTCGAGGGCCTGGTCAAGAAGCCGGGCAACTACACGCTGGAGGATCTGCTCAAGCTCGCGCCCATGGAGGAGCGCATCTACCGCCTGCGTTGCGTCGAGGGCTGGTCCATGGTGATTCCCTGGGTCGGTTACTCGGTGGCCGAGCTGATCAAGAAAGTCGAGCCGCTGGGCAATGCGAAGTACGTCGAGTTCGTGACCTTGGCCGACAAGAAGACCATGCCCTATGTGAGCTCGCGCGTGCTGCTCTGGCCCTACACCGAGGGCTTGCGCATGGACGAGGCCATGCATCCGCTCTCTCTGCTGGCCTTCGGCATGTATGGCGAGGTTCTGCCCAAGCAGAACGGCGCACCGCTGCGTCTCGTGGTGCCCTGGAAATACGGCTTCAAGAGCGGCAAGAGCCTGGTCAAGATCCGCTTCGTCGAAAAGCAGCCGGCCACAGCCTGGAACATTGCCGCGCCGCAGGAGTACGGTTTCTATTCCAATGTGAATCCCGACGTCGCCCACCCGCGCTGGAGCCAGGCGAGCGAACGGCGCATCGGCGAGGACGGCCTGTTCGCCAAGAAGCGCAAGACGCTGATGTTCAACGGCTACGAGGCCCAGGTCGGGCAGCTTTACGCCGGCATGGACCTGAAGAAGTTCTACTGAGTGAGCGGTGTGCTGCGCGCGTCGCTCAACCGCGCTTTGCTGAGCTGGGCCGCGAAGCCCCTGCTGTTTCTGGGCTGTCTGGCGCCCGCGGGCTGGCTGGTCTATGGTGCTTTCGCGGATCAGCTCGGCGCCAATCCTGCCGAGTACCTGCTGCGCGCGACCGGAGACTGGACCTTGCGCCTGCTGTGCGTGGTGCTGGCCGTGACACCCTTGCGCGTGAGCTTCGGGCTCCCTGGCCTGGCGCGTCTGCGGCGCATGCTGGGCCTGTATGTCTACTTCTACGCCGTCCTGCACCTGCTGTGCTATGCCTGGTTCGACATGGGCTTCGATTTGCAGGAGATCGCGCTCGACATACCCAAGCGTCCCTTCATCCTCGTCGGCTTCACGGCCATCGTGCTGCTGACCCCGCTGGCGGCGACCTCGTGGAACCGCGCCATCCGCTGGCTGGGCCCGGCGCGCTGGCAGATGCTGCACCGGCTGGTCTATGCCGTCGCGGTGCTGGCCGTGCTGCATTTCTTCTGGATGCGCGCGGGCAAGAATGACTTTGCCGAGGTCTATGTCTACGCCGCGGTGCTCGGCTTTCTGTTGGCCTGGCGCCTCTGGCGCCGCTTCTCACGCCAAGGCGGCAGGCCTGCTGTTGGCCCTGCGCGGGTCGATCAGCGCGCGCGCTAGCGGGTCCTTGCGATCGTCGTAGAGGTCGACACCACAGGCCAGGTGTTCGACCCAGTCAGCGGGCTCAGGGTTTGAGGAAGAACTGCTCGACCGCCGCTTTGGCCTGATCGCGCCCGGGCGCATCGCGCTGGTTCAGTTCGCGCAGCGGGCCGTTCAGCATCTTCTTCATCAGCCCCAGGGTCACCGATTCCAGCACGCTGTCCAGATCCTGTCCTTTTTCCAGCTGTTTGCGGGCGCGCACCAGCTCCGCCTGCCGCCAGTTTTCGGCGCGCTGGTTGAGCTGCTGGATCATGGGCACCTGGCTGCGCTGCGCCAGCCAGTCCATGAACTTCTGCACGCCCGAGTCGATGATGAGCTCGGCGTCGGACACGGCAGCCTGCCGGTGGGACTGCCCCTGGCTCACCACGTCGGCCAGGTCGTCCACGGTGTAGAGGTAGACATCGGCAAGCGACTTCACTTCCGGCTCGATGTCGCGGGGCACGGCCAGGTCGACCATGAACATCGGTCGCCGCCGGCGCCGCTGCAGCGCACGTTTGACGGCGCCCAGTCCGATCAGGGGCAGGGTGCTGGCCGTGCAGCTGACCACGATGTCGAACTCGTGCAGCCGTTGGGGCAGGTCGGCCAGGGCCATGCCGCGCCCGCCGTACTGTTGTGCCAGGCCTTCGGCCTTGTCGAGGGAGCGGTTGGCGATGGTCAGGGAGCCGGGTGATTTCGCGGCGAAGTGCGCCACGCAGAGTTCGATCATCTCGCCGGCGCCGACAAAGAGCACATGGGTGTCCCGGTGGTTCTCGAAGATGCGCGAGGCCAGGCGCACCGCAGCGGCCGCCATGCTGATCGAATGCGCGCCGATCTCGGTCGAGCTTCGGACTTCCTTGGCGACAGAGAATGAGCGCTGGAACAGCTGGTTGAGCGTGCTGCCCAGCGAGCCCGCGTCGCTGGCGATGCGTACGGCGTCTTTGAGCTGGCCGAGGATCTGCGGCTCCCCCAGCACCATGGAGTCCAGCCCGCTGGCCACCCGGAAGGCGTGCCGCGCCGATGCGTCGGCCTGCAGCCAGTAGGTGTGCTGCTTGAGGGTGTCGAGCTCCGTCTGCCCGGCATCGGCCAGCCAGCTCAGGGTTTCGGGCAGCCGGACCTGGTCGCCGGCGCAATAGATCTCGGTCCGGTTGCAGGTGGACAGGATCGCGACTTCCTTGTGGCTCGCGAAGGCGCGACGCAGGCCGTGCAGCGTGTCGCCGAGGCGCTCCGACGCAAACACAAAGCGCTCGCGCAGGTCGAGCGGCGCCGAGCGGTGGTTGAGTCCCAGCGTCCAGACATCCATTCAGTTCACCCTGCGCAAAAGCGGCGTCACGCTGCCCCCTGCCGCCTGCTGGGCACCGAACAGCCGCGGCCAGCGCGCGACGATTTTTGCTTCGATCGTCCGGGCTGTCAGGCCATACATCTCCATCAGCGCCGCGGGGTCGCCATGCTCCGTGAACTCATCCTCGAAGCCGATGGTCAGGACCTCGGGTGGTGCGGGCAGGTCCTGCAGGGCTTCCAGCACGGCCGCGCCCGCGCCGCCGAGTCGGCAACCGTCTTCGATCGTCACCAGGGCCTGATGGGTCCGCGCCACCTCGCGCAGCAGATCCAGGTCCAGTGGCTTGGCCCAGCGCATGTTCACGACCGTGCAGTCCAGCGCTTCGGCCACCTGGAGCGCTTCGTGAAGCAGGGGCCCGAAGGCCAGCAGGGCGACACGCTGGCCCTGGCGGCGCAGCTCGGCTTTCCCGAAGGGCAGGGCCTCCAGGTCGGTGGCTGCAGGCGCCCCATGACACTTGCCCCGGGGGTAACGCACTGTCACCGGATGGTCCTGGGCAAAGGCGGTCGACAGCAGTTGGCGGCATTCCCGCGCGTCCGGAGGGCAGGCGATGCTCATGTTCGGGATGCAGCGCGTGAACGCGATGTCGAACATGCCGGCGTGGGTCGCGCCGTCCGGGCCCACCATGCCCGCGCGGTCCAGCGCGAAGACGACCGGCAGTTTCTGCAGGGCCACGTCGTGGATCAGTTGGTCATAGGCGCGCTGGAGGAAGGTCGAATAGATCGCCACCACGGGCTTGAGGCCTTCGCACGCCATGCCTGCAGCCAGGGTCACGGCATGCTGCTCGGCGATCCCCACATCGACGTAACGACCGGGATAGCGCTCGCTGAACGTCACCATGCCCGAGCCCTCGCGCATCGCCGGCGTGATGCCGATCAGGCGCGGGTCCTGGGCGGCCATATCGCAGAGCCAGTCGCCAAACACCTGGGAGTAGGTGGGCGCGGGCGGTGTCTTGGCGTTGACCAGGCCCACCTGGGGATCGAATTTGCCGGGGCCGTGGTAGGCGATGGGATCGGCCTCCGCCCGGCCATAGCCCTTGCCCTTGCGCGTCACCACATGCAGGAATTGCGGTCCCTTGGCCTGCGAGAGGCTTTGCAGGGTCGGTACCAGCGTGTCCAGATCGTGCCCGTCGATCGGGCCGGTGTACGTGAAGCCGAGTTTCTCGAACAGCGTGTCCTTGTGCACCAGCTGCCGGGTCTGTTGCTCCAGATGCCGGGCCAGTGCAAAGAGTGGGGGTGGTGCGCTCTGCAGCACCTGGCGACCCGCGGCACGGGCCTGGGCGTAGAAGCGGCCCGACATCAGTTGCGCCAGGTAGTCGTTCAGGGCGCCCACCGGTGGGCTGATGGACATGTCGTTGTCGTTCAGGATCACCAGCAGATCGCAATCGCTGGCGCCGGCATTGTTCAGGGCCTCGTAGGCCATGCCGGCGGTCAGGGCCCCGTCGCCGATGATGGCGACGACCTTGCGGGAGGCGCCGGTCTGGCGGGCCGCCATGGCCATGCCCAGGGCGGCGGAGATGCTGGTGGACGAATGCGCGGTGCCAAAGGTGTCGTAGACGCTCTCGACGCGGCGCGGGAAGCCGCTGAGCCCGCCCTGCTGGCGCAGCGTGCCCATGCGCGCTGCGCGGCCGGTCAGCATCTTGTGCGGGTAAGTCTGATGGCCGACGTCCCAGACCAGGCGGTCTTCCGGGGTGTGGAACACATAGTGCAGGGCGATGGTCAGTTCCACCGTTCCCAGGTTGGCACTCAGGTGCCCCCCCGTGCGGGCGACCGTCGTCAGCAGCTGCTCGCGCAGTTCATCTGCCAGCGGCTGCAGCTGTTCAAACGACAGCTGGCGCAGGTCAGCGGGGGATTCCATCCGGTCCAGCAAAGACGCCATGATTCGCCTGGGGTTGGTCGACGAATCCCTAATTTATAGAGATTTGACAAAACGTCAAGTTAAATTGACACTTTCATCAAATAAAAATCTGACACCCAAGCCCAATCCAGGGCGGGTCCAGAACAGGAGTCGACCGTCCCCATGCCCTACGCCCCCCTGCAGAACGACACCTTCCTGCGCGCCTGCCTGCGCCAGGCCACAGCCCACACCCCGCTGTGGCTCATGCGCCAGGCCGGGCGCTACCTGCCCGAGTACTGCGCCACGCGCGCCAAGGCCGGCAGCTTCATGGGCCTGGCCACGAATGTGGACTACGCCACCGAGGTCACCCTGCAGCCCCTGGCGCGCTACCCGCTGGACGCGGCCATCCTCTTCTCCGACATCCTCACCGTGCCCGACGCCATGGGCCTGGGCCTGTCTTTTGCGCAAGGGGAGGGCCCACGCTTTGCCCACCCCGTGCGCGACGAGGCCGCCGTGGCCAAGCTGCAGGTCCCGGACCTGGACAAGCTGCGCTACGTCTTTGACGCCGTCACCTCCATCCGCAAGGCCTTGAACGGCCGCGTGCCCCTGATCGGCTTCTCGGGCAGCCCCTGGACCCTGGCCTGCTACATGGTCGAGGGCGCGGGCTCGGACGACTACCGCCTGGTCAAGAGCATGCTCTACAGCCGCCCGGACCTGATGCACCGCATCCTGGCCGTCAATGCCGACGCCGTGGCGGCCTATCTGAACGCGCAGATCGATGCGGGCGCCCAGGCCGTGATGGTCTTCGATTCCTGGGGTGGGGTGCTGGCCGATGGGGCCTTCCAGGACTTCAGCCTGGCCTACACGGCCCGGGTGCTGGGACAGCTCGAGCGCCACGGCGTGGACGGGCAGATCGTGCCGCGCATCGTCTTCACCAAGGGTGGGGGGCTGTGGCTGCAGCAGATGGGGGCGCTGGACTGCGAGGTGCTGGGGCTGGACTGGACGATGAACCTGGGCCAGGCGCGCGCGCTGGTGGGCGGTCAGGTGGGCGGGCCGGGCAAGGCGCTGCAGGGCAATATCGACCCCAATGTGCTGTTTGCGCCACCGGCGGCCATCGAGGCCGAGGTGAAAAAGGTGCTGGAGAGCTTCGGCCGTCCGCACACGGACCGATCAGCCAGCGGCCCCACGCACATCTTCAATCTGGGCCACGGCATCAGCCAGTACACCCCGCCTGAGCATGTGACGGCCCTGGTCGAGGCCGTGCATGCGCACTCGCGGCGCATGCG
>DNQP01000088.1:1437-15575 GCA_003500955.1 Curvibacter sp. | reverse complement strand
GCCGCCGGCCTGGTCGTTGAGGTGGAACTTCACGGCGCCGCAGCAGCCGGCCTCGGCCGCAAGCACGGCCTGGATGCCCGCGGCGTCGAGCACACGCGCCGTGGCACTGTTGATGTTGGGCAGCATGGCGGGCTGCACGCAGCCGGCCAGCATCAGCACCTTGCGGGCATGGGTTTGCGTGGGCCAGGCACCGACCTTCTGTGGCGCCGGCACCTTGGCCTTGAGCGTGGCCGGCAGCAGACCGCGCACGAGCTGGCCCAGCTTCATGGCCGGGCCGAACAGGGGGGACGTCAACCCTTCTTTCAAGGCCCAGCGCACGAAGCGCTCGCCCGCGGGGCGCGGCACCTTGTCCTCGACGATCTTGCGACCGATGTCGACCAGGGCACCGTACTGCACACCGCTCGGGCAGGTGCTTTCGCAGTTGCGACAGGTCAGGCAGCGGTCCAGGTGTTGCTGGGTCTTGCGTGTCGGCGCCTCGCCTTCGAGCACCTGCTTGATCAGGTAGATGCGGCCGCGCGGGCCGTCGAGCTCGTCGCCGAGCAGCTGGTAGGTGGGGCAGGTGGCGGTGCAGAAGCCGCAGTGCACGCACTTGCGCAGGATGGCCTCGGCGGCCTGGCCGTCGGCAGTGTGCTTGAACTCGGGCGCGAGAGTGGTTTGCATGACGGCTCAGAAATCCGGGTAGAGACGGCCGCGGTTGAAGATGCCGGCCGGGTCGAACTGCTGCTTCAGTTCGCGCGTGATGCGGTCCAGCGGCGCAGGCAGCGGTGTGAACACGCCAACGCTCTTGTCGCCGCCGCGGAACAGCGTGGCATGGCCCGGCAGCCCGTCGGGCAGCGAGGGGTGGGAGGCCGCGCTCAGCGGCAGCTTGAGCCAGCGCTGGGCACCGCCCCATTCGATCAGGGTCGGGCCGAGGTTCAGCGGCGGCGCTGTATCGGGCACGCTCAGGCGCATCAGGGCCTCGCCCTCGCCGAGCTGGAAGAAAGGCGCGGTCTGCTCGCGCAGCGCGTCCCAGAGCTTGTGCGCGGGGGCCTGCTCCAGCATCTGTCCGCCCATGGTCTTCTTGGCCGCGGCGATGGCAGCCTGCGCGCCGCGCAGGCGCACCATGAGCGCACCCTCGTGCCAGCAGCTGGCATTGAGCGGCAAGGGCAGGGCGCCCCAGGCGTTGAGTTGCTGCAGGGCGCGGGCCTCGTCAAGCTCGAAGACCAGGGTGGCCTCGGCCACGGCGCGCGGCAGCACCTTGAGCGAGACCTCGGTGATCAGGCCCAGGGTGCCCAGCGAGCCGGCCAGCAGGCGCGAGACGTCGTAGCCCGCCACGTTCTTCATGACCTGACCGCCGAAGGTCAGCAGTTCGGCCTGGCCGTTGAGCAGCTGTGCGCCGAGCACATAGTCGCGTACGGCACCCACGCTGGCGCGCGCCGGGCCATTCAGGCCCGCGGCCACCATGCCCCCGACCGTGGCGCGCGCGCCGTCCTGCGCGAAATGCGGCGGCTCGAAAGGCAGGTACTGACCCTTGTCGGCCAGCACCGCTTCCAGCTCGGCCAGCGGCGTGCCGGCGCGCACGGTGACCACAAGCTCACTCGGTTCGTAGCTGACGATGCCGGTGAGGCCGCGGGTGTCGAGCCGTTCGCCCTGCAGGCTCTGGCCGTAGAAATCCTTGCTGCCGCCGCCGCAGATGCGCAGCGGGGTGCTGGTGGACGCGGCGGCACGCACGCGTTCGGTGAGGTCTTGCAGTGTCTGCATGCTGCGATGTTAACGGTAGCGGCCAGCCCCAAAAGCCAAGGCCGGGTCAAGGCTGTTTTGCCCTGATCCGGCCGATCTGGAAAAAAGGCCCGCTCGAGCCGTAGCTCTTGCGGGCCTGAACCAGAGGAGACTCTCGCTTGCTCAGGCCGGCAGCCGCCTGCTAGGGCAGGCTGCCAGCCATTGCTCAAATCAACGGTTGTAGGCCGTCTCGCCGTGGGAGGAAATGTCCAGGCCCTGGCGCTCGTCTTCTTCGCTGACGCGCAGACCGATGGTCAGGTCAACGATCTTGTAGGCGATGAAGGACACGACACCCGACCAGACGATGGTGATCAGCACACCCTTGAGCTGGATCCAGACCTGGCTGGCGATCGAGTAATCGGCGGCAGAGACCATGCTGGCCGTGACCCAGTCACCGACCAGGCTCGGACCACCCAGGGCCGGGCTGTTGAACACACCGGTCAGCAGCGCACCGACGATACCGCCGATGCCATGCACGCCGAACACGTCGAGCGAGTCGTCGGCACCCAGCATCTTCTTCAGGCCAGTCACGCCCCAGAGGCAGGCGAAGCCACCGACCAGGCCGATGATCAGCGCGCCGCCGATACCGACGTTGCCAGCGGCAGGCGTGATGGCCACGAGGCCGGCGACGGCACCCGAAGCGGCACCGAGCATGGAGGCCTTGCCCTTGACCAGCGCCTCACCCACGCACCAGGCCAGCACGGCGGCAGCGGTGGCCAGCAGCGTGTTGGCGAAGGCCAGGGCGGCGAATCCGTTGGCTTCCAGGGCGGAGCCGGCGTTGAAGCCGAACCAGCCGACCCACAGCATGGAGGCACCGACCATGGTCAGCGTCAGGCTGTGCGGCGCCATGGCTTCCTTGCCGTAACCGATGCGCTTGCCCACCATGTAGGCACCGACCAGGCCCGCCACAGCGGCGTTGATGTGCACCACGGTGCCACCGGCGAAGTCCAGCGCGCCGTGCTGCCAGATGTAGCCGGCCTTGCCGTTCATGGCATCGACGACTTCCTTGGCGGTGTAGGCATCCGGACCCATCCAGAACCAGACCATGTGGGCGATCGGGGCGTAGCTGAAGGTGAACCAGATCACCATGAACAGCAGCACGGCCGAGAACTTCATACGCTCGGCGAAGGCACCGACGATCAGCGCACAGGTGATGCCCGCGAAGGTGGCCTGGAAGGCGGCGAACACGATCTCGGGAATGTAGACACCCTTGCTGAAGGTCGCGCCGTTGGCAAAAGTGCCGGCGGCGTTGTCCCAGATGCCCTTCAAGAAGAGGCGATCGAAGCCACCGATGAAGGCGTTGCCTTCCGTGAACGCGATGCTGTAGCCATAGATGAACCACAGCACGGTGATCAGGGAGAAGGTGACCATGACCTGCATCAGGACCGACAGCATGTTCTTGCTGCGGACCAGGCCGCCGTAGAACAGCGCCAGGCCGGGGATCACCATCATGATGACCAGCAGGGTGGACACCATCATCCAGGCGGTGTCGCCCTTGTTGGGCACGGGAGCGGGAGCCGCTTCGGCCGGAGCCGCCGCAGGGGCATCGGCCGGAGCCGCCGCCGCGGGTGCGGCGGCAGCCGGGGCTTCAGCCGCGGGAGCCTGGGCCCATGACGTCACAGAGCCGGCCAGCAGGCTCAGCCCCAGCGCAAAGGAGACGAGTAGTTTTTTCATGTCGATATCTCTCTTGATGTTGGGCGCTTCAGAGCGCTTCCTTGCCGGTTTCGCCGGTACGGATGCGCACGACCTGCTCGAGGTTGTAGACAAAGATCTTGCCGTCGCCGATCTTGCCGGTACGGGCCGAGCCTTCGATCGCCTCGATGACGCGGTCGACCAGCTCGTCGGCTACCGCGGCTTCGATCTTGACCTTGGGCAGGAAGTCCACGACGTATTCGGCGCCGCGGTACAGCTCGGTGTGACCCTTCTGCCGGCCGAAGCCCTTGACTTCGGTCACGGTAATGCCCTGCACACCGATGGCCGAGAGGCCTTCTCGCACTTCATCGAGCTTGAAGGGTTTGATGATGGCTGTGACGAGTTTCATGGGTTCTCCTCTGGATGGATTGAGAGGCTTAGAAGGTGTACTTCACGCCCAGAACGACCTGGTCCTTGGCCTTGCGATAACCGTTCACGGTGTACTTGGTCTGGTCGTCGGCGTTGACGCTGATCAGCGCGAGCGTGCCGGTGAAACCAGCACCGAAATCCTTACCCAGGGTCACGGCGTAGTCGACATAGCTGTAACCCGCTGCGTTCTGACCCTTGATGTCCTGAACGCCGATGTGCGGGGTCACGGAGTAGCCCTTGCCGAGGTCAAAGGTGGCCGACAGGTCGGCATAACTGCTGCCCTTGCTGTCAGCGAAGCCGAACAGGTTGGAGAAAGCGTACGAGTACTTCAGCGTGGCCGGGCCGTAGGTCAGGCCAACGTAGACTTCGTCGGTGTTCGCGTTCGCTGCGGCAGCGCCGATGTCCTTGTACTTGTTGCCGACATATTCATAGCGCAGATAACCGACGTCGTAGCTCAGATCCTTGGTCAGGGCGCCCTTGTAACCGCCATAGAGGTCGATTTCGACGTTGGACTTGGTCTTGACACCAGCAGCGTCACCATCGTCCTTGATCCAGGAGATGTTGGTACCCCAGGCCCCAACGTAGAAACCACTGCTGTGGGCATAGTCCAGGCCGCCTTGCACAGCGGGCTCACCGGACGTCTGGGCGATACCGCGGTAACGGTACTCGCTCACCACGCCCACGTTGTAGGCCAGCTGGGCAAACGCGGAAGAACCGGCGGTCAGGGCCAGGGCAGCGAGGGCAATCTTGGATTTCAGGTTCATGTCTTACTCCATCAAGGGTTAAAGGGACGAACCTGTAAAGCAGGGACCGTGCCAGCAATCCAAGTGCTATTTCCCGCACAAGCCTGTAGACCTATACGCCTCCATGACGTTATGATAACTGTACGAACATCCAGTTATGCACCATCAGTGTGCGCCAGTTGGGACAAGCAGGCAAGAGATCTGCACCGTTTTGTGGAGGAAATACCCATGAGCCTGTCCCTGGTGCACAGCCGGGCCCTGCTGGGCCTGGAAGCGGCGGCGGTCAACGTTGAAGTCCACCTGGCCCCGGGCCTGCCCAGTTTCACACTGGTCGGGCTGGCCGAGACCGAGGTCAAGGAGGCCCGCGAGCGCGTGCGTTCGGCCATCCTCAACTCCGGACTGGAGTTTCCGCACAACAAGCGCATCACCGTCAACCTGGCGCCGGCCGATCTGCCCAAGGACTCGGGTCGCTTCGACCTGCCCATCGCCCTGGGCATCCTGGCCGCCAGCGGGCAGATCGATGGCACGGCCCTGGCCGGTCATGAGTTTGCCGGCGAACTCTCGCTCTCCGGCGAGCTGCGCCCGGTACGCGGCGCGCTGGCCATGGCGCTGGCGCTGCGCGGGGTCGGCACCGCGCTCGTGCTGCCGCCGGGCAGCGCCGAAGAGGCCGCGCTGGTACCCGACAGCACGATCTACAGGGCCACCCACCTGCTCGACGTGGTGCAGCAGGTCCTGCCGGGCCGGGACCCGGCCGCACCGGGACCCGCCGGCTGGTCGCGCCAGCACAGCCTGCCACCTGAGCTGGCGGCCGAGGGCCCGGACCTGGCCGACGTCAAGGGCCAGGCCGGACCGCGGCGCGCCCTCGAGATCGCGGCCGCGGGTGGCCACAGCCTGTTGTTTACCGGGCCGCCCGGCGCGGGCAAGTCCATGCTGGCCGAGCGCCTGGCCGGCCTGCTGCCGCCCATGAGCACCGACGAAGCCCTGGAAAGTGCGGCCCTGGCCAGCCTCGCGGGCCGCTTCACGCTGCAGCATTGGGGCCGCCGCCCGACCTGCAGCCCGCACCACACCGCCAGTGCAGTCGCCCTGGTAGGTGGCGGATCACCGCCGCGGCCTGGCGAGGTTTCCCTGGCGCATCACGGAGTGCTCTATCTGGACGAACTGCCCGAGTTTCCCAGGGTGGCGCTGGAGGCTTTGCGCGAGCCGCTGGAGACCGGCCGCATCACCATTGCGCGTGCGGCACGGCGGGCCGAGTTTCCGGCTCGCTTCCAGCTGGTGGCCGCGATGAATCCTTGTCCCTGCGGCCATCTGGGCTCGGCCCAGCGCGCGTGCCGCTGCACGCCCGACCAGGTGGCACGCTACCAGTCCCGTTTGTCCGGCCCCTTGCTCGACCGCATCGATTTGCATGTGCCGGTGGGGGCACTGCCCGCGGGCGAACTGCTCCAACCCTCGGTAGCGGAAAGCACCGCCGCCGTCCGGGCGCGCTGTATGGCCGCCCGCGAACGCGCGCTGGCCCGCCAGGGCCGCCCCAACCATGCGCTGCGCGGGCAGGACATCGACCGTCACACCCTCGCAGACGATGCCGCCCTGCGTTTTCTCGACACGGCGGTCGCTCGCCTGGGCTGGTCGGCGCGCGGCCTGCACCGCACGCTCAAGGTGGCCCGCACCATCGCCGACCTCGCCCAGGCGCCCCGTGTGAGTGTGGAACACATGGCCGAGGCCCTGCAGTACCGTCAGACGCCACACCCCTGAGGCGCGCCAGCCCCCCGACAAAGCGTCTCTGCCTCTTAGTCAGGGCGCGTGAGTTCATGCCGGCGGCGCAGGGCGAGCGAGAAATACAAGCCCACGGCCACCAGCACCGCGCTGCCCAGCGCGATCACAGCCGTGGAGCCGAGCACGGCCACGAGCGCTGCCGCGAGCAACACGCCGATGGACTGGCCCATGAAGAGAAAGGAGGCGAAGAGGGACACCGCGGTGCCGCGCGCGGCGGGTGCCATCTGCGTGGCATTGGTCTGCATGGTGTTGTGGAACATGAAAAAGCCGAATCCCGCCAGCAGGCTGGCGGGCAGGCTGGGCCACCACACGGGGGTGAAAGCGATCACCAGCGAGCTCAGGCCCAGCAGCGTGACGCCGGTGCGCGCCAGGCCATGCTCACCCAGACGCGGTATGAGCCAGCGCGCCACGGCCATATAGGCCATGCCCCCCAGGCCGAACAGCGCCACCACCGCACCGGCCGCCGAGAGCGAGAGCCCGAGCTCATGGTGCAGGTGCGAGGCCCAGATGGCCAGCACCCCGAAACCCGAGGCGCCTTCGATCAGCGCCACGATGAGCACGATGCGCGACCAGCGCCCGGTGAGGATCTGCAGCGCCTGCCGGCCATAGGGCGACCGCGCGCCTGATTCGCCCGTCTGCGCGGGCGATGGGGCCAGGGCCTGCTCGGCGCGCTGGCGCCGGCCATCGCGCCAGAGCAGCAGGCCGACCAGACCGAACAGCACGGTCATGAAGGCAAAGGCCCAGCGCCAGCCCAGGGTGTCGGTGAAGAGGCCGCCAATCAGCTGCCCGCCGGTGATGCCCAGCGTGGTGCCCAGACCCACGCGCGCCAGCGTCTCCTGGCGCAGCTCGTAGGCCACGGCATCACCGATCCAGGCCAGCGAGAGCGGGATGATGGCCGCTGCCCCCAGGGCCACGAGCATGCGTGCCAGCACCAGCCAATCCAGGCTGGTCGCGAAGATGGCCAGCACACTGCCCACGCTGCAGCCTAGCGTGGCCCAGACGACGATGCGGAACTTGCCCAGGCGATCCCCGAGCGGACCGTACACGAGCTGGCAGAGGCCGTAGACCACGGCGAAGACGGAGATCACCTGCGCGGCCTGGGCCAGCCCGACCGAGAATTCGCGGGCCAGCTCGGGCAGCATGGCATCGCACAGGCGCTGCGCCGCCATGCTGGCAAACGTGGCGAAGGACAGCAGCAGGACGGAGCGACGCGTGGAAGCGGAAAGCGTGGCGGAGCCGGAGGTCATGGGGAAGCGTTCAGTGCGACGGCGCCCGACAGGGGCGCCGTGCGTCAAGTGCACTGGATCATAAACGTCGCCCCGGGCGCACGCGGGCGCGAGGGCGGGCGCGGGGACCGACTATTCGGCCGTGATATTGCCCTGGCGCACCACCTCGGCCCAACGCTCGGCGTCTTTGCTGATCAGGGCGCCGAAGGCGGCGGGTGTGCCCTTGGGTGCGGGCGTCATGCCCTGGGCCTCGAAAGCGGTGGCCAGGTCGGGCTGGCGCAGAATGGCGCTGATCTCGCGGTCCAGGCGCGCCACGATGTCGGCGGGCGTGCCCTTGGGCGCCAGCACGCCGTACCACATCTCCACGTTGCCCGTCCTCACCCCCGCCTCGGCCAGCGTGGGCACCTGCGGGAGTTGGGGCACGCGCTGGTCGCTGCCGGTGGCCAGGGCGTGCAGCTTGCCCGCCGTGATCTGGGGCAGGGCCACGTGCACCGGCAGGAACATGAAGTCCAGACGACCGCCCAGCAGGTCGGTCACGGCACCCGCCGTGCCTTTGTAGGGGACGTGCAGCATGTCCAGGCCGTTGACCTGCAGCAGCTGCGCCATGGCCAGATGGTGCGGTGTGCCCACACCCGGTGTGCCGTACGTCAATTGACCGGGCTTGGCCTTGGCGGCGGCAACCATCTGCTGGGCCGTGGCGGCTTTCTGCACCGAGGGATTGGCCACCAGCAGCAACGTGCCCCAGGAGGTGAGGGTCACCGGCGCGAAGTCGTTGACCGGGTCGTAGGGCAAGGACTTGTACAGGCTCTTGTTCATCACCAGCGTGTTGACCTGCACCAGCAGGGTGTAACCATCCGGGGCCGCGCGCGCCACACGCTCGCTGCCGATGTTGCCGCTCGCGCCTGGCACGTTCTCGACGATCACGGGCTGGCCCAGCACCTTGGGCAGCCGCGCGGCGAGCTGGCGCGCGACGAGGTCGATCCCCGTGCCGGGGGTGTAGGGCACGACCAGCGTGATGGTGCGCTCGGGCCAGGCGGCCCACGCCGCGCTGGACAGCACCATGCCGGCGGCCATCCATGCCAATTTCTTGATCCATTGATACTTCATGTCGTCTCCTGCCCGGGTATGGAATGCACGCCAGCTGAGCCAGCTCAAGCTGCTGTGCGCGGTCTGCTGCTATTAGGCCACCCGCCCGGGACCTGCGGAAATTCAGAAATCACATGAATTCATAAGATTCAGCAATGGATGAAGACCGGCGTTCAGCGCGACATGGACGGCAGGTGACGGGCAAAGGCCTCGCCGAAGGCCTTCATGGCCTCGGTTTCGGCCACACCGCGACGCGACACACGGTAGAAGCCCAGCTTCACCTGCGGGCTGCCCAGCACATCAAGCCGCACCCGGTGGTGGCGGCAGGCCGCGATCGCGAAGGTCGGCATCACGGCGGAGCCGAAGCCCGCCTCGACCATGGAGATCTGCGTGGCCAGAAAGCTCACCGGACGGACGTCGTCGTGCACGATGCCGAGCTTGTCCAGATGCGCGTCGATCACGCGCTGGATCGGGTTCTCCGCGGACAACGTGATCAGCTGTGCGGCGCGCAGCGAAGCCCAGCTCGCGCGGCCGATGCCCTCGGGCGCCGCATCGGAAGGCGAGACCCGCATCAGGGGAAACTCCGCCAGCTGCCGACGCACCAGACCCGAAGCCACCTTGAAGAAAAAGCCCAGGCCCAGGTCCACCGCACCCGACTCGACCAGGGCCTGCACGTTCTCCAGGTGGGTGTCGACGAGCTGGACTTGCACGTCCCCGTGACTTTCACGGAAACGCGCCAGCACCTGGGGCAGCAGGTGCGAGGACACCAGGGGCGTGGCGGCAATACGCAGCTGCTGGCGTGTACGCTGGCCGATGGCATCCACCTCGGCCGTCGCGTCGTCCAGCTGGCGCAGCACCGACTCGGCCACCACGGCCAAGCGCTTGCCCGCCTCGGTCAGCTGCACGGCGCGGGTCGTCCGGTCGAACAGCCGGGCGCCCAACTGGCGCTCGACCTCGCGCACCAGGATGCTCAGCCCAGCCTGCGTCATGTGGGCACGCTCGGCGGCCCGCGTGAAGCTGCCGGAGCGTGCCACCTGCAGAAAGGCGCGTAGCTGACGCATGGAAAGGTTCATAGGGATACTTTATGAGTTCATGTCATACCTAAACTTGTCTAATTCTAGAGTTCACGGCCTAATGCGGACCTTCAGACCCGAGAGCCATCCCCACCCATGTCGCAGACCGCCAGCCCGTCCTCCGTCGAACACACCCAGGTCGTCATCGTCGGCGGCGGCCCGGTGGGCATGGGCCTGGCGATTGAACTTGGCCAACGCGACATCCGGTGCACCGTGATCGAGCGCCACGCGGAGCCGCAACCCATCCCCAAGGGGCAGAACCTCACGCAGCGCACGATGGAGCATTTCCATTTCTGGGGCGCCGAGCAGCAGCTGCGCGCCGCACGCACGATCCCACCGGAATACGGCATCGGCGGTCTCACCGCCTACGGCTCGCTGCTCAGCCCGTACAGCTACGACTGGCTGCAGCGGGATCTGGTGCGTCCTTATTACTTCAAGAGCAACGAACGCCTGCCCCAGTACGCCACCGAAGCCGTGCTGCGCAAGCGCGTGGCCGAGCTGCCCTCGGTGCGCGTGCTGTATGGCTGGGATGCCGAGTCGTTGCAGACCGACGACGACGGGGTGCACATCACTGCGGCGGCACGCGACGGTACAGGACGCGTCACGCTGCACGCCGATTACGCTGTGGGCTGCGACGGCAGCCGCTCCCTGGTGCGCACGCAGGCCGGCATCACGCAGACGCTCGCCGATCACGACCGCATGATGGTCTTGCTGGTCTTCCGCTCGCGCGGCCTGCACGAGCTGCTGGCACGCTACCCCGGCAAGTCCTACTACAACGTGCTGCAACCCGAACTGCAGGGCTACTGGAAGTTCTTCGGGCGGGTCGATCTGGGCAACAGCTGGTTTTTCCACGCCCCCGTTCCCGCCGGCACGACGCGGGACAACTTCGACTTCCAGGCCTATCTGCACGAGGCGGTGGGCGCCGAGTTCGACGTGGCCTTCGAGCACATCGGCTTCTGGGACCTTCGCTTCGCCATTGCCGACAGCTACCGATCGGGTCGCGTCTTTGTCGCCGGCGACGCCGCACACAGCCATCCCCCGTATGGCGGCTACGGTATCAACACGGGCTTCGAAGACGCGCGCAATCTGGGCTGGAAGCTGGCCGCCCGGCTGCAGGGCTGGGGCAGCGACGCCCTGCTCGATTCCTACCACCCCGAACGTCATGGCGTCTTTGCGTCCACCGCGCGCGATTTCATTGCCCGCTCGATCGAGGTCGACCGGGCCTTCCTCGAAGCCTACGCGCCTGAACGCGACCGCCCGGCTTTTGAACAGGCCTGGCAGGCCCGCAGCCAGGGCGCGGTGGGCGAGGTCCATGCCTTTGAACCCCACTACGAAGGCTCACCCGTCATCGTGGCCGAATGCCCGGGCGCCAGCGGCGGCAGCGCCCAAGGCAGCCACCGCTACGCGGCGCGGCCGGGCCACCACCTCGCACCGGCCACGCTCTCGGCGGGCGACAACGTCTACGAGCGCCTGGGCGCTGGCTACACCCTGCTCGCGCTGGGCGCAGACGCCGCCATCACCGCGACTTGTCGCGACGCGGCACGCCGCATGCAGATCCCCCTGAGCCTCATCGAGGACAGCCGGGAAGATGAACGGGCGCGTTACGAGGCGAAGCTGATCCTGGTGCGACCCGATCACTACGTCGCCTGGGTGGGCGGGCAGGATGCCACGGCGCAAGACGCCCTGCGCGCATTGACACGGGCCAGTGGCAGGACCTGAGGCACCAGCCCCTGGCAGGCGCTGACCTATCATCACGCCATGCCTCAAGGCCCAGGCCAAAGCCCCTCTCTCATCGGCTGGCTGTCCCTCACGCAGCTGATCAGCTGGGGCAGCGTCTTCTACCTCTTTGGCCTGCTGCTGGAACCGGTCGAGCGCGAGCTGGGCCTGAGCCGCGCCGACGCCTCACTGGCTTTCAGCCTGGGCCTGCTGGCGGAGGGCCTGCTGGCCTGGCCGGTCGGGCGCCTGATCGATCGTGGCCACGAGCGCTGGGTGATGACCCTGGGTTCGCTGGTGCTGGCGCTGGGCCTGGCCCTGCACAGCCAGGTGGAGAGCCAGGCGACCTACTACGGAGTCTGGGTCTTGCTCGGTGCGGGCTTGGCTGCCACGCTGTACTCGCCTGCCTTTGCCGTGGTGATCCGCCGCTACCCCCAGGACTTTCGCCGCGCCATCATCGTCATCACCTTTCTCGGTGGGCTGGCCAGCACGGTCTTCCTGCCCCTGATCGCCTGGTTGATGACGCATCTGGGTTGGCGCCAGGCCCTGTGGCCACTGGCGGCGCTGCAGTTGCTCGTGTGTGCACCTATCCATGCCCGGGTGCTGCGTAACGCGCCGCGGCCTCGCCAGATCGAGGCGCATGCGCCGCAGCCACGGCTGCGCCAGCACCTGCGGAGCGCACCCTACCTGCTGGTGGGGGCCTTCATCGTGCTGCTGATGGGCGTCACCGCCGCGCTGCCCGCGCACATGGTCAGCCTGCTGCGCGGCTATGGTCTTGAAGAAACCTGGGTCATCGCTGTGCCGGCAGCCGTCGGCGTGTTGCAGGTCGGCGGCCGGGCCCTGTTGTTTTTCTTCGAGCGCCACCTGGACTTGCACCGGGTGAACCAGCTCATACCCTGCCTGATCCCGCTGGGCCTGCTCATCCTGCTGCTGGCACCGCTGACGGGCGCGGCGCAGATGGCGCTGGTGGTGACCTTCGTCGCCGTATACGGGATCGGCAACGGCATGCTGACCATCGTCAAGGGAACGGCGGTAGCCGAGTATGTGAATCGTGAGCAGGCGGCCAGCCTGAACGGCGCGCTGGGCCTGCCCATGGCCGTAGGCCGTGCCGCCACCCCCTGGCTGCTGGGCCTGATGTGGACACCGGCCGGCGCCTACACCAGCGGCCTGCTCCTGCTGCTGGGGCTCAGTGTGCTGGGGGTGCTGGCCCTGACCTGGGCCCAGGGCCTGGCGCGCGCTTAGCCCTTGATCGGCTGCACGGTCTGACCGTCGTAGCGTACGCGCTCACCCACGGCCATGGGGCGGTCGAGCTCCAGCGTACGGCGGCTGCCATCGTCCATGCGCAGGTCGATGCGGTAGGCCACAACTTTCTTCATCTTCTTTTCAATCTGGTTGCCGGCGACACCGCCACCGATGGCACCGAGCACGGTGGCCACATCGCGGCCGTGACCGCGGCCGACCTGATTACCGACGATGGCGCCCAGCACGCCGCCGGCCACAGCGCCCGTACCGCTGGTCTCGATCTCCCGCTCGATGGGGGTGACGCTGGACACCGTGGCACAGTCGCCGCAGATCGGGGCAGGTGCGGGTACGGGCGCCGGCACGGGCGCAGCAGCAAGCGGTGCGGGCGCGGCACGAACCTCGGCCGGCTTCTTCACCGAAGCCGGGCGCGGCTGATGCTGCGCTGAGGGCGCCGGTGCCGCGGCAGCTTGCCCAGGGACGGGTGCCGGTGCGGCAGGGGCCAGCGGCGCCGCAGGTTGCGCAACGCTGACGACGGGTTGCGGCTCCTCTTTGGTTCGCAGGCTGGTGTAAAGCGCACCGCCCAGACCCACCACGGCCACGCCCAGCACGGCGACCGCGATCCACAAACCCTTGGTTCCGGCGACCACGGCGCCGGTGCTTGTCACTTCACTCATCTGGATATCCTCGCTCGTTTGGCGTTTTCGACGACCGGCGACACAGCGGCCGGTTTCTCCTTAACGCTGTCGCGCTTGGATGGTAGACAGTGGCCCGCGCAGCCCAGCCGTCTGGCTTGTAAAACTGCGTAAAGCGGGTGACGGCCTGGCGCCTAGAGATTGGGAGCGAGCAGGCGCTGCAGCTGCTGCTCGCTCATGCCGCGGCGGCGCGCGAGATCATGCAGCTGGTCTTCGCCGATACGGCCGACGTTGAAGTAGGCACTCTGCGGATGCGCGAGGTAGAAGCCGCTGACGCTGGCCGCCGGTGTCATGGCCAGGCTTTCGGTGAGGCCCATGCCGATCTCCTCGCACTGCAGCAGCTCGAACATCTCTTTCTTCACACTGTGGTCCGGGCAGGCCGGGTAGCCGGGTGCCGGACGGATGCCCTGGTACTTCTCGGCGATCATGTCCTCGTTGCTCAGCTGCTCGCCCGCCGCATAACCCCAGAGATCGGTGCGCACGCGCTGGTGCAGGCATTCGGCAAAGGCCTCGGCCAGGCGGTCGGCCAGGGCCTTGAGCATGATGGCGGAGTAGTCGTCATGGTCGTCCATGAAGTACTGCTCCTTCTTCTCCACGCCGATGCCGGCCGTGACTGCAAACACGCCCACGTAGTCGGGCGCCACGCCCTTGGGCGCGACGAAATCGGCCAGGCAGCGGCTCGGGCGCGTCACGCCGTCGACCACCTGCTTTTCAGTCTGCTGCCGCAGGCCGTACCAGGTGAGCGCCACGTTGTGGCGGCTCTCGTCGGTGTAG
>DNQP01000088.1:630-1034 GCA_003500955.1 Curvibacter sp. | reverse complement strand
CTTCGATCAGGCGCTGCAGCATGCGCTTGCCATCGGAGAACACGCGCTGCGCCTCCGTGCCCACGATCTCGTCCTTGAGGATGGCCGGGAAGGGGCCGGCCAGATCCCAGGTCTGGAAGAAGGGGCCCCAGTCGATGTACTTGGCCAGCTCGGCCAGGTCGAAGTTCCTGAAGACACGGCGGCCGATGAACTTCGGCCTCACCGGTGCATGCCCTGTCCAATCGATGGGTGTCTTGTTCGCGCGGACCTTGTCCAGCGACCACAGCGGCGTCTGTTTCTTGTTGGCGTGCTGCTGCCGCACTTTCTCGTAGTCCGCGTTGAGCTCGGCGATGTAGTTCGCCGCCTGCTCACTGAGCAGGCCCTGGGCGACGCTGACGCTGCGCGAGGCATCGGGCACATAGACC
>DNQP01000088.1:0-306 GCA_003500955.1 Curvibacter sp. | reverse complement strand
TAGACCACCGGGCCTTCGTAGTGCGGTGCAATCTTTACCGCGGTGTGCACCCGGCTGGTGGTGGCGCCACCGATGAGCAGGGGGATCTTCTTGATGCGGAAATGCTCGTCCTTCTGCATCTCGGTCGCCACGTACTGCATCTCCTCCAGGCTGGGAGTGATCAGCCCGGACAGGCCCACGATGTCCGCCCCCTCGACCTTGGCCATGGCCAGGATCTCGTGGCAAGGCACCATGACGCCCATGTTGATGACCTCGAAGTTGTTGCACTGCAGGACCACGGTCACGATGTTCTTGCCGATGTCGTGC
>DNQP01000292.1 GCA_003500955.1 Curvibacter sp. | reverse complement strand
GGCGGATCAGCCCCTGAAGTGGCAGGAGGTCGAAGCCTCGCAAGCTCCGTGTCAGGAGGTCGTTCTGAAGCAGGCGGACGTTCTGCGGCTCTTGCCGATTCCGACGCACAGCGAGCACGACAACGGACCCTACATCACGGCAGGGCTGGTCATCGCGCGCAATCCGATCACCGGAATCCAGAATGTGTCCATCAACCGGATTCAGGTACACAGCGGCAATCAGATGGCCATACTGATGCTGCCCCGCCATCTGCTGGCCTTCTACAAGGAAGCCGAATCGAGGCAGCAAGCCCTGGACGTGGCCGTGGTGATCGGCGTGGATCCCCTGACCCTGCTGGCTTCGCAGGCGGTGGTCCCGATCGACCACGACGAGCTGGAAATCGCAGGCGCCTTGCATGGCCGGCCTTTGCCCGTGGTGAAGTGCCAGACCAACGAGGTGCGTGTACCCGCATCCAGCGAGATAGTCATCGAGGGCCGCCTGCTGCCGGGTGTGCGCGAGCTGGAAGGGCCGTTTGGAGAGTTTCCCCGCTACTACAGTGCGCGCGAGCATCGCGAAGTGATCCAGGTCGATGCAGTCACGCACCGCAGGAGCCCGATCTATCACACCATCGTGCCCGCCGAAATGGAGCATCTGCTGCTGGGCTCCATTCCGCGCGAGGCCACCATCCTGGCGCATCTGCAACGCAGTTTCTCCAATGTGATCGATGTGCATCTGTCAATCGGTGGCGTCGGGCGATACCACCTGTTTGTCAAGATTCGCAAGACTCACGAGGGACAGCCCAAGAACGTGATCTGCGCAGCGTTCGGTGCGCATTACGACATCAAGCAAGTGGTTGTGGTGGACGACGACGTCGAGGTTCACGACCCCAGGCAGGTCGAGTGGGCGGTGGCGACCCGCTTCCAGGCCGACCGTGACCTGGTGATCATCCAGGGGGCTCAGGGTTCGGTGCTGGACCCTTCAACCACCGTCGGGCAGGACTTCGGCCCAGGCGTCGCGCCGCCGGCTCACATGCAGGGCCTAAGCGCGAAGATGGGGCTGGATGCGACCCGACCGGTGGTCTATCACGAACACGTATTCACGCGCGTACGCGTCCCGGGCGAGCTGGAAGTGGACCCGAAGACAGTCGTGCAAAGCGGCGCACGCATCGACTGGCAGACCGGAATCGTGAGCGTATGAGCCCGGCTCGGCCCCAGCGCCTCATCGTGGCCATCACCGGCGCCAGCGGCGCCATCTATGGCGTACGTCTGCTCGAGCAACTGCGCGCCCTGCCCGGGTGGGAGACCCACTTGGTGCTCTCCAATGCGGGTGTGCTGACCGCCGCGGAAGAGCTGGGCCTCAAGCGTGCCGACATAGAGGCCCTGGCCGACGTGGTGCACAACGTCAAGGACATCGGCGCGGCGGTTTCCAGTGGCTCGTTTCGTACCGCCGGCATGGTGATCGCCCCGTGCTCGATGAAGACCCTGGCCGGGATTGCGCACGGCATGGCCGACAACCTGGTCAGCCGCGCCGCCGACGTGGTGCTGAAGGAACGCCGGCGCCTCGTACTGCTGGCACGCGAAACGCCGTTGAACCTGGCCCATCTGCGCAACATGATCGCCGTGACCGAGATGGGGGGCATCGTCTTCCCCCCGGTACCGGCCTTCTATACCCGCCCGGCCTCGCTGGACGATGTGGTCAACCACACCGTGGGACGGGTGCTCGACCTCTTCGACATCGAGCACCGCGACCTGGTGCAGCGCTGGCAGGGGCTGAGCGGTTCGACATCCTGAGAGCACGTCGACCCCAGGCCCGCCTTCCGATTTCTGCTTCCCGAGATTCCCCCCAACCATTCCACAAAGAGGAGACACGCGATGAAGAAACTCAGTCATCTGATGGCCGCCGGCGCTGTGGCGCTGGCCACCGGCCTGGCCGCGCTGCCCGCGCAGGCTGCCCAGGGCTCGTGCAGCGAGCCCATCGTCTTTGGCACCACGATCTCCGAGACCGGCCCGTTCTCCACGCTGGCCGACCGCTGGCGCAAGATGACCGAGGTGTTCGCCGAGGAGGTGAACAAGGCGGGTGGCATCGCGGTCAAGGCCTGCAACAAGAAGCTGCCGCTGAAATTCGTGATCTATGACGACCAGAGCGTGCCGGCCACCGCCGTCGCCCTCTTCGAGAAGATGGCCACCGTGGACAAGGTGGACTTCTTCGTCGGCCCCGACTGGTCTTCGCTGGGCGGTCCGGTGCCCCCCGTCGCCGAGAAGCACAAGATCCCGATGGTGATGGCCAATGTGGCCACGCCCTCGGTGTATGACCGGGGCCTGAAATACGTCTGGGGCACGCCGTTCCCGGTGGTGCCCAACTGGTCGGCGCGCTACTTCGACATGCTGAGCAAGGTCAGCCCCAAGCCGCAGACCATCTTCTTCATCACCCACGACAACCCGGTGATGAAAGGCATCACGGCCACCTGGAGCAAGAAGGCCGAGGAGCAGGGGCTGAAGGTGCTGGGCAACGAAACCTTCTCCTCCGAACTCAAGGACTTCACCGCCCTGATCGCCAAGGTGCGCGCCGCGAGGGCCGATGTGATCTACATCAGCTCCTATGACAACGCTTCGGTGCCGCTGGTACAGCAGATGCGCCAGCTCAAAGTGCGCGCGATGGATGTGCACCACACCATGCTGACCGGTGCGCTGAGCCGCCAGGTGGGTAAGGACATCGAGGGCATGACCGGTGAACTGAGTTGGTACCCCGGTGTGAAGGGCGCCTACAGCGATCTGGTGGAGACCGTGATGAAGCGTTCGGACATCTCGATGTTCGACTACATCTGGACCCTGGGCCGTCTGACCTCTTACCTGGCCATGATCCAGGGGATCGAGAAAGCCGGCGTGGTCGACCGCGAGAAGGTCAAGGAAGCGCTGTTCAAGGCGACCATCAAGTCGCCCGCCGGTGACGTGAGCTTTGACGAGCGCGGCTTCCCCGATACCAGCGCCTTCACCGTGCAGATGGTCGGCGGCAAGATCAACGTGGTGTGGCCGCCCGAGGTGGCCACGGCCAAGCCGGTCTGGCCCTCGCCGAGCTGGAAATAAGCGGGCGCTACCACGATGGAAGTCCTGCTCCAGGTCCTGATCGGCGGCATCCTGCTGGGTGGCCTGTACGCCCTGGTCGCGTTCGGGTTGTCGCTGATCTACGGGGTCGTGCGCATACTCAACTTCGCACACGGCACGCTCTTGGCCGTCAGCGGGGTGCTGGCCAGTCTGGCCTTTACCCACTGGCAGATGCACCCGCTGCTGATCGTCACGCTGCTCGCGCCGCTGCTGTTTGTCTGTGCCTACGGCTACTACCATGTTCTGCTGCGTCCGCTGGCCCGGCGCAGCCACTTTGAGGCCACCGTGGGCACGGTGCTGGTCACGGTGGGCACGCTGATGATCCTGTCGGATCTGACGGCGGTGGCCGCCGGGGCCACCCAGCGCAACATCCCGCTGCGGCTGGAGGCCCTGGAGTTTGGTGACATCGTGGTCTCTACCACCCAGTTGCTGATCCTGCTGGGCATTGCGGTGCTCACCGGGGTGATGCACCTGATCCTCAAGCGCACCTGGTTTGGCCGCGCGGTGCGCGCAGTCACCCAGGACCCGTTGGGCGCGCAGATCTGCGGCGTGCAGAGCACGCGCATGAAGGCCCTGACCTTCGCCTTTGGCTCGGCCACCGTCGCCATCGCCGCGGTTCTCTATGTGCTGTCCTTCCCCGTGGACCCCTACATGGGCTTCGGGCTGACGGTCAAGGCCTTCACCATCATCGTGGTCGGTGGCATCGGCAACCTGCCGGGAGCGCTGCTGGCCGGCGTCTTCCTGGGTGTGGCCGAGGGCCTCACCGGCCTTTACTGGAAGCCTGAATGGGCGCCCGCGCTCAGTGTCATCCTGATGCTGCTGATCCTCGTGGCCTACCCCAAGGGCGTGGGAGCGAAGACATGAGCAAGAGCCTGAACAAGGGCACGGGCTGGCTACTGGGTGTGGCTGGCGTGGCAGCGCTGGCCAGCCTGCCTTTCCTGGGCAACGCCTACCTGACCACCATCGGCTTCACGATGCTGATCGCCTACATCCTGGGCCAGAGCTGGGACTGGGTGGCCGGCGAGATGGGCTACGTGAACCTGGGGCACTATTGCTTCTATGGCATCGGTGCCTATGCCTTCGCCATCCTGCTGGTGGGCCACTGGCCGCTGTGGGTGGCCATCGGGTTTGCGGTGGTGGTCACCGCGTTCGCCGCGCTGCTGATCTCGGTGCCGCTGTTTCGCCTGCATGGCGACTACTTCGCCTTCGCCACGCTGGCCTTGCTGCCGTTGGCGGAGGTGCTGGCCTATAACCTCACGCCCATCACCAACGGGGCCGACGGCATCGTGCTGCCGGTGGCCCAGGTGCTGCAGCCGGCCTACCTGATCGCGCTGGGCGTGTGCGTGCTGACCTTCGTGGTCACCCTGCGCATCAACGCCTCACGTTTTGGCTACGCGCTCAAGAGCATCCGCAATGACGAACAGGTGGCCGAGACCGTGGGCGTGCGCATCGCCCCGGTCAAACGCTACGTGCTGGTGCTCAGCGCGGCCTTCGGCGCGGCCGCCGGTGCGGTGCAGGCCTGGCAGATGAGCTACATCGACCCGGCCACCGTGTTCGGCCTGAACGTGGCCCTGGTGCCGGTGGCCATGGTGCTGTTCGCTGGCTCCGGCCTGCGCTGGGGCCCGTTGGTGGGGGTGCTGGTGCTGGCCACCCTGCAGCAGTGGCTGCTGGTGAGCGTCAAGGGTTTCCAGGCCACGCTGTACGGACTGATCGTGCTGCTGATCGGGCGCTTCATGCCCGGCGGTTTCCTGCGCGCGCGCTGGGTGCAGCAGGTGCCATTTTTGCGCGCACTGTCGCGTGAGCACTATGAGTACATGGGCGAGACCGCCACAGGAACGTCTGCGGCCGCACCAGGGCGCGACCTGCCATTGCCGCGCCATGCAGACCTGGGCGGCGCCCCGCTGATCCAGCTCGAGCAAGTGCGCATGCAGTTTGGCGGCAACGTGGCGGTCAACGACGTGAGCCTGCGCATCCAGCCTGGTGAGATTGTCGGCCTGATCGGCCCCAATGGCTCGGGCAAGACCACCCTGTTCAACTGCATCTCGCGGGTCTACACCCCCACCGCCGGGCGGGTGTTGTTCGCCGGCCGGGATCTCAGGGACTGCAGCCGTGACCAGATCGCCCGCCTGGGCGTGGGTCGCACCTACCAGATCCCGCGTCCCTTCGGTGACCTCACGGTGCAGGAGAACATCGCCATTCCGCTGATGTTCAACGAGCAGCCGCTGTCGCCACGCGACGCGATGCGCGAGGCCCGCGCTTTCATCGAATACGCCGAGCTCGGTCACCGCCTGCGCGAGCGCGCCGACAGATTGTCGGTGCAGGAGAAGAAGGCATTGGAATTCGCCCGCGCGCTGGCCTGCAAGCCACGTCTCTTGCTGGTCGACGAGGTGGCCTCGGGCCTGACGCCGGCGGAGGTGCAGCGTTTTGTCGAACACATCCGCCATGTACGCGACCGCTATGGCGTGACCGTGATCTGGGTCGAGCATATCTTCTCCGCGCTGGAGAAGGTGGTGGACCGTGTGATCGCGCTGGAACAGGGCAGCCTGATCGCCGACGGCCCGCTGGCCGAGGTGGTGCGCAACGAGCGTGTGCTCAGCACCTACCTGGGTTCGGCGGCACCCGCGGCAAAGGCAGGAGGACAGGGATGTTGAGCTTGAAGAACCTGAGCGTGGACCACGGTCCGCTGCGAGCGCTGTGGGATGTGTCGCTGGAGGTCGGCCGTGGCGAGAAGGTGGGCCTGCTGGGCGCCAATGGCGCGGGCAAGTCCACCACCCTGGGCGCCATCGCGGGTCTGTATCCTAAGGCCGGCGGCACCATCACCTATGACGGGCAGGTGCTGGAGCGTGCCTCGACCGCGCAGACTGTAGCGGGTGGCATCGCACTGGTGCCCGAGGGTCGCCGCCTGTTCCCGACCATGAGCGTGCTGGAGAACCTGAAGATGGGGGTTTACGCTGCCGCCAGCCGACGTAACATGGCCGCTTCGCTGGCGCGTGTCTACGCGCTGTTCCCGATCCTGCGCGAAAAGGCCGCCCAGAACGCTGGTGAGCTCAGCGGCGGGCAGCAGCAGATGGTGGCCATCAGCCGCGCGCTGATGTCGCGCCCGCGCCTGCTGCTGCTGGACGAACCCTTCATCGGCGTGGCGCCCAAGCTGATCGACGAAATCATGACCGTGCTGCACCAGATCGCCGCTGAAGGCGTGACCATGCTCCTGGTGGAGCAGAACACCCACCGCGCGCTGGACTTCGTCGAGCGGGCCTATGTGATCGAGAACGGTCGCACAGTGCTGGAGGGAGGGCGTGAGCAGTTGCTTGGCGACCCGGCTTTTGCAGGGAAATTTTTGGGACTCGAATGAAAGGATGTGTGCCATGAACCGAGAGCAAGAAATTGTCGACCGTTCCCACGCTTTCCGTGAGGACTACCGCGAGACCACGCCGGCTTGGTACCGCGGAGAGATGCATCTGGCGTTCACGCTGTGCTTCACGGTGGGCACCATCGTGTACTGTGCCAGCCAGCTATCGTCCACCCGGTGGCAGGAATGGGCGTTTGTGATGCTGCCCATGTTCTTGTTTGGCAACTGGGCCGAGTGGGCCGCGCATCGTTATTTGCTGCACAGCCCCAAAAGTGTCCTGAAATCCGCCTACAAGCGGCATGTCGGGACGCACCACCAGTTCTTCTCGCACAAGACGCTGGACTATCACGGCCAGCGCGATTGGCGGGCCCTGCTGTTCCCGCCCTTTGCCCCCGTGCTGTTCGTGTTGGCCGCCCTGCCGCCCGCCCTGGTGCTGGCGGCACTGTGGACGGCCAATGCCGGCTACATCGCCATGATCAGCATGGCAGGCTATTTCCTGATGTACGAAGGGCTGCATACGCTGTCGCACATCGAGCATCCGCTGCTGGACCGTGTGCCACTGGTCAACACCGTGCGGCGCATGCATGTGCTGCATCACAACCCGGATTTCATGCACACCCGCAACTTCAACCTGACCTTCCCCATCTGCGACGCGCTGTTTGGCACCAGCGACCTCGACCGCGGTGTGATCGGAACCCTGTTCAATGGCATGTCCGATGCCCATCGCAAGGAAGAAGATCGCCGCAAGTTGGCAGAACAGCAGCTGGAACGCAGCCACCCCCATACATAAGGATTCCGAGATGACCCAGACTTTCCATCAGAATGCAGCCCGCCTGGCCGGGCGGGTGGCCATCGTCACCGGTGCTGCTCAGGGCATCGGCGCGCGCTATGCGCAGGCGCTGGCTGCCGAAGGCGCGGCCGTGGTCTGCGCCGACGTGGTGAACAGCCAGGCCACGGTGGCGGCCATCACCGCCGCAGGCGGGCGGGCCCTAGATGTGCGTGTGGACGTGACGTCGCCCGAATCCACCCGTGCCATGGCCGAGGCCGCGACCCGGGCCTACGGGCGCATCGACATCCTGGTCAACAACGCGGGCCTCTTCACCAACCTGGCGCTCAAGCCTTTCGAGCAGATTGAGAGTGCCGAATGGGACAAGGTGATGGCTGTCAACGTGCGCGGCCCTTTTGAGTGCAGCAAGGCGGTGCTGCCGGCCATGCGGGCGCAGGGCTACGGCAAGATCATCAACATCGCCTCGGGGACCGTGTTCAAGGGCGCACCCATGCTGCTGCACTACGTCAGTTCCAAGGGTGCGGTGGTGGCCATGACCCGCAGCATGGCGCGCGAGCTGGGTGATGCCGGCATCCGGGTCAATACCCTGGCGCCGGGCCTGACCGCCAGTGAGAACACGATGGCCAACCCGGCCTGGCAGGGCGCGCTCAGCGCCAACAACATCGCCACCCGCGCCATCAAGCGCGAGGTGACGCCCGAGGACCTGTGCGGCACCCTGCTGTACCTGGCCAGCCGCGCCAGCGACTTCGTGACCGGTCAGGTCGTGGTGGTCGATGGCGGCTCCGTGATGCATTGAGGATAAGAGATGGCCCAGCAAGCGCTCAACCTGATTGACGGCCAATGGCAGCCTTCCCACGGCGGCCAGTTCGAGGCCAGTCTGAACCCGGCCGATGGCCGTTTGATCGGCCGCTATGCGGCCAGTGAGGCCGTAGACGCCGAAGCGGCGATGGCCGCCGCCCGCCGTGCCTTCGATCGCCCGGACTGGGCCCAGTCACCCCGGCTGCGCCAGATGGTGATGCTCAAGTGGGCCGACCGGCTGGAAGCCCGCAGCGAGGAGCTGGCGCGCCTGCTGACGCTGGAGAACGGCAAGGTGCTGGCGCAGTCGCGCGGGGAGATCGGCGGGGCCATCTCCGAGATCCGCTA
Organism: Curvibacter sp.; assembly: GCA_003500955.1. Lineage (GTDB taxonomy): Bacteria > Pseudomonadota > Gammaproteobacteria > Burkholderiales > Burkholderiaceae_C > Hylemonella. The sequence goes on along the minus strand of DNQP01000292.1, from coordinate 14,403 downwards.
CTACGCCGGTCTGGCGCGTTACATCCCCGGCCATGTGTTCGAGGTCGAGCCCGGTGTCTACTCCACCCTGCTCAAGGAGCCTGCCGGTGTGGTCGGCATCATCGTGCCGTGGAATGCGCCGGTGGTGCTGCTGATCCGTTCGCTCACGCCGGCCCTAGCCGCCGGCTGCACCACCGTCATCAAGCCGGCACCGCAGACGGCGCTGATCACCGCCGCCGTGCTGGCCGAGCTGCACGCGGTGGCCGAGCTGCCACGCGGGGTGCTCAACTTGGTGAACGAACGCGGCCATGCGGTGGCGCAGGCGCTGACCACCTCGCCCGAGGTCGATGTGATTAGCTTCACCGGCTCGAACGCCACGGGCCAGCGCATCATGGCCGCGGCAGCACCGACGATGAAGAAGCTGTCGCTGGAGCTGGGGGGCAAGTCCTGCTGCCTGGTGTTCGACGATGTGGATGTGGCGCGCATCGCCCCGCAGCTGGCCGCGGCGGCCACCATCATCTCCGGCCAGCAGTGCACCGCGGCGCGCCGGGTGCTGGTGCATGCCTCGCGTTATGCCGAGATGAAGGCCGCACTCAGCCAGGCGCTGCAGGCGTTGGTGGTGGCTCCTGGTGAGACGGCGGGCGCGCAGGTCGGTCCGCTGATCGATGCGCCTTCGCACCAGCGGGTGAGCCAGGAGATAGCCCGTGCCACCGAACTGGCCGATGAGGTCATCCTGCGCGGCGGTCGCCCCGCCGGCCTGCCCGCCAGCGGCCACTTCATGACCCCCACGCTGGTGGCGCACCGCGACACCCATGCCTTCTTCGTGCAGGACGAGATTTTTGGCCCCTTCGTGGTGCTGGAGCAGTTCGAGGACGAACAGGAGGCTGTCAAGCGCGCCAACCACACCGAGTACGGCCTGTCGGCCAGCGTATGGACCCGGGATGGCTCGCGCCAGATGCGTGTAGCCCGAGCGCTGCGCAACGGTACGGTCTGGCTCAACGACCATAACAAGCTGTTTGCGGAGGCCGAGACCGGCGGCTACCGTCGCAGCGGCCTGGGCCGCCTGCACGGTTATGACGCCCTGATCGACTTCATGGAGATCAAGCACATTTACCAGAACGCTGGCGTGGTCAACCCCTGAGCCCAAGGCTGGGGAATCCGGGCGCACCGGCGGGGCCCCGGTATTTAGGGTTATCCGGCTTGCCGACCTTGGTCGTAGCCCGTTATGCTGTGCGGGTCTGCTTAGCCGGGTTGTCGTTTAACGTGTCCTCTGCCGTCAAGATATTCCAGGGCCGCTTCGGTCGTGTCGCCTTGCTCGACATGAATGCACCGCTGGTGGGACACGCCCATCACCATTGTCACATCCTGATCAAGGCGGGCGGCGCCGACAGCGCGTTCCGGGTGCGAGGACAGCTCGCACCGCTGACCGACGACCTGGCCGTGCTGGTCAACGCCTGGGAGCATCATGCATACGAGCACACGGCGCCCGAACGTACCTTGATCCTGGCGCTCTACATTGAACCGAGCTGGCTGGCCGAGATTCAACGTTCGCTGGCGCAGTCGGGGCACCCACATTTTTTCTCTCAGTCCACGGTGCAACTCAATGCGAACACCCGAAAAAACATCGAAGAGTTCGTGCTCGAGCTGTGGTGGGCTGATGAAGTTTCGCCGATGCGCCTGGAACACCTGCTGTTCGACCTGATCATCGAGGTGATCGAGAGCAGCTCGGGCTGGCGCGATTTGGCCAGCCTGCTGCGCAGCCGCCCGCCATCGGCGATGGACCCGCGCATCCGCCGCGCCATCGCCCAGATGCGTCAGGACGTGGGCCAGGACTTTGATGCCGATGCCCTGGCCAGCCAGGCCGGCCTGTCGCGCGCACACTTCTTCTCCCTCTTCCAGCGCGATACCCAGGTCACCCCGCTCGTCTATGCCAATGTGCTGCGCTTCGAGGCCGCGGTGCAGCGCCTCACGCACGGACCGGACGCGGTAGGTGACATTGCCTACGACCTGGGCTTTTCCGCGCCCAGTCATTTCGCACGCTTTTTCCGCGCCCACCTTGGCATTACGCCTACTGACTATCGGCGCAAAGTCAACCTCTTCGAGCCCCCCGTGGAAGCACGCGATCCACAGTTCTGACAGAAATCATCAGACTATTTGGATAGTTTCCCGACTCCTCGATCCAAGACCGGACTCTAGTGTTCGGCTGGCAGCCGGTCCCTGGCGACACTTGCCTGTATCAAACAGCAAGGTTCCCTAGGAACCAGAGGAGACACAGTGCAAGCAGAACGTCGTCTGGCGTCAGGCGGTACCGCCTATGTCGGACAGTCCATGGAGCGCCTGGAAGACGCTCCTCTGCTCAGCGGGCGCGGCGCCTATGCAGACGATGTCGGCACCAAGCCTGGTACCCTGCAGGCGGCGGTCTTGCGCTCCCCCCATGCCCATGCCCGACTCACCGGGCTGGACGTCAGTGCTGCAGTGGCCCTGCCCGGTGTGCGCACGGTGCTCACGGGCGAAGACGTGCAGCGCTGGTCGCAGCCCTTCGTGGTTGGCGTCAAGCAGCCCATGCAGCACTGGGCGCTTGCGGTTGACCGGGTGCGCTATGTCGGCGAGCCGGTGGCCGTGGTGGTGGCCGATGACCGCTACATAGCCGAAGATGCCCTGGATTTGATCCGGGCCAACTACGAGCCTTTGCCGACGGTGGTGGGTATCCCACAGGCGCTGGACGCGCAGGCCGTTCTGCTGCATGACGCCGTGGGCAGCAACGTGGTATCGGACCGCAATTTCAGCTACGGCCAGCCCGATGCGGTGCAGGCCGGAACCCGGCGCATCAGCACCACGGTGCACTATCCGCGCAACAGCTGCTCTCCCATGGAATGCGCCGTGGTCTTGTCCGAATACCTGGGCGAGGACGACGGCTACGAGGCTCTCTCCAATTTCATGGGGCCGTTCTCGCTGCACGCGGTCATGGCCCTGGCGCTGAAGGTTCCGGGCAACAAGCTGCGTCACAAGGTGCCGCGCGATTCCGGTGGCAGCTTCGGCGTCAAGCAGGCGGTGTTTCCCTACGTGGTGCTGATGTGCCTGGCCGCGCGCAAGGCCGGTGCGCCGGTGAAATGGGTCGAGGACCGGTTGGAGCATCTGAGTGCGGCCACCTCGGCTACCGCACGCATGAGCACGATCGCCGCTGACGTACGGCCTGACGGTCGCATCGTCGCGCTGCACTGGGACCAGGTGGACGAGGTGGGCGCCTATGTGCGTGCGCCGGAACCGGCCACGTTCTACCGCATGCACGGTTGCCTCAGCGGCGCCTACGACATCGAGCACCTGAGCGTGCGCAACCGGGTGGTGGTGACCAACAAGACGCCCACCGGTCTGGTGCGAGGCTTTGGTGGCCCACAGGTGTACTACGCCCTGGAGCGTCTGATGGACCGGATAGCCGCGGCCCTGGGCATTGATCCGCTGGTGCTGCGTCAGCTCAACTTCGTGCCGGCCGACCGGTTCCCCTATCGTGCCGCCGCCGGTGCGCTGCTGGATTCGGGTGACTATCTGGGTATGAGCCAGGCTGTGATGGCACAGGCTCGCGCTCTGGGGCTGTACGAACGTCAGGAGGCCGTGCGCGCCACCGGCCGCCTGTACGGCATCGGCATGGCCGCCATCGTGGAGCCCTCGGTCTCCAACATGGGCTACATCAGCACGGTGCTCACGCCCGCACAGCGCGCGAAGGCTGGGCCCAAGAACGGTGCCATCGCCAGCGCCACAGTCTCGGTCGACCTGCTGGGCGGGGTGAATGTCACCATCGCCTCGGCGCCTGCCGGCCAGGGGCACATGACGGTGTGCGCGCAGGTGGTGGCCGACGCGCTAGGCCTGCAGCCACGGCAGATCGTGGTCAACGTGGAATTCGACACCGCCAAGGATGCCTGGTCCGTGGCGGCGGGCAATTACTCTAGCCGCTTTGCCGGCGCGGTGGCTGGTGTCGTGCATCTGGCCGCTTGCAGGATACGCGACAAGCTGGCGTTGATCGCCGCCGACCATTTTCACTGCGCCGTCGAGCAGGTGGTCTTCTCCGGCGGCGAAATCTACAACCGGGACGATCCTAGCCAGCGCCAGCCCTTCACCCGGCTGGCCGCCAATCCACATTGGGCGCCAGCCCTGCTACCAGACGGCGTCAGCCCGGGTTTGCGTGAGACCGCATTCTGGACGCCCGAGGTGCTCAGCGCCCCCGACGAGGCCGATCGCGTCAACACCTCGGCCGCCTACGGCTTCGTGTTCGACTTGTGCGGCCTGGAAATCGATCCAGACACCGGCGGGGTGCGTGTCGACCGCTATATCACCGGCCACGATGCTGGCCGACTGCTCAACCCTGCGCTGGCCGACGGCCAGATCCGGGGCGCCTTTGCCCAGGGCGTGGGCGCCGCGCTGCTGGAGGAGTTCCGCTACGGCGGCGATGGCAGCTTCCAATCTGGCACCCTGGCCGATTACCTGATGCCCACGGCCTGCGAAATGGTTGATCCGGTGATCGTGCACATGGAGACGCCTTCGCCCTTCACTCCGCTTGGCGCCAAGGGGCTGGGCGAAGGCAACAACATGAGCACGCCGGTGTGCATCGCCAACGCCTTTGCCGATGCGCTGCGCCCGAGGATGGACCTCGAGGATGTGCGGCTTCCGTTGACGCCCGGACGCGTGCTGGCGCTGCTACAGCCGGCCGATCCGGAACCGAGGGAGCGACCCGTCCCGATGGCGGCGCTGCCCGCGGGCGAGGGACTGGCCCTGCAGGCTCAGGGTGAAGTGGATATCCCCGCGCCGCCCGAGAAGGTGTTCGCGGTGCTGCTCGATCCGGTGGCGCTGGCGCGGGTCATCCCGGGCTGCCATGCGCTGCAGTCCAGCGGCCCCAACCGCTACCGTGCCGAGGTAACCGTGGGCGTGGGCTTGGTCAAGGCGCGCTACGAAGCCGAAATCATGCTCTCGGATATTAATGCGCCGCATAGCCTGCGATTGGCCGGCAGCGGCCGTTCGGCCTTGGGCACCGGTGCTGGCGACGGCCTGGTGACCCTGACAGCCACGCCCGGTGGTACTCGGCTGCGCTACGACTACCGAGCCCAGGTGGGTGGCAAGGTGGCCATGGTGGGCAGCCGCATGCTCGAGGGCGCGGCCCGAATCATCGTGGCCCAGCTCTTTGAATCGCTCGGACGCCAGGCCGGAGGGACTACAGCACGTCCCAGTTGGTGGCGGCGCCTTTTGACTCGGTTGGGAGTGCGTGCATGAAGCCCGCAGCATTTGACTACATCCGTGCAGACAGCACCGAGCATGCCTGCGAACTGCTCGCGCGTGGCGGAGACGTGCGCATCCTCGCTGGCGGTCAGTCTCTGATGGCGGTGCTCAACATGCGTCTGGCTCAGCCGGACATGCTGGTGGACATTTCGCGCATCGCTTCGCTCAGTGAGCTCAGCGTCCAGCAGGGGCAGTTGCAGGTTGGGGCGGCGGTGACGCAGGCTGCGTTGGAGTGGCGGCCTGGCCTGGCGCAGGAACTGCCACTGCTTCAGCAGGCCCTGCCTTGGATTTCGCACTTCCAGATCCGTAACCGCGGCACGGTCTGCGGCTCCATAGCACACGCCGATCCCTCGGCCGAGTTGCCACTGTGCCTGCTGGCCCTCAAGGGGCGCGTCCTGCTTCGCAACGCCAAGGCCCGGCGTGAATTGACTGCCGAGGAATTTTTCACCGGCATGCTCAGCACCGCGCGCGCGGGGGACGAGCTGGTCGAGGCGGTGCGCTTTCCGTTGGCCCGGCTGGGCCAGGGATTCGGCTTTCGGGAGTTCTCCCGCCGACACGGTGACTTTGCCATCTGCGCGGTGGCTGCGGTGGCCGATGCCGGAGGTCTGCGCGTGGCTGTCGGCGGTGTGGCCGACCGGCCGATCGCGCGCGAGTGGCCGCTGCTAGAGGGTAGCGCTCTGGACGATGCGCTCAACGAACTGGCCTGGGAACTGGACGCGCGTGACGACGCACAGATGAGCGCTGCAGCTCGTCGCCACCTGGTGCGCCGCCTCGGTCGACAGGCGATTGAAGAAGCAAGGAACTCGCGATGACGGACCAACTGATGAAGGCCGAGACCCTGCATCCGGTCACCCTTGAGGTCAACGGCCATGCCCGACGCGGCCATGCCAGCACGCGCATGCTGCTAACCGACTTCCTACGTCATGAGCTGGGCCTGACCGGCACCCACGTGGGCTGCGAGCACGGCGTGTGCGGTGCCTGCACAGTGCGCATCGACGGGGTGGCCTGCCGCAGCTGCTTGACGCTGGCAGTGCAGGTGCAGGACCGGCGCGTGGACACGGTCGAAGGGCTGGCCGATTCCGAGGGCGCACTGTCGCAACTGCAGGCGGCCTTTAAGCGGCATCACGCTTTGCAATGCGGGTTTTGCACCGCCGGCATCCTGATGTCCTGCGCTGACTGGCTTGAGCGTCTCAAAGAGCAAGGATGCAAGCCGACCGAGCAAGAGGTCCGCGACATGCTGTCTGGCCATCTGTGCCGTTGTACCGGCTATACGCCGATTGTAAAAGCCGTCATGGAGGTGGCACATGCTTGATTTGGGACGCACTTTTCTGCAAAGCGTCGAGCGCGCGCCTGGCGCGGTTGCGCTGGTCGATGGTACGCAGCGTCTGAGCTATGCGGACTGGGCGCAACTCATCGGCGCAGCACAGCGCGGCCTGCTGGCTTTGGGCCTGCAGGCGGGCGATCATCTGCTATCGGTGCTGCAAAATCGGCAGGAAGCCGCCACGTTGCATTGGGCCTGTCAGTTCAGCGGCATCGTGATGACGCCGTTGAACTGGCGTGCCAAACCGGAGGAGGTGGCACACTGTCTCAAGGATTCCGGCGCCCGGGTGGTGATGTATGAGCAGGTTTCGGCTTCCGCGGTGCTGAAGGCGGTGCAGACCCAACCGGCGCGTACGGTGCTGGTGGGCGAAGGAGACACCTCGGACGAGTTCTATTCGCAAGTCATGGACGGGGCCTGCGATCCGGTGCCGTTTGCCCAGGCACAGGATCTCTCCCTGATGCTCTACACGTCGGGCACCACGGGTGCGCCCAAGGGTGTGCCGCGTCGTCAGCGTGCCGAGCGCGTGGCCGCACTGGCCCATGTGGCTCAGAACCAATACGGTTACGGCGAGTGCACCTTGGGGGTGATGCCGCTGTATCACACCATGGGCGTGCGCTCGCTGCTGGCGCTGGCGCTGGTCGATGGTTGCTTCGTCTGCATGCCCAAGTTCGACCCGGCGGAGGCCCTGCAGCGCATCGAGACGGAGCGAGTTTCCCACCTCTATCTGGTACCCACGCTGTACCACGACTTGCTGGCGCATTCGGCGTTCGCCTCGACGGACATCTCCTCGGTGCGCCGTCTGGGCTTTGCGGGTGCGCCGATGCACGACGCGCTGTTGCTGCGATTGCAGCAGGCCTTCAAGCCCGAGCTGTTCGTCAACCACTACGGTAGTTCCGAGATCTACACCTTCGCGATCAACCAGGATGCGGTGGGCAAGCCTGGCTCGGCCGGGCGGGCAGGTATCAACACCCGGCTGCGTGTCGTCAAGCTGGATGGCAAGTCGGTCAGCGAACGCGCTGGCGTGATGGAGGAGGGGCAGATCATTGCAGACCTTCTGTCCGATGAAGCCTTCGAGGGCTACCACAACCGGCCCGATGCGAATGCCAAGAGCCTGCGCGAGGGTTGGTATTTTACGGGCGACACCGGCTATGTGGATGCCGACGGCGACCTGTTTGTCACCGGACGTGTGGACGACATGATCATCAGCGGTGGCGAGAACATCTCGCCGGTTGACATCGAATCGGTACTTTCGTTGCACCCGGCGGTCGACGAAGTGGCCGTGGCGGGCCTCAAGGATGAGCGCTGGGGTCAGCGCGTGGTGGCCTTCGTCAAGCGTCGCCAAGAGGTTTCCGGCGAAGCGCTGGACCAGCACTGCCGAAGTTCCGACATGGTGAACTTTAAGAGGCCGCGCGAATACGTGTTTGTCGACGAAATTCCCAAGTCCCCTGTGGGCAAGGTGCTGCGCCGCAAGCTGGTGGCCGGCGAGTATCAGCCCGAGAACAACGCCCCTGATGGCGCCCCATTGAGCGCCTAACCCATTTCAATCGTTAGAGAAGGAAACCTATGAAACTGACTGATCTGCAGCACCCTGCCTTTACCCTGAAGGACGAGCTCGATGGTTACCGCGTCGAAATCGATGTCACGCGCCAACGCGCCGACATCGTGTTGACTCGCCCGCCGTTCAACGTGATCTCCATGCTTCAGCGCGAGCAGCTCCGCGTCACCTTCGAAGCGCTGGACGCGAACGACGATGTGCGTGTGATCGTGCTTCGGTCTGAAGGCGAGCACTTCTCCAGCGGAGGCAATATCAAGGGCTTTCTGGAGGCCAGCCCCGAGCATGTCTCCAAGCTGGCGTGGAACATCGCGGCGCCGGCTCGGTGCAGCAAACCTGTCATTGCAGCCAATCGAGGCTATTGCTTTGGTGTTGGTTTTGAGATCTCACTGGCATGCGACTTCCGTCTGGTCACTCCCACCACCTTGTACGCTCTTCCCGAACAGAAGCTGGGGCAAATACCGGGTTCGGGTGGATCGGCACGTCTGCAGATGATGGTTGGCATCACCCGCACCAAAGACATCGTGATGCGTTCGCGTCGTATTCCCGGGCAACAGGCGTACGACTGGGGTGTGGCTACTGCCATTGTGCCGGATGCCGATTTGGAGAAGGCGACAGACGAGCTGGTCGATGAGCTTCGCAGCTTCTCACCGTTGGCGCAACGCACCGCAAAGAAACTGCTCAATGACACGGAAGATTCGCCATTGACCGTCGCCATTGAACTGGAAGGGCACTGCTACTCGCGCCTGCGCAGTTCAGAGGACTTCCGAGAAGGCGTTGAAGCATTCCACGACAAGCGGAATCCGAAGTTTGTAGGCCGCTAAAGCCCAAGCTAGTTTTTAACCCAGACCCGAAGGAGACAGACAATGAAACTCAAACTGATAGCCACCCTGATATCCGGCGCAACCGTAAGTCTCAGTGCACTCGCCCAAAGCGGTCCGATCCGCATAGGCGTGGTCACGCCGCTGTCTGGCACGTATGCAGGCATCGGTCAGCAGGTCAAGTGGGGCCTAGACATGGCGGCCAAGGAGATCAATACCGCTGGCGGCGTGATGGGGCGCCAGCTCGAGCTGATCTATGAAGACGAAGAGGCCAATCCAGCCGTTGCCGTGCAGAAGGCGGAGAAGCTGTTCCAGGTTGGCAAGGTGGACTTCCTGACCGGCACGGTGAACTCGGGCTCCACGCTGGCGGTGGGCCAGGTGGCCGAGCGCAACAACCGACTGATTGCCACTACCGTCTCGTTCGCCGACTCGATCACTGCTGACAAATGCTCACCGAACGTCTTCCGCGTGAATGCGCGTGCAGGTATGCAGTCGGCTGCGCTGGCGGAGTGGATGGCTTCGACCAAACCGAATGCCAATGTGTTCTACCTCGGTCCGGACTATGAAATGGGTCGCAGCACGGTCGCCGCTTTCAAGTCTGCGGCGGAAGGCAAGGGGGCTAAAACAGTGGGCGAAGTCTTTGCCCCACTGGATAACAAGGACTACTCGCCCTTTTTTGGCCAGATTCGCTCAGCGCGTCCGGCCGTGATCTACACCTCGGTGGCCGGCAATGACACGGTACGTCTCTTTACGCAGATGGCGGAGTTCGGGCTGAGCCGCAATGTTCAGGTAGTGGGTGCCTCAGGTACAGTGACATCGCAGAATCTGGCTGCCATCGGGAAGGCCGCTGATGGATTTGTCACCGGTGTGGGTTACTCGCCCAGCATTGACCTTCCGGAGAATAAGAAATTCGTCACCGCCTTTGAAGCGGCAAACAAGGCCAAGCCCGACCTCTACGGCGCCGACAGCTACGGGGTGCTGTTTTTCTACAAGGCTGCAGTCGAGCAAGCCAAGAGCACCGACACCGACAAGGTGCGTGCAGCCATGCGAGGCATTCAGTGGTCGACGCCGCAGGGTGTCAAGACCATGCGCGCAGGTGACCACCAGGCGATGCAGGACATGTATGCAGTGCGGGTGAACAGCGGTCAATTCGAGATCGTCGGCAAAGTGGCGGCCAACGCCGCCATCGGCCCCGACACCTGCAGCAAGTTCTGAGGTTGCACATGAGCCAAGTCCTGGAATGGCTGCAATTCGTTCTTGCGCCGCAGATGATCAACGGCCTGTCGATCGGCGTGGCTGTGGTCCTCATGGCGTTGGGGCTGACCATCATCTTCGGTTTGCTGGATGTCATCAACATGGCCCATGGCGAGTTCTACGCCATTGGCGCCTATGTCGCTGTGGCCATTCTGGGGCTGGGCCTGTCCTTTTGGTGGGCCCTGGTTCTCACGCCGGTGCTGATGGCGGTGTTGGGCTATGTGACGGAGCGCGGGCTCATACAGCGCGTGTTTCATAGCAAGGACCGTCACACACTCACCCTGCTTCTGACTTTCGGTATCGCCGTAGTGCTTGAGGACGTACTCAAAATCATTTTTGGCGCTAACCCGCTACGCATCGAGAGTCCGATTTCCGGTGGAACCGAGCTGTTGGGGCTGTTTTTTCCAAACTACCGCCTGTTCGTGATGAGCTTGGGTGGCTTGCTGATCGCCTCGGTTTGGATGCTGGTGTTTCGCACCTCCTTAGGCGCAATGGTTCGGGCGGCGGCCTATGACCGTCACATGAGCGCATCGCTGGGCGTGCCCGTGTCGCGTGTCTACGCCGCTACCTTCGCCTTCGGCGTGGCACTGGCGGGTATTTCCGGTGTGCTGCTGGCACCGATCTACTCGGTGTTTCCCACCATGGGGCGCGACTTCGTATTGATAGCCTTCAGTGTCGTCATCATTGGCAGCATGGGCTCCATCAAAGGAGCCGTGTTGGCGGGTCTGATCCTCACGCAAATTCAATCTATCTCCAGCCTCTTTATATCTCCCGTATGGAACGACCCGCTGCTGTTCGGCATCATGGTGCTGGTCCTGATGTGGCGTCCCCAGGGGCTGTTTGGAAAGCTAGGCCATGCGTGAAGCTCATATTCCCACGTCGCGCGGGCCCAACGCCTTGCGCTTGTTTGCCTATCTCTTCTTTGTCGGCGCCTTGGGTTTTGCCCTGGTTGCCAAATGGATGGGTGACGTTTTCTTCCTTCGTCTGGCGACGGAGGCACTGATCTTCGGTGGCCTTGCGCTGTCGGTCGATTTGCTACTGGGACGTGTCGGTCTACTGCCCCTAGGCCAGGCGCTTTTCTTCGGTTTGGGGGCCTATGTCTCAGCCCTCGTGCTCAAAGAATGGAGCGCTTCCTTCTGGTTGAGTCTCGGGGTCACGCTGGCTGTGTGCGCCTTGGCTGGATTGGTTGGCGGAATCATCGCCATTCGGTCGAAAGGCGTTTACTTTGCGCTTATCAGTTTCGGGCTCGCCCAGGTGGTCTCCAAGATTGTTTTCAACACACGTGAGCTCGGCGCATCGGACGGCATCATTGGCGTGCCGTCAGTGATGGTTTTCCCGGGCGTTAGTTCGGCCGATCCACTGGGATTTTTCCTGGTGACGCTGTGCATCATCTTGGGTTTGTACGCCGGGCTACGCTATTTGATCGAAACGCCCATGGGGCGTCAGCTTTCAGCCATCCGGACGAATGAGCATAGAGTCCCTTTCCTGGGCTTTGATCCCTGGCGCTTCAAGCTCATGGCCTTTGTCGGTGCGGCGTGTATTGCCGGAATCAGCGGTGCGCTGTATCCAATGCTGCGTGGCTTTGTTTCGCCTGAGTTGATGTTCTTCCAGGTCTCCGGAAATGCGGTTATCAATGTGATCGTGGGCGGTACAGGCACATTGATCGGTCCCCTGTATGGCTCGGTTCTGCTGACTGGCTTGCGTTCGGTCGTGGGCTCGTTCACAGCGCACCATCAGATCATCATCGGCTTGCTGTTTGTGGTGGTGGTCATCCTGTTCCCACGCGGTCTGATCGGCTATCTCGGTCCGGTGCTGGAAAGCCGCCTGAACCGGTCCGGTCGCAGCCAAGGAGCTTTGTGATGGATGCAGTACTTTCTTTGCGTGGACTGGGGATTAACTTCGGCAACCTGCGAGCTGTCCATGATGTCTCCTTCGAAGCCCAGCGGGGCAAGATCACCGCCGTCATTGGGCCCAACGGCGCTGGAAAAAGCAGTCTGTTCAATCTCGTCAGCGGAGCCATTACTCCAAGTGCCGGACAGGTGTTCTTTGATGGTCGTGAGGTGACGGGTAACCCACCAGACAAGATGCTGCGTGCAGGACTGTCACGCTCTTTCCAGATCACCAACCTGTTCTTTGAGTTACCCGTGCATGAAAACCTGCGCCTAGCCGCCCACTTTCTGGAGCAAGGAAACGGCTGGTTGCGACCAGTCTCGGCTAGTAGACTGGCCGAGCAACGCGTTCAGGAGCTGATCGATCAATTCGGTCTACAGGACAAGGTCGATGAGTTGGCTGGCTACCTTTCCCACGGGGAGCAGCGTCGTTTGGAGATTGCCGTGTCACTTGCGTCAAGGCCGCGCATGCTGCTGCTCGACGAGCCCACCCAAGGCATGAGCCATGCCGACACCCAGGAAACCGAGGCCCTGATCCGCAGCCTGGCCACTGAACACGGCTTGAGCATATTGTTGGTCGAGCACGATGTCGATCTGGTAATGAACTTGTCAGACCATGTGGTGGTGATGCACCAGGGCCAGAAGCTAGCCGAAGGAACGCCTGCAAAGGTGCGCGCCAACCCTCAGGTGCAGGAGGCCTATTTTGGCAAGCACCAGGAGAAAGCATGATGCTCGAATTGAAGAATGTGCACACGCATTATGGTCTCAGTCACGTCTTGCAGGGGGTGAACCTGACGGTCCGCGCCGGGGAGGTGGTTGGCTTGTTCGGTCGCAACGGGGTGGGCAAGACCACTGTCATCAAGACGATCGCTGGATGGGTGTCGCCCAGCCAAGGCGACATCGTTTTCGACGGTCAATCTTTGGCCGGGATCTCATCCGATCAAATCAGCCGCCGCGGCATAGGCCTTGTGCCCGAGGATCGTCGTATATTTCCTGGGCTGACCGTCGAGGAAAACCTGCGCCTGGGCTTCATGCAGGCTCCCGGTATCGGAGGCGCTGAGCAAAAACGCAAGCTGGATGATATTTTCAGCCGCTTCCCACGTTTGGCCGAGCGCCGCCGTCAAATGGGCACCACCCTGTCCGGTGGTGAGCAACAAATGCTTGCTTTTGCCCGGGTGCTCACTGGACGTCCTCGCCTGTTACTGATTGACGAGCCCACCGAGGGCTTGGCACCCATGATTGTGAACGAGCTTTTTGCGTTGATGCGCGAGTTGGCCAGCGAGGGAATCGCCATCATATTGGTGGAACAGAATGTTCACGCTGCGTTGGAGCTCACCCATCGCTTTTACCTTGTTGAGCGTGGCCAGGTGACCTACAGCGGACAGGCTGACGACGCCGCTTCTCGCGGGGAACTCATTGAGCGCATCAGCGTCTAGTATCAGCGATGCCGGCATGTTGCGGCTGGTTTGGGAGGGCCAGCCGCTTGAGATCGAATATGCTTGGCTTGCCTCACAACGCAAAGACCGGCCATTGATGGTCTTCCTGCACGAGGGGCTGGGTTCGCTAGCCATGTGGGGAAACTTCCCGAACCTTGTTTGTCAGGCGCTGGACTGCCGTGGTCTTGTTTATTCACGCCCCGGTTATGGCAAATCCACACCCCTGCCGGCAGGGGTGGTTTGGGCTCCGGATTATCTGCACCGTCAAGCACAGGATCTTTTACCCTTGCTGCTGAGCAAGTTGGGTGTTGATACAACAGCTCAGCGACCTTGGATCTTGGGTCATAGCGACGGTGGCTCAATGGCGTTGCTATACGCCAGTGGTCATCCTTGCTCCGGTATTGTCGTTCTGGCGCCCCATATAGTTATCGAGCCCGAATGCCTAGCAGGTATCCAAAAGGCGCAGCAAGCCTACGAGGGAGGACGATTACGTGCATCCTTGGCGCGCTTCCATCGAAATTCAGACTCGACTTTCTGGGGCTGGAGCCGTGCCTGGTTAGGGCCCGAATTTTCGACGTGGTCAATATGTGACGTACTTGGCGCGATTGATTGTCCGGTTCTGGCACTTCAGGGTGATCAGGACCAATATGGAACGTTGGAGCAGATACGCGGGATCGCGCGTTTTGCCTCTCAAACTCGCGTGGTCGAACTGTCTGATTGTGGACATTGGCCGCATCGGGAGCAAACTGAATTGGTACTACAAGAGATTGTTAATTTTCTTCAGCCATAAATAAGCTGGTGAGTGTAATTGGAATCAAAAGCTGGACACCTGATTCGTTCTCTAGCCACGAGCAGCCTTGTAGTGAACGTGTTTAGTATTTTTCCG
>DNQP01000064.1:7426-9230 GCA_003500955.1 Curvibacter sp. | reverse complement strand
GTGGTGGGCCAGGTGGTGGACACCATGCAGGCCATCCGCCAATCGTCCGACCGCATTGCCGACATCATCGGCACCATCGACGGCATCGCCTTCCAGACCAATATCCTCGCGCTCAACGCCGCGGTGGAGGCGGCGCGTGCCGGCGACCAGGGCCGCGGCTTTGCGGTCGTGGCCAGCGAGGTGCGCGCCCTGGCCGGGCGCAGCGCGGCCGCCGCCAAGGAAATCAAGCAGCTCATCGAGGCCTCGGTCAGCAGCGTGGCCCAGGGCGGCAAGCTCGTGGAGCAGGCCGGCCAGACCATGCAGGAGGTGGTGGCACAGGTCCATCGCGTGGCGCAGACCCTGGCTGAGATCACGCAGCACGCGCGGGCACAGGACGCCGGCCTGGACGACTTGCGACAGACCCTGGGCCAGCTCGAGCAGCTGGCCAGCGGCCATGCCGATCGCCTGCAGGCGTCCGCGGGCACGGCCCGCAAGCTGGAAGTGCAGGCCCGCAGCTTGGCCAGCAGCCGCCACATGGCGCCGCGCCTGCGCTGAGCGACGGCCAGCGCAGGGGGCCGCGCGCAGGCGGCAGCAAAGCTTGACCCAGCGCAAGCAGCGGCCCGGGCTTCGCCCTTAGTCTAGGGCGGCCATGAATCCTGCTCTCCACTTCCCCCACATTCCTCTCAGCAGCACCGCCTGGCTGGCGCGCAGCGGCCTGCGCCCGCTGATGCTGGCTGGCCGCAGCCTGCTGCCCATCGTGCAAGGCGGCATGGGCATCGGTGTCTCGGCGCACCGTCTGGCCGGCAGCGTGGCCACGCTCGGCGGTGTGGGCACGCTTTCGTCCGTCGACCTGCGCCGCCGCCATGCCGATCTGATGGAGGCCACGGGTCACCTCCAAGCCGGCGACGACGCCAAGACGGCCATCAACGCCGCCAACCTGGAAGCGCTGCGGCGCGAGATCCGCGCCGCGCGTGAACTGACGCAAGGCTTCGGCCTGCTGGCCGTGAACGTGATGCGCGCCGTCGGCGAATACGCGGCCTCGGTCAGCACGGCACTGCAGGAAGGCATCGACGCCGTGGTCGTGGGCGCGGGCCTGCCGCTGGACCTGCCCGATCTGGCCCAGGACCACCCCAGGACTGCGCTCATTCCCATCCTGTCGGATGCGCGCGGCGTGCAGCTCATCGTGAAGAAATGGGAGCGCAAGAAGCGCCTGCCCGACGCCATCGTCATCGAGCACCCGCGCCTGGCCGGTGGTCACCTGGGCGCTGCGAGGATCGCCGATCTCAACGATCCGCGCTTCGACTTCGAGAACGTGATCCCGCAGTCGCGCGAATTCCTCAAGTCGGCCGGCATCGAGCAGGAGATCCCGCTGATCGCCGCCGGCGGCATCCGCACGCACGCGGACATCGCGCGCCTGCAGGCCCTGGGCGCGTCCGGCGTGCAGCTGGGCACGCCCTTTGCCGTCACCACGGAGAGCGACGCGCATCCCGAGTTCAAGCGCGTGCTCGCAGAAGCCAGGCCCGAGGACCTGGTGGCGTTCACCAGCGTGGCTGGCCTGCCCGCGCGCGCCGTGGCCACGCCCTGGCTCCAGGCCTACCTCAAGATCGAGCACAAGCTGCAGGCCGTGGTGCACCACAAGGCCCGCTGCACCAAGAGCTTCGACTGCCTGGCCCAGTGCGGCCTGCGCGACGGCCTGCCGGGCTGGGGGCAGTTCTGCATCGACCACCAGTTGGCCGCCGCGCTGCGCGGCGACGTGAAGAAAGGTCTGTTCTTCAGCGGCTCGGGCGCCCTTCCTTTCGGCGCCCAGATCCGCAGCGCCCGCGAG
>DNQP01000064.1:0-7122 GCA_003500955.1 Curvibacter sp. | reverse complement strand
CCCAGATCCGCAGCGCCCGCGAGCTGGTGGAACGCCTGCTCACGCGCCAGGAGGCGCTGACACCGGCCTGAGCCTCAAGCAGCAAGCAAGCGCAGACCGGCGATCACCCCGCCCACAAGCAGCAGCAAGGCAATGCCGGCCAGCCAGCGCAGCTGCTGGCCTTGTCTTTCGACCGCACGCACCAGCAGGGTGTTCTGATCTGCCAGCTCCGTGATCAGCTGCGTGGCGCTCTGCATCTGCGCCTGCAGCGCGGAGACAGCCGCTTCGCTGGCCTGCAGCCGGGCCTGCAACTGCGCCACGTCGGGCACAGCTGCCGGCGCCTGTGCCGCAGCCGGAGACACCGGGCCCGCGGCCTTGCTCCACAGCGTGCGTGCGCCCTCGGCCACCTTGGGCGCGTTGCGGATCACCTCGCCCCAGGGCACGGCCTGCAGGACGGTCAACCAGGGAATGGGCATGGGGATGGGCTCCGGAAAGAACGAGCTCACATTCTGCCGCCGCGTGGGGTACGCGGCACAGCTTGGGGGCACCTGGCCTGCGCGAGCAGGCCAGGTGCATACGGGCCGGGGCACAGGCCGGGGGCCGCGAATGCGCATACACTGCGCGCAAGGGAGCCCATCACGCACGCAAGGAAAGCCGCCACATGCCTCTTGCCTGGGCCAGCGTCTTCAACCCCCGCAGTTTCCGTGGCCGCCTGACCCTCTGGTTCGGCGGCCTGTCTCTGGCCACGCTGTTCAGCGTGGGCCTCTATGTGGGCGATATCGCCACCGACGAGCTGGCCGACTTCGGCGGCCAGAGCCTGCACATCAGCGCGCGCTCGGCGGCCGACCTGCTGGCCAGCCAGCTGGCCGAGCGCGACCGCGAGATCCGGCTGCTGAGCCAGCTCGAGGTCTACACACGCGGCGACCTGCGCGATCCCGGGATCGGTCAGATGCTGGCCGCGCGCCGGCAGACCTTCGACCAGTACGCCTGGATCGGCCTCACCGATGCGCGCGGCCGCGTGCTTCAGGCCTCCGACGGCATGCTCGTAGGCCAGGATGTGAGCCAGCGTCCCTGGTTCCAGGCCGCCCTCCAGGGCCCCTACACGGGCGATGTGCATGAAGCCCTGCTGCTGGCCAAGCAGTTCCCACAGCGCACCCCGGACGAACCCCTGCGCTTCATCGACTTCGCCGCCCCGATCCGCGACGCCCAGGACCGCGTGCGGGGCGTCCTGGGCGCGCATGTGCACTGGAGCTGGGTCACGGCCACGGTCGAATCGGTGGTGACGCAGAGCGCCGCGCGCCGCAAGGTGGAGGTGCTCATCACCAACAGCGCCGGCGACATCCTCTATCCCTTCCGACTCGCCGGTTCAGTCCGCATGCCGGCACGCAGCCGACCGGGCGCGACCTACGAGGCGCTGACCTGGTCCGATGGGCAGACCTATCTCACCAGCCAGGTCGAGGTGCAGGCCCGTACCAGCGTGGATCTGGGCTGGCGCGTGGTGCTGCGTCAACCGCTGGACGCGGCTTTGGAGCCGGTACGCGTGCTGCGCCAGCAGCTGCTGCTCTTCGGTCTGGTCGCGGCCGCGGTCTTCGCACTCATCGCCTACCGTCTGGCCACGCGCGTGAGCCAGCCCATCGAGCAACTGGCCCAGGCCATGCACCATATCGAGCGCGGCGACCAACCTGCGGTCTACCCGCAGGAAAGTGAACAGGTCACCGAAATCCGCCAGCTCAGCGACTCCATCCAGTCCATGACCGGGGCCCTACTGCGGCACGAGCGCGAACTGGAAGTGCTCAACGCCTCCCTGGAGCAGCAGGTGCGCGAGCGCACCGAGGCGCTGTCCATCGCCAACCAGGAGCTCGAGCGCCTGGCCACGGTCGACGCCCTCACGGGCCTGAACAACCGGCGCCGCTTCGACGCCCGCCTCAACGAGAGCTTCCAGCTCATGCGTCGCACGGAACGCGCCTTCTGCCTCATGCTCATCGACGTCGACCACTTCAAGGCTGTCAACGACCAGTACGGCCACCAGAGCGGCGACGAGGTGCTGCGCCGCCTGGGCCACCTGCTCACGCAGTGCACGCGCGTGACGGATTTCGTCGCCCGCTACGGGGGTGAGGAGTTCGTGGTGCTGGTCCCCGATGTGCAGAACGAAGACGAAGGCCTGCACATCGCCGAGAAGATCCGCGCCGCGGTGGCGGGCGCCGCCTTTCCCAGTGTGGGCCACCTCACGGTCAGCATGGGCGTGAGCTGCGCCCGCAAGGGCGACACGGACAGCGCCACCGTGGTGGAGCGCGCCGACCAGGCCCTGTACACGGCCAAAGAGCTGGGGCGCAACCGGGTGGTGCAGCTCTAGGCGCAGCCCGCGCTCAGCAGTGGATGGCCATGCGCAGGCCGCAGGCGTCGAGCGGCGGCACCGCCGGCAGCTGCAGGGCCTGCGCCCGCACCAGTCGCTGCGCCGTCCACAGGCAGGCCAGCGCGTCCAGCACATCGTCGGCTTGCACGTCCCGGCGGGGGTGCTCGTCCAGCAGGCGCTCGGCCTGGCCGGGGAAATGGGGCGCCAGCAGGGCCAGGCGCAGCGCGCGGCCCGCGGCGGTCTTCTTGCCGTGGGCCAGCGGCTGGCCGGCGTTCATCTGCAGGAAGCAGACTTCGGGATGGGTCTCATGCACCCGTTGCGCCTGCGCGGGCGAGGCGCGCAAGGCGGCATCCACCTCCTCCACCTTGCGCAGGATGTTGTAGGCCTGGATGGACATGCCCTTGCCTTCGATGGCCCGGCGGCGGCGCGACGCCTCCTCGTGGCCGGCCGCACCCAGCACGCCGCGCAGCGGTGCCGCGAACACCGAGCTGGCCCGGGCCCCAAGCCGCTCGCGCGCGGCCTGATCGCAGGCCCGCTCGCCCGACTCGCCCAGGCCGATCGGAATGTCCACCGCCACACAGGCCGGCGGCGGGCAGGCCTGCAAGAGCTGCTCGAAGCGCGCATGCACCGTGCCTTCGATCTCGCCATGACCCGGCCTCAGCTGCACGGCGTACCAGCCGGCCCGGCAGCCATCGACACCGGCGATGGCTCGCGCCGAGCTCACGCCCCCGCCTTGGGGTAGAGGATCATCTGCGTGCAGCGAAACAGCGCCAATGTCTTGCCGCTCTCGCGGTGCGTGACGGTGGCGTCCCAAACCTGGGTGGTGCGCCCGCTGTGCACGGCGCGCGCCACGCACAGCACCACACCGTCACGCGCCGTGCCCAGATGGTTGGACTTGAGTTCGACGGTGGTGAAACCGCTGGCGCCTTCGGGCAGGCTGGTGATGCAGCCGTAGCCCGAGCAGGTGTCGGCCAGGGTCACGATGCTGCCCGCATGCAGAAAGCCGTTGGGCGCCATGAGCTCGGTGCGCACGGGCATCTCGGCCCGCACCTCGCCGGTCTGCATGTGCGTGATGACGATGCCCAGATGGCCGGGCAGCATGGCCTGGCCGCGCTGGTTGAGTTCGTGTGCAGAAATCATGGTCGCCTCCTGACGCCATGTTAGCCCGAGCTCAGGCTTCCCGCGGGCGCATGGATCGTCCCGTCGGATCGAGCTCCAGCACCGACTCGTGCACCCCCCCGATGGGGCCGACTGGCTGCCCCTCGGCATCGGTCGCAAACAATCCCCAGCCAACACCGCTCAGCTCGGGCTCTGCAACATCCGGATCCTCCAGCAGATAGGCCAGGCCCGTCAGCATCTCCGCCTGCATGCCCCGCACGATGTCATTCAACAGCTGTCGATCCAGCCCTTGGGCCAGACACTGCTTCAGCGCCAGTCCGACGCCCGCATAGGGATCCGTCGGCCGCGCTTCGGCGTGCTGTATCTGTGCGTCCATCCAAGCGGTATCGCCCTCATGCACCACGAGACGCCAGGCCTGGCGGAGCCACAGATAGCGGTGCAACTGAGGAATTCCTTCCTCCAGTTGCGAGCGCGCCCAGCTCTCTGGATCGCTCGCCCCCAGACGGCGAAACAGTGCGCTCAGCTCGTGCAGATCGGCCGGTATGTCCATACGGTGTCTCCTGGTCTGTCCCTTCTGCTTCAGCCCTCGGCGGGGATCTCGGGCTCCACCAGCTGGGCCAACAACTGCAGTGACTCCTGCCAGCCCAGGTAGCAGGCCTCCGGCGGGATCACGACCGGAACGCCCTCCTGCACCACCTGCAGCTCGGTGCCACAGAACACGGCCTTGAAGGTGATCGTGGTCTTCATCTCGCCGGAGGGTCCGGGCGCATCGAAGCGGTCGGTGTGCACGATGCGCTCGCCCGGCACCAGCTCCAGGTATTCGCCGCCGAAGGCATGGCTTTGCCCCTGGCCGAAGTTGGTGAAGGACATGCGGTAACGCCCGCCCACGCGTGCGTCCATCTCGTGCACCTGGCCCGTGAAGCCGTGCGGCGGCAGCCACTTGACCAGGGCTGCGGGGTCAAGGAAGGCACGGTAGACGCGCTCGGGCGGCGCGCGCAGCACGCGGTGCAGGCGGATGGTGTTCGTGCTCATGGGGGTTTCCTTTGCATCAGTCCGAGGAGGATCCCTCAGTCTCTCCGACGAAGAATGCGGGCGGAAATCGACAAGCGCGCCACGCCCCTCAGCGCACGCCGCGCAAGGTCTGCCCGTCGGCCGATCGGGTGACCGGGCAGTTGACCACGATGTCCGTCACTTCCAGCGACACATCCCCCCGCTCCTGGGCAGCCAGCACCTCTTCCTCGGAACGCAGCTCGCGCAGCGCAGCGGGCCGCAGCCAGCGCACCAGCACCATGCGCCACAGCGGGCTGTAGTTCGGGTCGGCATTGGCGCCACCCGCAGGCCGGGGCGCCGACTGGAAGACGGTGATCTGCTCACCGTTGACGAATTTGTAGACGCGCTCCGTCGCGGCCGGTCGCCCCGGGCCACCCAGGGCCAGTGCCAGGCGCGGCACATGGTTCACGCCTTCCTGGCGGGCCATGGCGGCGTCGGAGATGTCGGTGGTCACGTACTCCACCTGCCGCCCGTCGACCCAGGCGCGGTGCAGGGGCAGGCGGACTTCTGCGGGGCCCGTGGCACAGGCCGTCAGGCACAGCAGCAGCGCCAGCCTCGTCAGCAGGTGCACGCCACGCTTCAGAGCCATCGCCGCACCCGCTGCTTGTAGGCACGGTAGGCCTCGCCGAACTTGGCTTCCAGCACCCGCTCCTCGGGCAGGATCTGGAAGCGCGTGATGTAGGCCGCATAGGCCAGGGGCGCCAGGAAGGCCGGCCAGTTCCAGAGCTCGCAGGCGTAGCCGAAAAGCAGCAGCAACAGGCTCAGGTACATGGGGTTGCGCGTGTAGCGGTAGATGCCGTCGGTCACCAGGGCCGAGGCACGCTCGGGCTGCAGCGGGTTGATGGTGGTGTGCGAACGCCAGAGACTGGCCACGGCGGCCAGCACGCACAGGGCGCTGAGCTGGAAGCTCAGGTCCATCACCACCTTGCGCACGAAGAAGAGCGCATCGTCGGCAGGCAGGGGCGGCAGCAGGTGCATGGCCGTGCCCAGCAGCAGGGCGACGACGGGCGCGGGGACACGGGTTTCCAGCGGATGCCGGGCAGGGGACGGGTACGCGGAATCAGACATGGAGGGCACAGTGAATACGGTCACGTCGCCGGCAAGTCTACCGCGCGCCCTCGCCCCGCCCTAGACCGGCAGCCAGCGCCGCCAGAAGGGCTGACGCTCGGGCTGCACCCCCAGGGTCTGCAGATGTGCTTCGATGGCGCTGCGCCCGTGCCGGCGTGCGGCGTCCAGCGGCGTCATATCGTCGAAGTCCGAACGCAGGCGCGGGTCCGCCCCCTGCTCCAGCAGGCACAGCGCCACTTCATCGTGACCATGGATGATGCTGGCCACCAGCGGTGTGCACAGCACCTCGGGGTGCTGGTAGTTGGGGTTCACGCCGGCGCGCAGGTGGTAGCGCACCCGGGCCAGATCACCCTGCGAGGCAGCGGCGTAGAGGTCTTTCCAGTCTCCGGCGGACATGCGGTCTCCTTGCTTCGGATACGTGAGGAATTAGAGCGGCGGCCTGAACGCCTTGCGCGCCTTGGCCACCCGGGCGCGGACCACGCAGTCTTCCACATGGTCGTTGAGCAGACCCATGGCCTGCATGAAGGCGTAGACCGTGGTCGGGCCCACGAACTTCCAGCCGCGCTGCTTGAGCTCTTTGGACAAGGCCACCGACTCGGGCGAGGTGGACCGGGTCTGCGGCGCACCCTGCGTCCTCGGATCGGGCTCGTAGCGCCAGAAGAAGGCCGCCAGCGAACCTTCCTGCTGCACCAGCTCCCGGGCCCGCTGCGCATTGTTGATCACCGCCTCGATCTTGCCGCGGTGCCGCACGATGCCCGCATCGCCCAGCAGGCGCGCCACATCACGCTGCGTGTAGCGCGCCACGCGCTCGACATCAAAGCCATGGAAGGCCGCGCGGAAGTTCTCGCGCTTGGCCAGGATGGTGCGCCAGCTCAGGCCCGACTGGAAGCCCTCCAGGCTGAGCTTCTCGAACAGGCGCCGGTCATCGGCCACGGGCTGGCCCCATTCCTCGTCGTGATAGGCCAGGTACTCGGGCGTGGCACTGCACCAGTGGCAACGCGGTTGGCCATCAGGGGCGGTCCAGGTCTTGCTCATCGTCTTGCCTCCCTCGGCCATCTCAGGCCTTATTCGTCCACAAAGCCGCCCTTGTAGAAGCTCCAGGCCGTGCCGTCGTGCAGGTAGAAATAACCGTCGGCACAGAAGTCCTTGCCCGGGAAGTACTCACGGTAAGCCTTGGGGATCAGGCGCAGCAGCTGCTCGTCTTCGAGCAGCTCGAATTCCTCGGGGGTGATGGGTCGGCCGACCCGCAGTTTCGGTGTGTCCATGGCAGGCATCGTAACGCGGCCGCGACGGTGCTTCAGGTCCGGTCCAGCGCGAGCTGACGCAGGGGATTGCCGCCATCGACATACAGGGGCCCTCCACGCACCAAGGCCGCACGGATCCGCGGCAGCGCGAGCGCGCCCGCCTGCGGATGGCGCCCGTCCAGCGCGCCGACCCGCAGCGCGAAAGCGAGGTCGAAGGGCGGCTCACCCCGCTGCAGCGCGAACTCCTCGGCGTTCGCGATGCGGAACGCGAGCTGGCCCGCCGCGATCTGCTCCCGGGCGCCCGCCACG
>DNQP01000270.1 GCA_003500955.1 Curvibacter sp. | reverse complement strand
TCTGCTCGCGCTCGTCATTGCCGCCACCCAGGCCCGCGCCACGCTGGCGGCCCACGGCGTCGATTTCGTCGATGAAGATGATGCAGGGGGCGTTCTTCTTGGCGTTCTCGAACATGTCGCGTACACGGGCTGCACCGACACCGACGAACATCTCGACGAAGTCGGAGCCGGAGATGCTGAAGAACGGCACCTTGGCCTCGCCGGCAATGCCCTTGGCCAGCAAGGTCTTGCCGGTACCCGGGGGGCCGACCAGCAGCAGGCCACGCGGGATGCGGCCGCCGAGCTTCTGGAACTTCTGCGGATCTTTCAGGAAGTCCACGACTTCCTTGACTTCTTCCTTGGCCTCGTCGCATCCGGCGACGTCGGCAAAAGTGACCTGGTTGTTGTTTTCGTCGAGCATGCGCGCCTTGCTCTTGCCGAAGCTGAAAGCGCCACCCTTGCCGCCGCCCTGCATCTGGCGCATGAAGTAGATCCAGACGCCGATCAGCAGCAGCATGGGGCCCCAGCTGACCAGCAGGGTCATGAGCAGGGAGCCTTCTTCGCGCTGCTTGTTGTCAAACTTGACACCGGCGTTGCGCAGGTCACCGATCAGGCCGCGGTCCAGGTAGGTACCGGTGGCGCGCACCTTGCGGTCATCGGTGGTGATGGCAACGATCTCCGTGCTGCCGCCCGCCCCTTCCTGGATGACGGCACTCTTGATGCGCCCGTTCTGGACCTCGTCCAGGAAGTCGGAATAGCTCAGCGTGCTGGTCGCGCCCGTGGTGCGAGCGTCGAACTGCTTGAACACCGTGAAGAGGACAAGCGCGACGACCAGCCAGACGGCGACTTTGGAAAACCACTGATTGTTCAAGTGCAGCTCCAGTAGGGATGCCAGGGAAACATATAACTTGAGCCCATTTTAGGCCTTTCAAGCCCGTCGCCGATTGATTTTGCGCGTGACAGCCATTGATGTCACAGGGGATTTGTGCGCTCCTGCACAGCTCGCCCCGGCGTGTCGAGCCCGAAAAGCGCTGATTCAGGCTGCGGTCTGGGCCTTCAGACCGATGCCCACAAGAAAAGTTTCGGACGAACGGTCACGTGAGGCCTTGGGCTTGAGGGGTTTGACGGTCTGGAAACTGGCACGGAAGCGGTGCACGAGCTCGTTGTAGCCGCTGCCATGAAAGACCTTGGCCACCAAGGCCCCCGAGGGCTTGAGGTGGTGCTGGCAGAAGTCGATGGCCAGCTCGATCAACTCCTCGATCCGGGCGGTATCGACCGACGCCACCCCCGAGAGGTTGGGCGCCATGTCCGAGACCACAAGGTCGGCCTGGCGACCCTGGAGCAGGTCCTCGAGCTGGGCCAGGACCGCCGCCTCGCGGAAATCGCCCTGGATGTACTGCACCCCCTCGATGGGCTCCATGGGCAGCAGGTCCAGACCGATGATGGTTCCCCTGAGCTCGCCCACGGCCGCCCCGCCCGGCGCCATGCGCCGGCGCAGGTACTGGCTCCAGGCCCCGGGGGCACAGCCCAGGTCGACCACCACCTGGCCGGGCCTGACCAGCTTGAGGGTTTCGTCGATCTCCTTGAGCTTGTAGGCCGCACGCGCGCGGTAGCCCTCCTTCTGCGCCAGCTTCACATAGGTGTCGTTGACGTGGTCGTTGAGCCAGGACTTGTTGACCTTCTTGCTCTTGGTTTGGACTTTCATTTTCTCTTTCAGATGACAAGCGGCGTCAGCCGCTTGCGTCGCAGACTAACTTTGCATCGCAAAGTTAAGGCGCAAAGCGCCGGCAGGAGACATAATAAACAGATGCCAGCGATACAACTGACCCCCGCCCAGCGCAAGGAATTCCGCGCTGAGGCCCATCACCTCGACCCGGTCGTGATGATCGGCGGCGACGGCCTGACGGCCGCCGTCAAAAAGGAAACCGACGCCGCGCTCAAGGCCCACGGCCTGATCAAGGTGCGCGTCTTCTCCGACGACCGCAGCGAGCGCGAAACCATCTTCCACACCCTGGCGGAGGAACTCAACGCGGCGCCCATCCAGCACATCGGCAAGCTGCTGGTGCTCTGGCGCCCCAAGCCGGCCAAGGAACGCATCGAGGACGAGGACCGCATGCCCGGCCCGCGCGATGTCAAAGTGCTCAAGTTCAGCAAGCGGGGTGGCCAGCGCCCCGAGGTCAAGATCCTGCGGGTGCTGGGCAACCAGCGCCTCACGCCCGGCGGCAAGATCAAGCGCGCCAAGCCCAAGCAGACCAGCGTGAAAAAACGCAGCCAGACCTGAGCGACTGGCTCAGGTCTTGCGACTCAACCGCCAGAAGGTGATGGCGGAGCAAAACCACTGCAAGGCGTAGAGGCTGCTGCCCACCCGGTGCCAGAGCGCGAGATTCTCGCGTGCGACGATGCGCGGCGCGACCGCGAACTCCACCAGCAGGGCCAGCAACAAGCCGCCCACGACCGTCAAGCGCACGGCATGCAGCGGACCATCGGGCTCGGGCTTCCCGTCCCCGTCGTCCTGCGGGCGCGAGGCCATCAGGAGCAACAGCGTGCAGACCACGCTGACCCAAGTCTGGGCCGTGAAGAGCTTGGCCGCCATACCCCCCGCCAGCGCCGGGCTGGGCAGATGGATGAACAGCAGGGGCACCACCAAAAAACCAATGGTCGTGAGGCTGCCCCACCAGAGCGCAGCAGCCCACAGCGGCAGGCGGAGCAGGAAGGCGCGCATGGCCGTAACAGCGTGCGGGTTCAGCGGTAGCTGACCGCCACGATCTCGTAGCGCTTGACGCCACCCGGCGCCTGGACCTCGGCCGTGTCGCCCTCTTCCTTGCCGATCAGCGCACGCGCAATCGGCGAGCCGACATTGATCAGCCCGAGCTTGAGATCGGCTTCGTCCTCACCGACGATCTGGTAGGTCACGCTCTCGCCCGTGGACTCCTCCTCGAGCTCCACGGTAGCGCCGAACACCACCTTGCCGCCCGCGTCGATGGCGGTCGGGTCGATGATCTGGGCGGCGGACAGCTTGCCCTCGACCTCCTGGATACGACCCTCGATGAAGCCCTGACGGTCCTTGGCGGCGTCGTACTCGGCGTTCTCGCTCAGATCGCCCTGGGCACGCGCCTCGGCGATGGCGTTGATCACAGCGGGACGGTCCACCGTCTTCAGACGGTGCAACTCGGCCTTCAGCTTCTCGGCGCCGCGCTTGGTAATCGGGATGGTGGCCATGTCTCTGATTTATCGGAATTAAAAGTAACGGGGGCAGACCGGCGCCGCACGCCAGCCTGCCCCCGGCAGGTTCGACCTATTTTATGCCAGTTGGGCGTGCATCTCCTGGACGCTGATCACATCCAGGTTTTCCATGGACTTCATGCCCTGCACAGCAGCTTCCGCCCCGGCAATGGTGGTGAAGGTGGTCACGCGGCCCAGCAGTGCCGAGGTGCGGATGTGGCGCGAATCGGCAATGGCGTTGCGGCGTTCCTCGACCGTGTTGATGACCAGGGCGATTTCCTCGTTCTTGATCTGGTCCACGACGTTGGGGCGGCCTTCGGTCACCTTGTTGATCACCTCGCAGGACAGGCCGGCCGCTTCGATCGCCGCCGCCGTGCCCTTGGTGGCCACGATGCTGAAGCCCAGCCCGATCAGGCCACGGGCCACCTCGACGGCGCGCGGCTTGTCGCTCTGCTTGACCGAGATGAAGACCTTGCC
Organism: Curvibacter sp.; assembly: GCA_003500955.1. Classification (GTDB taxonomy): domain Bacteria; phylum Pseudomonadota; class Gammaproteobacteria; order Burkholderiales; family Burkholderiaceae_C; genus Hylemonella. The sequence goes on along the minus strand of DNQP01000270.1, from coordinate 8,606 downwards.
GCTCTTGGGCAGGCGGGTGCCTGCGCCCAGCTGGGATTTCACAAAGGCCTCGCCGAAAGTCTTGCCCACACCCATGACCTCGCCCGTGGACTTCATCTCGGGGCCGAGGATGGTGTCCACGCCAGGGAACTTGACGAAGGGGAAGACGGCTTCCTTGACGCTGTAGTACGGCGGCGTGACTTCCTTCGTGATGCCTTGCGCGGCCAGAGTCTGGCCAGCCATGCAACGCGCCGCCACCTTGGCCAGCTGGATGCCCGTGGCCTTGGAGACGTAGGGCACGGTGCGGGACGCGCGCGGATTCACCTCGAGCACATAGATCACGTCCTGACCGTCCACGTGCTGGATGGCGAACTGCACGTTCATCAGGCCGACGACGTTGAGCGCACCGGCCATGGCGGCCGACTGGCGCTTGAGTTCGTCGACGGTGGCCTGGGCCAGCGAATACGGCGGCAGCGAGCAGGCGGAGTCGCCGCTGTGCACGCCAGCCTGCTCGATGTGCTCCATCACGCCGCCGATGAAGGTCTGGCCCGCCGGATCGCGCAGGCAGTCCACATCGCATTCGATGGCGTCGTTGAGGAACCGGTCCAGCAGGACCGGGCTGTCATTGCTGACCTTTACGGCCTCGCGCATGTAGCGCTCGAGGTCGCGCTGCTCGTGCACGATCTCCATGGCGCGGCCGCCGAGCACGTAGCTCGGACGCACCACCAGCGGGTAGCCCAGGGCCGCAGCCTTTTCCAGCGCCTCGGCCTCGGTGCGGGCCGTCGCGTTGGGCGGCTGGCGCAGGCCGAGCTTTTGCAGCAGTTGCTGGAAGCGCTCGCGGTCCTCGGCAGCGTCGATCATGTCCGGGCTGGTGCCGATGATTGGCACGCCCTCGGCCTCCAGGCCCAGAGCCAGCTTGAGCGGCGTCTGGCCGCCGTACTGCACGATCACGCCGGTGGGCTTTTCCTTGTCCACGATCTCGAGCACGTCTTCCAGCGTCAGCGGCTCGAAGTAGAGGCGGTCCGAGGTGTCGTAATCGGTGGACACGGTCTCGGGGTTGCAGTTGACCATGATGGTCTCGTAGCCATCCTCGCGCATGGCCAGCGCGGCGTGCACGCAGCAGTAGTCGAACTCGATGCCTTGGCCGATGCGGTTGGGACCGCCACCGAGCACCATGATCTTCTTCTTGTTGGTCGGCTCGGCCTCGCACTCGTCCTCGTAGCTCGAGTACATGTAGGCGGTGTTGGTCGGGAACTCGGCCGCGCAGGTGTCCACGCGCTTGTAGACCGGGCGCACACCCAGCTTGCGGCGCGTGTCGCGCAGGTTCTTCTCCGTGGTCTTGAGCAGCTTGGCCAGGCGACGATCGGAGAAGCCCTTCTTCTTAAGGGCGCGCAGGGTGGCCGCGTCCAGCGCGGCCAGCGCCTGGTCACCCCTCTCGGCGGCCAGCTTGTCCAGATCAAGCTCGATCTTCACGATCTCCTCGATCTGCACCAGGAACCAGGGGTCGATCTTGGTCAGCGCGTGGACCTCGTCCAGGCTCATGCCCTGGGCGAAGGCGTCACCCACGTACCAGATGCGCTCGGGGCCGGGCTCACCCAGTTCCTTCTCGAGCACCTCACGGTCCTGGGTCTTCTCGTTGAGGCCGTCGACGCCCACCTCCAGACCGCGCAGGGCCTTCTGGAAAGACTCCTGGAAGGTGCGGCCCATGGCCATAACCTCACCCACGGACTTCATCTGCGTGGTCAGGCGGTTGTCAGCGGTGGGGAACTTCTCGAAGGCGAAACGCGGGATCTTGGTCACCACGTAGTCGATCGAGGGCTCGAAGGAGGCCGGCGTGGCGCCGCCCGTGATCTCGTTGCGCAGCTCGTCCAGGGTGTAGCCCACGGCCAGCTTGGCCGCGACCTTGGCGATCGGGAAACCCGTCGCCTTGGAGGCCAGCGCCGAGGAACGGCTCACGCGCGGGTTCATCTCGATCACGATCATGCGACCGTCCTTCGGGTTGACCGAGAACTGCACGTTGGAGCCGCCTGTGTCCACACCGATCTCGCGCAGCACCGCCAGCGAGGCGTTGCGCATGATTTGGTATTCCTTGTCCGTCAGGGTCTGGGCCGGCGCCACGGTGATGGAGTCACCGGTGTGCACGCCCATGGGGTCCAGGTTCTCGATCGAGCAGACGATGATGCAGTTATCCTTCTTATCGCGGACCACTTCCATCTCGTACTCTTTCCAGCCGATCAGCGACTCGTCGATCAGCAGCTCGTTGGTCGGCGACAGGTCCAGACCACGGTTGCAGATCTCCTCGAACTCTTCACGGTTGTAGGCGATACCACCACCGGTACCACCCATGGTGAACGATGGACGGATGATGCACGGAAAGCCGACCTGCTCCAAAACACCGTAGGCCTCAGCCATGGTATGTGCGATACCGGAGCGCGGGCACTCCAGACCAATGGCCTTCATCGCCTTGTCAAAGCGCGAACGGTCCTCGGCCTTGTCGATGGTGTCGGCGTTGGCACCAATCATCTCCACGCCGTACTGCTCCAGCACGCCGTGCTTCTCCAGATCCAGTGCGCAGTTCAGCGCGGTCTGGCCGCCCATGGTGGGCAGGATGGCATCGGGCTTTTCCTTGGCGATGATCTTCTCGACCGTCTGCCAGGTGATGGGCTCGATGTAGGTGACGTCGGCCGTGGCCGGGTCGGTCATGATCGTCGCGGGGTTGCTGTTGATCAGGATGACCTTGTAGCCCTCTTCGCGCAGGGCCTTGCAGGCCTGCACGCCGGAGTAGTCGAACTCGCAGGCCTGGCCGATGATGATCGGGCCGGCGCCGATGATCAGGATGCTTTGGATGTCTGAACGCTTGGGCATTTACTTCTTCTCCATCAGCGCCGTGAAGCGGTCGAACAGGTAGGCGATATCGTGCGGGCCGGGCGAGGCTTCCGGGTGGCCCTGGAAGCAGAAGGCCGGCTGGTCGGTGCGGGCCAGGCCCTGCAGCGTGCCGTCGAACAGGCTGACGTGCGTGGCGCGCAGATTGGCGGGCAGCGAGTCCATGGCCACGGCAAAACCGTGGTTCTGGCTGGTGATGCTCACGCGGCCGTTGTCCAGGTCCTTGACCGGGTGGTTGGCGCCGTGGTGGCTGTTCTGCATCTTGAAGGTCTTGGCGCCCGAGGCCAGGGCCATGATCTGGTGCCCCAGGCAGATGCCGAAGGTGGGGATGCCGGCCTCGATGATTTCGCGCGTGGCGGCGATCGCGTAGTCGCAGGGCTCCGGGTCGCCGGGGCCGTTGGAGAGGAACACGCCATCGGGCTGGAGGGCCAGCACGTCCTTGGCGGGCGTCTTGGCGGGCACCACGGTGAGCTTGCAGCCTCGCTGCGCCAGCATGCGCAGGATGTTCTTCTTGACGCCGTAGTCGTAGGCGACGACGTGGAAGCGCGGGGCGGTCTGCTTGCCGTAGCCCGTACCCAGCGCCCATTCGGTCTGGTCCCAGGCGTAGGTCTTGCTGGTCGTGACGACCTGGGCCAGGTCCAGGCCCTTCATGCTGGGCGCGGCCTTGGCCGCGGCCAGGGCTTCGTCGATCCGCGCCTGGCTCACGGCCTCACCGGCCTGGAGCGCGACGATGGCGCCGTTCTGCGCGCCCTTGCTGCGCAGCAGGCGCGTGAGCTTGCGGGTGTCGATGTTGGCAATCGCCACGGTCTTCTCGCGCACGAGGTACTGCGTGAGCGTCTCGGTGCTGCGAAAGTTGGAAGCCAGCAGGGGCAGGTCCTTGATGATGAGACCGGCGGCATGGACCTTGTCGGCTTCGATGTCCTCGGCGTTGATGCCGTAGTTGCCGATGTGCGGATACGTGAGGGTCACGATCTGCCGGCAGTAGCTCGGATCAGTGAGGATTTCCTGGTAGCCGGTGATGGCGGTGTTGAACACCACTTCGCCGACCGTGGTGCCGGTGGCACCGATGGAATTGCCGAGAAAGACCGTGCCGTCTGCGAGCGCCAGGATGGCGTGAGGGTGGCTTCCCTGGAGAGACAAAAGCACTGGGTACTCCGTTGGTTACGGGCGCGCCCACGCATTCCACAGGAAACGGGTCCTGGCTGCTGCTTTTGAGAGGGATTGTTCGGACGGAAATGCGCTGGGGCGGCTGGATTTCTGAACAGTCGGAGATTATAGCTGATGAGGGATTACCCTCGGCGCTCGGGATGGCAACCTCATCGCGCCGCAGCGCTGGCGTGCAGGCAGATGGCCGCCGCCGCGGCCACGTTGAGCGACTCCTCACCGCCGGGCTGCGCGATGCGCACCGACAGCGCGGCGCGCGCCATGAGCTCTGGCCCTACGCCCTGCCCTTCGTGTCCCAGCACCCAGGCACAGGGCCAGGGAAGGCTAGCCTCATGCAGCAACTCGCCCTGGTGCGAGCTGGTCACGAGCAGGGGCGGGCCCAGGTCCTGCAGCGCACCGGGCTCCACGCTTTCGACGAGATGCAGGGCGAAATGCGCGCCCATGCCGGCGCGCAGCACCTTGGGCGACCAGAGCGCGGCCGTGCCCTTGAGCGCGATCACCTGCCTGAAACCGAAAGCCGCCGCGCTGCGCAGGATGGAGCCCACATTGCCGGCGTCCTGCACACGGTCGAGAATGACACTGGCCACTCCCAGCTGCACCGCGGCCTCGACCGGCAGATCGAGCACCAGGCCCAGCTTGGCCGGTGAGCCCAGGCCGCTGATGCCGTCGAACAGTTCATCGGGCAAGAGCACCGTCTTACGGGCCACGGCGCCGAACTCGCCGCCCAGCGCAGCCCAGGCCGATTCCGCCAGCACGGCCACGGCGGGCTTGACACCGCGTTGCAGGGCTGCACGGGCCAGGTGGTCGCCCTCGACCCAGCAGCGCCCGAGCTTGCGGTAGGCCGAGCCGTCCTGGCTGAGCTTGCGCAAGTCCTTGAGCAAGGGGTTGTCACGGGCCGTGATGCGCTGCGGCGATGTCATACAGCCCCCACGCTTGTCACTGCGTGTACGGCGCTGCCCCCCGAGGGGGCCTGCGCTCGCTTGGGACGGCCCGGCGCCGCGCTCATTTCAGCACCTCCGCCACCGGCGCGAAGCTCTTGCGGTGCTGCGGGCAGGCGCCGTGCTGGCGCAGAGCAGCCAGGTGTTCGGCCGTGCCATAGCCCTTGTGACCGGCAAAGCCGTACTGCGGGAACTCTCGGTCATAGTCCGCGCACCAGCGGTCACGGTGCACCTTGGCCAGGATGGAGGCGGCCGAGATGGCCGGCACCTTGGCATCGCCCTTGACGATGGCCTCGGCGAGCACGTCGAGCACGGGCAGGCGGTTGCCGTCGACCAGCACCTTGGCAGGCTTGAGGCGCAGGCCCTCAACGGCGCGGCGCATGGCCAGCATCGTGGCCTGCAGGATGTTGAGCGTGTCGATCTCCTCCACGCTGGCCTCGGCAATGGAACAGCACAGGGCCTTGGCACGGATCTCGTCGTAGAGCTTCTCGCGGCGCAGGGCCGTGAGCTTCTTGGAATCTGCCAGGCCTGCGATCGGGTTCAGGTCATCGAGGATCACGGCCGCAGCCACCACGGGCCCGGCCAGCGGGCCACGCCCGGCCTCGTCCACCCCGGCGATCAGACCAGGGGTGTCCCACATCAGGGCGGCCTGCTCAGCCTGCAAGAACTTGCGCGATCGCATCGGCGGACAGCTTGGGGGTATCACGCTGCAGCTCGGTGTGCAAGGCAGTGAAGGTCTGTTCGAGGGCTGCCACACGGCCGGGCTCCTCCAGCCACTGCAGCGTGGCCGCGGCCAGCGCCTCGGGTGTGGCGGCTTGCTGAACCAGTTCCGGCACCACGAACTCGCGGCACAGGATGTTGGGCAGACCGATCCAGGGCTGCAGGTGCTTGCGCTTCATGAGCTGGTAGCTCAGCCAGTTCATGTTGTAGGCGATGACCATGGGGCGTTTGAAAAGCGCTGCCTCCAGCGTGGCCGTGCCGCTGGCGATCAGCGTCACGTCACAGGCAGTCAGCACCGCATGGGACTGACCGTCGACGATGTGCAGGTGTTCCAGCATGCCAGCGGCGCGAGCCGCGTGTTCGATGGCCGAGCGCAAGCGCGGGATCGCCGGCACGATGAACTTCACGTCCGGTCGCTGCCTCAGCATCAGCGCAGCGGCCTGAAAAAAACGCTCGGCCAGGTATTTGACTTCCGAGCCGCGGCTTCCCGGCAGGATGGCGACAACGGGTGCCTGCTGCGGCAGGCCGAGTGCGCGACGTGCTGCGGCCCGGTCCGGCGCCATGGGGATCACGTTGGCCAAGGGATGACCGACGTAGGTGGCGGCGATGCCATGGCGGGCCAGCAGCTCGACCTCGAAAGGAAAGATGCAGAGCACATGGTCCACACTGGCCATGATCTTGTGCACGCGTTCGGGACGCCAGGCCCAGATCGAGGGGCACACGAAATGTGCCGTCTTCACGCCGGCGGCCTTGAGGTCGCGCTCCAGATCCAGGTTGAAATCGGGCGCATCCACACCGATGAAGACATCGGGCCGGTCCTGAAGCAGGCGCTGCTTGAGCTGTTCGCGGATGCCCACGATCTCGCGGTAATGGCGCAGCACCTCGACATAGCCGCGCACGGCCAGCTTGTCGCTGGGCCACCAGGCCTCGAAACCACGGCGCACCATCTGCGCACCGCCGATGCCCAGGGTCTGAACCTCGGGCCAGCGCGCCTTCAGGCCGTCGAGCAACAGACCGGCCAGCAGGTCACCGGAGGTCTCCCCGGCAACCAAGGCCACGCGGGGTGAACTCATGGTCGATCAGCGGATGATGCCGCGTTGCGGCGTGGTCTGGGACAGGAAGTCCATCATCAGGGTCACGTCGGGCGCGGCCTCAGGGTAGCGCTGGGTCAGCGCGGCGATCTGGGCTTGCGACTGCTCCATGGTCAGGCCATCACGGTACAAGGCCTTGTGCATGGCCTTGACGGCGCTGATGCGCTCTGGCGTGAAGCCGCGGCGGCGCAGGCCCTCGAAGTTCATGGAGCGCGCCTCGGCCGGCTGGCCCTGGCACATCACGAAGGGCGGCAAGTCGCCAAACAGGGTGGAGCACATGGCGCTCATGCTGTGCGAACCGATGCGCACGAACTGGTGTACGACCGTGAAGCCGCCCAGAATGACCCAGTCCCCGACCACCACATGGCCGGCGAGCTGGGCGTTGTTGGCGAAGATGCAGTGGTCACCGACCAGGCAATCGTGCGCGAGGTGGGTGTAGGCCATGAGCCAGTTGTCGTTGCCCAGACGGGTCAGGCCACCGCCCTGGACCGTGCCGATGTGGTAGGTGCTGTACTCGCGGATCGTGTTGCGATCGCCGATGATGAGCTCGCAGGGCTCGCCCTTGTACTTGCGATCCTGGTTGTCCGAACCGAGCGAAACGAACTGGAAGACCCGGTTGTCGCGGCCGATGGTGGTGTGGCCTTCGATCACGCAATGCGAGGCGATGCGCGTCCCGGCCTCGATCTTCACATGAGGGCCGATCAGGGTGTAGGGACCCACCTCGACCGTGCTGTCGAGCTCGGCCTGGGGATCGACGAGAGCGGTCGGATGGATCTGCGCCACGGGCCGTCCTCAGGCAACCTTGCGCATGGTGCACATGAGCTCGGCTTCCACCGCGCGCTCATTGCCCACACTGGCCCAGGCCTTGAACTTGAAGATGCCGGCCTTCATGCGCTCCAGCTCCACCTCCAGGATCAGCTGGTCACCAGGCTCCACCGGCCGCTTGAAGCGCGCGCCATCGATACCGGCAAAGTAGTAGACCGTGTTCTCGTCCGGCGTTTCGCCCAGGGTCTCGAAGGACAGCAGGGCCGCCGTCTGCGCCAGGGCTTCAAGCATGAGCACGCCCGGCATCACAGGGCGGTGCGGGAAGTGCCCGTTGAAGAAGTCCTCGTTGATGGTCACGTTCTTGATGGCCTTGATGCGCTTGCCCTTCTCGACCTCCAGCACGCGGTCCACGAGCAGGATGGGGTAGCGATGCGGCAGCATCTTGAGGATCTTGTGGATGTCCATTGTTGTCATTTTTTGCTTTCCTTGAATTCCTTCTCCAGCCCGCGCAGGCGCTCACGCAAGGTGGCGAGCTGCTTGAGCGTGGCGGCGTTCTTTTCCCAGGCCGCATTGTCGTCCAGCGGGTAGAAACCGGTGTAGTGGCCCGGCTTGGTCAGCGAGCGCGTGACCAGCGAGAACGAGGACACATGAACGTTGTCGGCGATGGTCAGATGGCCCAGTACGCCGGCACTGCCGCCGATGGTGCAGTTGGCACCGATGGTGGCACTGCCCGCCACACCCACGCAGCCGGCCATGGCCGTGTTGCGGCCCACGCGCACGTTGTGGCCGATCTGGATCAGATTGTCGAGTTTGACACCGTCTTCGATCACGGTATCGCTGAGCGCGCCGCGGTCGATACAGGTGTTGGCGCCGATTTCGACGTCGTCGCCGATGCGCACCGAACCCAGCTGCTCGATCTTTTCCCAGCGCTCGCCATCCTTGGCAAAGCCGAAGCCGTCGGCACCGATGACCACGCCGGGGTGCAGAATGCAGCGTGCACCGATCACGCAGTCCTCGCCGACCGTGACGCGCGACTTGAGCACCGTGCCGGCGCCGATCTTGGCCC
>DNQP01000241.1 GCA_003500955.1 Curvibacter sp. | reverse complement strand
GGAGCTGCCCAACACCCTGGGCATGAGCCAGTACGCCGACGGCGGCCTCATGGCCAGCAAGCCCTACATCGCCAGCGGCAAGTACATCGAACGCATGAGCCCGCTATGCAAGGGCTGCCGTTACGACCCCGCCCTGCGCACGGGCGACACCGCCTGCCCCATCACCACGCTCTACTGGGACTTCCTGCTGCGCCACGAGGCCATGCTGGCCCGCAACCCGCGCATCGCCCTGCAGGTCAAGAACCTGGCGCGGCTCGATGACGCCGAGCGCAGCGCCATCCGCGCGCGCGCCGCCGCCATCCGCAGCGGTGCCGTGGGCACGCTGGCATGAGCACCGTCGCGGGTCAGGCCGCCGCCCGCGCCCGGCTGGCCGCCGTGCGCCCGCCCGACTACGCGCGCACGCGCAACCACCTCGAAGGCGCGGTCACCGGCCTCTCGCCCTATCTCACCCACGGCCTGCTCACCTTGCCCGAGGTGCTGGAAGCGGTCCTGGCCCGCGAGGATCTGCCGGTACAGCACAAGCTGGTCTTCGAGCTCGGCTGGCGCGCCTACTTCCGCCATGTCTGGGCGCATCGCGGCGAGGGCATTTTTGACTCACTCCACGCGGGCGTATTGCCCGAGGCCGCCTACGCGCCCGAGCTGCCGGCCGATATCCGCGAGGCCCGCACCGGCCTGCCCGTGATCGACCAGGCCGTGCGCACGCTCTACGCCACGGGCACGCTGCACAACCACGCGCGCATGTGGCTGGCCAGCTATGTGGTGCACCTGCGCAAGGTGCACTGGCGCGCCGGCGCCGACTGGCTCTACGCGCATCTGCTCGACGGCGACCTCGCGAGCAACCACCTGAGCTGGCAATGGATCGCCGGCACCGGCAGCAGCAAACCCTATCTCTTCAACGCCGAGAACGTGGCGCGTTATGCGCCGCCCGCCTGGCATTGCGCGGGCAGCGCCATAGCCACCAGCTACGAACAATTGACCGCCTGGGCGCAAGACGCCAGCTGGTCGCTCCGCCCCCATGGCCCCGCTCCAATCGGAACGCCCGAACCCGCCCTGCACAGCGCGCCGCCCCCCACGCTGGCCTTCAGCCCACCCGAGCCCGCCGCGCTGCGGGGCCGCAGCGTCTGGCTCATCCACCCCTGGTCGCTGTCGCTGCCGCCCGCCGATCTGCCGACCGACACCGTGCTGCTGGGCGTCTACCCGGCCGACTTCCATCGCCAGCACCGCTGGTCCGCCGCGCGCTGGCACTTCGTCGACGCCAGCATGGCCGAGCTCACGCCCTGGCGCTGCCTGGCCGATGCACAGACACTGCACACCCTGCTGGCCGGCGCACAGCAGGTGCAGGCCTGGGCCGAGCCCCATCTGCCGCCCTGGCTGGGGCGCGTGGCGCAGCTGCGCGAGCCCGTGCCCCTGTTCGCCCCCGAGCCGCGGCGCTGCGACTCCTTCTCGCAGTGGTGGACCCGGGCCACCCGTGGGCGGCGCCGGGCCGCCGAGCTGCTGCAAGACCACGGCGCGGGCAAGGCCGCGCTTTTGGACTATCCTCACAGCCGCTCCCCCTAACCTTGCTTCAGACCATGACTGCGAAGAACGTCCTGGGCACGCCGCTTGTGCCCTGCTCCTACGACCCGCTGACCGGCTACTATCGCGACGGCTGCTGCAACACCGACGCACAGGACAGCGGCTCCCACGTGATCTGCGCCCGCGTCACGCAGGCCTTCCTCGAGTTCTCCCTGACCCGCGGCAACGACCTCTTCATGCCCCGGCCCGAGCATCGCTTCCCGGGCCTCAAGGCCGGCGACCGCTGGTGCCTGTGCGCGCTGCGCTGGAAAGAGGCCTTCGAGGCCGGCGTCGCGCCGCCCGTGGTGCTGGAGTGCACGCACGCCCGCGCGCTGGACTACGTCACCCTCGAACAGCTGCGCGCACACGAATACCTGCGCCAGCCGAGCCAGCCATGAAACAGCCGCCGCGTGTGGTCGCCCTGCTGGGCTACGGTGGCCTGCTGCCCTTTGTCGTGGGCGCGCTCGGCCTGCTGCTCCTGCCCAAGGGCCACGCGCTCTGGCAGGCCATGCTGCTGGGCTACGCCGCCATCATCCTGAGCTTCGTCGGCGCCCTGCACTGGGGTTTCGCCATGAGCGCCCCCGCCGCGAACGCCCCCAGGCTCTACACCTGGAGCGTGGTACCGGCCCTGCTGGGCTGGTTGGCCCTGCTGCTGCCCGGTGTGCTGCCGCTGCTGGGCAGCGACTCGCGCACGGGCACGGCCATGGCCGCGGTCCTGCTGATCCTGGCCTATGCCGCGCACTATCTGCAGGATCGGCGCCTGGGCCGCGTCCAGCCCCTGCCCCACTGGTACCTGCCGCTGCGCCTGCGCCTGAGCAGCGGCGCCGTGCTGGCGCTGGCGGTGCTCGCCGGCACCGCCTGAACCTCAGCGCGCAGGTGCGGCCAGCAGGCTCACGTGCGCGGCCACCACGCGCCAGCCCGCCGGCGTGCGCATCCAGGTCTGGCTCTGGCGCCCCGTGGCCGTGCTGCCCGCGCGGCGGAACTCGGTGTTGGCGGTCGCGAAATCGCGGCCGTAGCTCGTGATCACGGTGTTGTAGATCTCGCGCATCAGCCCCGCCGAGGGACGGCCGGCGCGAAAGTCCTGGATCGCTTTGTAGCCATAGAGGTTCTCGGTCGCGCCGTAGCGCAGGGTGTGCGGGCTGTCCCAGAACAGCTCGTCGAGCACCTCGACCTTGTTGTGCACCAGCGCGTCCTCGTAGCGGGCAAAGGCGGCCTGCACTTCGGCCAGCACCTCGGGCAGATTGATGTCCATGACGGTGTCCTTGTTCATGCCGCGAGTTTGACCGATGTCGCCTGCTCGCCCAGATAGGCCTGGGCCAGCGCGCCGTCGGCCGCGATCTGCGCCGCCGTGCCCTGGGCCACGATGCGCCCGCCCTCGATCACATAGGCGCGGTCGGCCAGGGCCAGGGCCAGGCCAGCCATCTGGTCCACCAGCAGCAAGGTCATGCCTTCCTTGCGCAGCTGGTCCAGCGCGGCAAAGAGTTCGGCAATGATCTTGGGCGCCAGGCCCAGCGAAGGTTCGTCCAGCAGCAGGATGCGCGGGCGCGACATCAGCGCGCGGGCAATCGCCAGCATCTGCTGTTCACCGCCCGACAGCAGGCCCGCCCGCTGGTGCAGGCGCTCACGCAGGCGCGGGAAGCGCTGCAGCTGTTCCTCCACGCGCGCCTCGCGGTCCGCGGGCTGCAGGAAGGCCCCGAGGCGGATGTTGTCGAGCACACTCAATTCGGGGAAGACCTGGCGCCCCTCGGGCACCAGCACCACACCCTGGGCCACCACCTGCTCGGCGCCCAGGTTCTTGAGCTCACGACCTTCGAGGTGGATGCCACCCTGCACCGGCCGGTGCAGGCCCGCGAGCGCCTTCATCAGCGTGGACTTGCCCGCGCCATTGGCACCGAGCAAAGCCACCACCTCGCCCTGGCGCACCTGCAGATCGATGCCGTGCAGCACGGGCTCGGCGCCGTAACCCGCCACGAGCTTGCCCACGCCCAGCATCTCGGGCTGCGCGCTGGTGTCGGTCGTGCGTGCGCTGCCGCCTTCGAGCGATTCGCCCAGGTAAGCCTGCTGCACCGCCGGGTTGGCCTGCACCTCGGCCGGTGTGCCCACGGCCAGGCGCACGCCCGCGTCGAGCACCACCACCTGGTCGCTGATGCCCATCACCAGCGTCATGTCGTGTTCCACCAGCAGCACGGTCACGCCCGCGTCGGCAATGCGGCGCAGCAGTGTGCCCAGGCGCTCCTTGTCTTCACGCGAGAGGCCGGCCGCGGGCTCGTCGAGCAGCAGGGCCTCGGGGTCACTCGCCAGCGCCCGCGCAATCTCCACCAGGCGCCGGTCCACATGCGGCAGATCGGCCGCCAGCGTGTCCGGGTGGCCCGTGTAACCGCACCAGCGGATCAGCTCACGGGCGCGCTGGGTCAGCGCCGGGTCCAGGCGACCGGCCGCGCCCAGCAGCGGACCCAGGCGACCGCGGTGCATGGCCAGCACCACGTTGTCGAGCACGCTCAAGCTGCCGAAGAGTTGCGAGGTCTGGTAGGTGCGCGCCACACCACGGCGCGCGATCTGCATGGCGCTCTGCCCGGTCAGCGCCGCATCGCCCAGCGCGAAGGCGCCAGCCGTGGGCAGGTAGAAGCCGCCGAGCATATTCAGCGCCGTGGACTTGCCCGCCCCATTGGGGCCGATCAGGCTGGTCACGGCCGCGGCCGGCGCACTGAAGTGCAGATCCGACACGGCGCGCACGCCGCCGAACTGCATGGTCAGGCCCTGGGCCGCGAGCGGCTGGCGGGTGCGTGCAGGCAGGCTCAGCGTGCCTTCATGTGCAGCCACCGAAGTGGCCGACGCCGCGGGCCACCAACGCGACTTGAGGCGCCGCACCAGACCGGCCACGCCATCGGGCGCGGCCCAGAGCACCACCAGCAGCAGCACGCCGAAGAAGAGCAGACGGTATTCCTCCATGCCGGCCAGCAGCTCGGGCAGCAGGCCCACGATGATGGCGCCCACCAGCGGGCCGGCCACCGAACCCGCGCCGCCGAGCATGACGACCAGCACGAAGAGGATGGACTGGATGAAGCCGAAGGTGTGCGGCGTGACAAAGCCCGAGAGCGGCGCGAACAGCGCGCCCGCCGCCGCTGCGCACAGCGCAGAGACCGCAAAGGCCACGGTCTTGATCGCCAGCGGGTTCAGACCGATGGATTCAGACGCGGTCTCGGCATCACGCACCGCGCGCATGGCCGCGCCCCAGGTGCCGCGCGACAGCCAGGCATAGACCGCCAGCGCCACACCAGCCGCCGCAATCGCCAGCAAGGCCATGGCACGCTCGCCCTGGGCCAGACCGCCCAGCGCCGGGCCGGCAATGCCCATGATGCCGTTCTGCCCGCCCGTCAGCGCACCGGCTTCGACGATGCTGTGCTCGACGATGAAGCCGAAGGCGATGGTGATCATCGCCAGATACGGCCCCTTCACGCGCAGCGCGGGCAGCGCCAGCAGCGCACCGCAGGCCGCGCCCAGCACGGCCGCGATGGGCCAGGCCAGCCAGAAGCTGATGCCCGCCTTGGTCGTGAGAGTGGCCACGGTGTAGGCGCCGATGGCGTAGAAGCCCACATGGCCAAACGACATCTGGCCCGTGAGGCCGATCAGCACATTGAGGCCCACCCCCACGATGGCCAGCAGGGCCACCTGGGCCAACACGAAGACCCAGTAGCCGTTGAGCGTGAGCGCCAAGCTGGCGCCCAGGCCCAGCACCAGCATGCAGGCCAGAATCTGCAGCGGCGAACCCAGGACCAGCAGGGCGCTCTTCTTGTTCTGCGCGCTCATACCTTCTTCACCTCTGCGCGGCCGAACAGGCCGTTGGGCCGCCACGCCAGCGCCGCGATCACCAGCGCGAAGGTCAGGATCTGCGTGTAGCCCGAGCCCAGGGTCGAGGTGATGGTGGCCTCGACCAGGCCGAAGATCAGGCCGGCGATCATCACGCCCCAGGCGCTGGTGATGCCGCCGAGGATGGCCACCGCAAAGGCCTTGAGGCCGAACAGCGTACCCATGTCCGAGTGCACATTCATCAGCGGCGCAATCAGCACGCCGGCAATACCCGCGAACAAGGCGGAGAGCGCGAAGGCCAGCGCCACCGCGCGGCGGATCGGGATGCCCATAAGGCGCGCGGCCGCGCGGTTCTGCACCACGGCCAGCATGGCCGTGCCCCAGCGCGTGCGGCGCGACATAGAGTGCAGCACCGCCGCCAGCGCCAGCCCCACGACGGGGATCAGCAGCTGCAGCGGGTACACGCCCAGGCCCAGGCCACCCACTTCCAGCGGCGACTGCGCCAGCGGCGAGGGCAGGCTGCGCGGCTCCTTGCCATACGTGGCCATGACCACGTTGTCGAGCACGATGCCCAGCGCCACCGTGGCCATGAGCCAGGCGTCGGACCCTCGGTTCACGAAGGGACGCACGGCCAGGGCTTCCACCAGCAGGCCGTAGGCCGCACACAAGGCCAGGGCCAGCAGCACCGCTGCGTAGCCCGGCCAGCCCAGGGTCTGCGCAAAGGTGTAGGTGAGCACCGCGCCCAGCATCATGGAGCTGCCCTGGGCAAAGTTGACCGTGCCGCTCACGGCATAGGTCACGTAGAAGCCCAGGGCCATGAGCCCGTACATGCTGCCCAGGCCCAGGCCGCTGACCAGCGCGGATAACACCAGCATCGTTGCGTCTCCTCTTGTCCGTGCTCAGCTGATCAGTTCAAACCCACCGGTACGATCCTGTTGTCGACGAACTGCGCCCAGACGTAGTCGTTGGCCTGCACGGCGTCGTGCACGGTCGGCGTGAAGGGCTTGACGTAAGTCTTGATCAAGCCTTCGAACTTCTCAATCTTGTAGAAACCCTGGCGGATATCGTCGCCCTTGGTCGAACCGGCGGCCTGGATGGCCAGGGCCGCCAGGTGCATGCCGTCGTAGGCATTGGCCACGCCCACGGCCGGCGTGATGTCGCCCGGGCCCTTGACGTTGGGGTACTTGGCCATCATGGCCTTGATCACGCGCTCACCCACGGGCGACTGCTTGCCGAAGAAGCTGTAGGTCTGCACGAAGTGCACGTCCTTGGCCATGGCACCGGCCAGCTCGGTGAAGCGGCCACCCGCCGGACCCCAGTGCGACACCACCGGCACCTTCCAGCCCATGCGCTCGAGCGACTTGACCACCTGGGCCGAGGGGCCCACGTTGCCCACCATGAACAGCGTGTCGGCACCCGCGGCCTTCAGGCGCGTGAGCTGCGGCACCATGTCCACGTCGTTGGCCTCGAACTTCTCCACGCCCGCGGGCGTCACGCCCTTGGCGGCCATCGCCGCCTTCAGGCCCTTCTCGTTGCTCTCGCCCCAGGGGTTGTTGACGAGGATCAGGCCAGGCTTGGCGGTCTTGAAGGTCTTCTGCGCATAGGCCAGCATGCCCACGTCGACGATCTCGTCCACGGCCGAGACACGGAAGGCAAAGTTGGGATTGGCGCCGTTCTGGGTGATGCCCGTGCCTGCGGCCCAGGGGCCCATGAAAGGCACCTTCTCCTGGTTCATCAGCGGCACGATGGCCATGGACACCGGCGTGTCCAGGCCGCCAAAGACCACGGCCACCTTCTCGCGGTAGATCAGCTCGCGCGCGGCCACCACTCCCTTGGCGGGGTTGGCCTCGTCGTCACGGCGCACCAGCTCCAGCTTGCGGCCGCCGAGCAGGCCGCCCTTGGCATTGATCTCGTCGATGGCGATCTGCATGCCGCGCGTGATGGCCTCACCGGCCAGGGCCGACTGGCCCGAAAGCGCAGTGACCAGGCCGATCTTGATGGGTTCATTGGCCAGCACCGGCGTGGCAGCGGCCAGCGCCAGGCCGGCGGCGAGCAGGGTACGGCGACCGAAGGAGAAGGAAGAACGGGTCATGGCAGGACTCCCGTGAGGGGGGATGGATGCGGGCGAGCCCGCGGGCCCCTACTGCCATGCAAGGGCCGTGCCAGTGTCGCCACGGTGGCTATTTCTTTGTCTTCATTATGATATTCAGATTGTTGACAAGATGGCACATTCTTTGCACGCACTTGGATGGAACGCCCCTGGCGGCCCCGCCTGGTGCACGTCGCACCAAAACAGGGAAGAAACGAGAGGAACTGAAGATGTCCAGCACCAAGATGAGCCCCGGCGCCATCGTCGATGAGTACCTGCGCCTGCTGATGATCCCGGACCCGGCCGCGGCCAGCCAGTACGTGGCGCCCGGCCTGCAGATCCGCTTCACCGGCGGCCGTGCCATGAAGGCCCCGGCCGAATGCGCGGCCTTCAACGCCACGCGCTACCAGTGGGTCAAGAAGAAGATCGATGCCACCGAGACCGTGGCCGGCGGTACCGACGAGGAAACCATCGTCTACAGCCGCGGCACGCTCTACGGCACCTGGCCCGACGGCACGCCCTTCGAAGGCAACCGCTACGTGGACCGCTACGTCGTGAAGCAGGGCCTGATCACGCAGATGGACGTCTGGAACGACAGCGCCGAATGGCTGCTGGTGCGCGCCGGTCTGGCAACACTGTGAGGTACAGCACCATGCCCGCCATCTACCCTGGCCTGCTGCCCGACCACGGGCGCTTCCCTTACCGCGCCATCACGCAGCGCGCGGACTACCACTGGCCCGGCGGCGCGCGCCTGGCCGTCTACCTGGCGCTCAACATCGAGCACTTCGCCTTTGGTGAAGGCCTGGGCGCCATGATCGGCCCGGCCTCGCCCCAGCCCGACGTGCTCAACTACTCCTGGCGCGAATACGGCAACCGTGTCGGTGCCTGGCGCTGCCTGGAGCTGTTCGACCAGCTCAAGCTGCCCGCGGCCGCGCTGATCAACACCGCGCTCTACGACCACTGCCCCGAACTCGTGGCCGCCTGCGCCGCGCGTGGCGACGAGCTCGTGGGTCACGGCCACAGCAATGCCGAACGCCAGGGCGTGCTCGACGAAGAGGCCGAGCGCGAGCTGCTCGTGCTCTGCCGCGACCGCATGCGTGCGCGCAGCGGAACGGCGCCCGCGGGCTGGCTCTCGCCCTGGATCAGCGAGAGCAAGCTCACCCCCGACCTGCTGGCCGAAACCGGCTACCGCTACACGCTCAACTGGTGCCACGACGACCAGCCCGTGCGCATGAAGACGCGCAAGGGCTCGGGCCTGTGGTCCATCCCCTACCCGCAGGAGCTCAACGACATCCCCATGATCGTGGGCCGCCAGATGGACGGCAAGGACTTCGCGCAGATGATCGTCGACAACTTCGACGAGATGCTCGAACAGTCGCGCCAGCAACCGCTGGTCATGGGCATCGCACTCCATCCCTACCTCGTGGGCCAGCCCTACCGCCTGCGCCACCTGCGCCGCGCCCTGCAGCACCTCGCGGCCGCGCGGGACCGCGGCGAGGTCTGGTTCGCCACGCCCGGCGCCATCTGCCAGCACATGGACGTCATCGCCCAAAAGAATCCCGAGGCCATCGCATGAACGCCCCCCTGCCCTTTACCATCACGGACACCGTCGGCGCCTGGGTGCCGCACGGCAAGTTCACCGTCGCCGGCCAGGCCGGCGGCCCGCTGACGGGCCTGAGCTTCGCGGCCAAGGACCTGTTCGACGTGGCAGGCCACCCCACGGGTGCCGGCAACCCCAGCTGGCTCGCCACCCACCCCGTGCCCACGCAGCACAGCCCCGTCGTCGCACAGCTGCTGCAGGCTGGCGCCACGCTCATGGGCAAGGTGCTGACCGACGAGCTGGCCTACAGCCTGCACGGCGACAACACACACTACGGCACGCCGGTCAACACGCGCTACCCGGAGCGCGTCACAGGCGGTTCCTCCAGCGGCTCGGCCGCCGCCGTCACCGCCGGCCTGGTGGACTTTGCGCTCGGCACCGACACCGGTGGCTCCACCCGCGTGCCCGCCAGCTATTGCGGCCTCTGGGGCCTGCGCACCACGCACGGCCTGGTCTCCAGTGCCGGCCTCGTGCCCCTGCACCCCAGCTTCGACACCGCCACCTGGCTGGCCAAGGATGCCGAGGTGTTTGAACGCGTGGGCCGCGTGCTGCTGCCCGCCAGCAGCTACGCCCCGCGCCGCCTGCTGCTGCCCCTGGACGCCTGGGAACTGGCCGACGATATCTTCACCACCCCGCTGCAGCGCGCGCGTGACGCCCTGGCCCACCAGCTGGCCTGCGTGCCCGAAGGCCTGCGCATCGCGGGCGACACCGGCCTGGCCGCCTGGCGCCAGACCTATGTGACGGCCGGCGCCTTTGAAGGCTGGCAGGTGCACGGCGACTGGATCACCCAGACCCAACCGGTCTTCAGCCCGGCCATTGCCGGCCGCTGGAAGGCCGCGAGCCAGGTCACGACCGAAGCCTCGGCCGCTGCGCGTGCCACGCAAGCGCAGATCCGCGCCCACGTGCATGGTCTGCTGGGCACGGACGGCCTGCTGCTGCTGCCCTCGGCCGCCAGCCTGGCGCCGCTGCGTAACGCACAAGCGGCCGACGTGGACGCCGTGCGCCTGCGCACCATGGCCATCACCTGCATCGCCGGCCTGTGTGGCCTGCCGCAGATCAGCCTGCCCGTGCGCACCACGGGCGGTGACATACTCGGTGTCTCGCTGCTGGGACCGGCCGGCAGCGACCTGGCCCTGATCCAACTCGCACGCAGACTGCATGCCCAAATCGACCCCGCCCAGTAGCACGAGGACCAGCAGCAGCGCACGCCCCGCCCGGCGTGCGCCCCCGCCGCGCCAGCGCACGCCCGCCCCGCCCGTGGACGACACGGCGGGCGAAGGCGACAGCGCGGACAGCACCGACGTAGAGGCCCGCATCTACCGCGCCGTCTTCGACAGCGTGATGAGCCAGCGCCTCAAGCCCGGCACCAAGTTGCCGGAAGCGCCGCTGTGTGAACTGTTCAAGGTGAGCCGCTCGGTGGTGCGCAAGGTGCTGCAGAAGCTGGCGCACGACCACATCGTGCAGCTGCGCCCCAACCGCGGCGCTATCGTGGCCGTGCCCACGCGTGAAGAAACCCGCCAGATCTTCGAAGCCCGCCGTGCGCTGGAAGCCAGCATCGTGCGCCTGGTGGCCGAACGCGCCACCGCGCGCGACCTCAAGGGTCTGCGCGAACAGCTGCGCGCCGAGCACGAGGCCATGCACCGCTTTGACCAGCCCGCCTGGGCCCGCCTGGCCAGCGCCTACCACCTGCGCCTGGCCGAACTCTCAGGCAACCCCATCCTGCAGCGCTACCTGCAGGAAATCGTTTCGCGCTGCTCCCTCATCGTCGCCGTGCACCAGCCCCCGGGCAACGCGGCCTGTGAACATGACGAACACGAACGCATCGTGGACTGCATCGCCAAGGGCGATGCCGAAGGCGCGGTCAAACTTATGGACCAGCACCTGCGCGAGCTGGAAGAACACCTGATGCTGGTGTCGCCGGGGGATGAGAAGAGTCTGGCGAAGTTGTTGGGGTTGGGGTGACGCTAGACGGTGGCTGTGCAGCCCTTGCTACAACGAGCCTCTTTCGACCGACCTGTTTTGCATCAGTTGATCCATATCGACAAGTCGGCGAACTCTCCAACAAGCCGTTTGATGTTGGCGTGACCGATGGCAATTCCGACGCTTGTTAGCGTGAATTGCGCTATGGCAGAGCCAGACCAAGTATCGAACACGTCGGCCATGTAAGGGCGAATCTCAATACACTTAGTCTTGATCTCCGAGTCACTCATTTTGTTTAAGTCAAAAAGCGCCAGGATCTTGCTCCGATCATCTGCGAGCACATTTAGAGATTCGAACATCTTCTCCAAGCCCTCCTTGCTGTTCGCACGCACCTGGGTACGAGAACGATCGTTCAAACAGGGGATGAAGAATCTTGGATCATTCCCAATTGAGATATCGCGCTCCGAAATCTCTTTAGGATCGAAGCCCTTCAAGAACTGGCCTTGATAGGTCTTACCAAGTATTGTCTCTAGATTCATTGTTCCAAGGCCGATGGAACCGCACCCGCAAAACTCAAGGTGCTGATATCCCGCCATATTCTTAAGTAGCTTGGGTCCGAAAGGGGCCACATGCTTATCGAGATACTGCCCGAGCATCTCATGGTTCCCTACGCCGAAGTTCTGCGTGTACTTGAACAGAAAAACCATCGCAAGTGCAGCCAGTTGGTTATCCGTTAGCTTCGGCGCCGTATTTAGGGACTCGTTGAGGACAATCTGGAGTATGTCTCGTTGTTCTTGTTTGCTTCTATCAACGAGTAAGTCAACCAACAGGTCACCCAAGTCTTTGTCACCCGTCCGCGCATACTCGCGTTGCACCGTGAACAGCGCGTACTGGAAATCGGGATCATTGGCCTTACCTAGACCGTTCGGGTTCTCCTTCTCGAGCTTCGAGAGGAACTCCTCGGTGACCTGTTCAGCACGAGCCCTGGCAGTGTCCTTGGCTATTCCTGAAAGTTCAAAAAAATTTGCTCTGAACACGTCGAGAGCAACTTCTCGAACGTCCGAGTAGCTCAATCCGGTGTTGATGAGGGTGACGCTGCCGCCAGCTTGTATGGCGGTACCGGAATCGGACACCTGTTGATTCTGGTCTTTAAGCATTGTCTTTGCGCTTGGTGTTACCAATACTCACGTCGCCGCCGGCCTGAATACCAATCGACCTGCCTGATACAACCTGCTTTTGGCTGGATTCTGGCCGCCTCCTTCTACCTGTCACGAAAAGACCAAGCACCGCCGAAGCAGACCCTACTACGGCAAGGCCCGATTCAAACCCAGGATCTACGATCACCCAAGCCAGCGAGCCGAATAGTGACAGTGCAGTAAGGATCTTCAAATAGAGCAAAAGCTTCTCCCGGATGCATAACGCGAAAGTGAGCGGTCTACGCGACTTTTCGCGCAGGTCTGCTCGACTCAAAGACTACGCCTCATTGCCCATTAGCCACCTTAGACTGAGCTTTCAAATTGGCGTCGAGAAACTGAGCGAGGCCACCGGCGTACGGAATAGGCTTCGTCGCAAGAAAGCTGCCAAGGCGCGCAAAGGCCGTACTAAAAGCTCGCTCCATTGGAGCAGGATCTTTCCGTTCGGTGACCACGGAATTGATGCTATCAGCAATCGTATTCAGCTGCCTCTGAACTTCCGTAATCCAATCTGAGACAGCTTTATCTTGTGAAGCAAACTGAGTCCATCCCGCAACGCTATGAGTAGCGGCTGTTGCAGCGTAACGAACACGAAGAAACGCATACTCGTTTCCAACGGTGGCGACCGATGCTGATACCTCACCATATGCGCCAATATAGGTGGCATATGCCGCGAGGTACTTGAGATCCGAGTTAATGCTGTCAAGACGCCCGTTTCGATACATACGGTCATATTCGTCTAGTAGCTGACCGGAAGCGGTCGCGAACTTTGCAAGAGATATGCCGAAGTGCTTCGATTGTTCGTCTAGTTTCTGTGACGCAAGACGCATCTCACCCCAGAACTCCTGAACTTCTTTTGCCTTTGCTCTTTGGTCCGCGTGCTCTTGAATATCTCGAATATCACTGCTGATGAGGTAGCCAAAAAATGCAACCAGCAATGTAAGAACAATGTTTGTGATGGATGCAATAAATGTTACGTTCTCACGAATGGCAGAAGAAATTTTCATAGTCATGTCAGTGGTGCCTGTAAGGCATGACGCGATGTAGACCTTAAAACCTGCGAGATGAAACGGCGGCTGCGCTGTAACTCATTCACTGGATCCAACCTAAGGGCTTATTAGTATCAAAGAAATCTCAATTCTTGTTTATGTTTTTACAGGCATGAATGAAACAGTCAAACTACGCACCGTCCTGAGCAGATTCTAGAAAGCCGATGCACAGGGCGACATCCCCCAAAAGGGTCATAGAGCGACAGTTTGCGGCCTGAATCTTGAGCAACCGTCGGCAGCGCGAGCGGTCATCAGGCGGCGGCAATTGAATGTGAATGGCAACACCAGCCTCTCAAGACCCCGCCGGCACTACCCGCAACACCCGCCCCTGCGGGCTGTCCGTCAGCAGATAGACCGCGCCATCCGGCCCAACGCGCACGTCGCGCAGGCGGTCGCCCAGTTCCTTGAACAGCAGCTCCTGCGGGCCGGGCGCACCATTGCTCATCGGCACCCGGCGCACGCTGCGCTCGGCCAGCGCCGCCACCAGAAAGCTGCCGCGCCAGGCGGGAAAGAGAGTGCCGTCGTACCAGGCCAGCCCAGCGGGCGCGATGGAGGGCGTCCATTCGGTGAGCGGATCGGTGATGCCGGGCAGGCTGCGGTAGGGGGTGATGCGGGCATAGGTGTAGTCCACGCCGCCGGTGGTGAGGGGCCAGCCGTAGTTGGCGCCGGGCGCAAGGCGGTTGAGTTCGTCGCCGCCACGCGAGCCGTGTTCGTGCGCATAGGGCACACCCTGCACCGCCACCACGCCCTGCGGGTTGCGGTGGCCGATGCTGTAGATCTCGGGCAGGGCGCCCTCGCGGTTCACAAAGGGGTTGTCGGCGGGCACGCGGCCGTCGGGGTGGATGCGCAGGAACTTGCCCAGGTGGGTGTGCAGGCGCTGGGCATCGGTGCGCTCCAGGTTGCCGTCGCCCATGCCAAAGAGCAGGCTGCCGTCGGACAACCAGGCCATGCGGCCACCGTAGTGCTGCGTGCTGGATTTGGCGGGCCGCGACGTGAAGACGGGCCGCAAGTCCTGCAGCTGGCGCCCGTCGAAGCGGGCGCTGACCACGCGCAGGTGGTTGGCCTCGCGCGTGCCGTGTGCGAACGAAAGAAACAACCGACGGTTGTTGGCGTAGTCCGGGTCCAGCAGGATGTCGAACAGACCGGCCTGCCCCAGCGCCAGCACGGGCGGCACCCCGGCCACGGGCTCGGGGCGCAATTGCAGCCGGCCATCGGCCCCGGGCTCGATCACACGCAGGCGGCCCGCGCGCTCCGTCACCAGCAGGCCGCCCCCCGGCAGGAACGCCAGTGACCAGGGGTGATCCAGTCCGCTGGCCACGGTCTCGATGCGATAGGCCGCGGTCTGGGCCGGTGTGGCCGTGGCGAGCAACGTCAGCAGCAGAGCGAACAGGTATTTCATAATGGCGCGCATGACAAACGATGCCCGCCATGATGCCCCAAGGCCCCGCTGGACGCGGCGCGCAGGGCTGTTGCTGCTGGCCTGGGTGCTGGCAGCGGCCTGGGGCTCGGTGGTGCAAACCTATTGGAACCTGCGGGCGCTCGTCGACGTGGGCGTCAACATACCGGCCGCCGACTGGCTGCGGGTGCTGGGGCAGGACCTGCTGGGTTTTGCGCCGGTCTACGGCGGCATCCTGGCCACGGGCTGGTTGATCGCGCTGCCGGTGGCCAGCGGCCTGGCCCGCTGGTGGCCCACCGGGCGCAGCACCCTGCTGGCCGCAGCCGCCGGGGTGGGCATGGTGGCCGCGGTGCGCGCGGTGGATGCAGCCGCACCCATGCCGGTGTTCATCGACGCCACCCGGGGCCTGCCCGGCCTGCTGGCCATGGCCGCGGGCGCGGTGCTGGCGGGCTGGTTGTATGCCCGACTGTCGGCTCGTTGAACCAGCGCCCCACACGCCCAGCCCCTTGCACAAGGCGGCGGCACTGCGCGCCCTCTTATTCCCCAGGAGTGCCCAAGTTGATCAAGGTCCAGGTCTGGTCTGATTTCGTGTGCCCGTTCTGCATGATTGCGGAACAGCCTTTGCTGGAGGCCGTGCAGGCCTACGGCGGGCCGGTGGACATCGAATGGATGCCCTTCGAGCTGCGCCCCCATCCCACCCCCACGCTGCGCCCCGAAGACAGCTACCTGCAGACGGTCTGGCCGCAGTCGGTCTACCCGGTGGCGGCACGCTTCGGGGTGACCCTGAAGCTGCCCACCGTGTCACCCCAGCCCTACACGGCCCTGGCCTGGCAGGGCTACCAGTTCGCGCGCGCCCACGGCCGCGGCCACGACTACAACGACCGGGTGCTGCGGGCCTTCTTCCAGCAAGACCAGGACATCGGGCGCGTCGAGGTGCTCACGCAGATCGCCCGGCAACTGGGCCTGGATGCGGTGGATTTCGAAGCCGCCTTGCGCGAAGGACGCTACCGCGATGCGCACGCGCAGGCGCTGGCCCTGGCGCGCGCCCAGGGCGTGAGCGCGGTGCCGGCCTTTCGCATCGGGCGGCACTGGCTGCCCGGCGTGCAGCCGGCCCAGGTGCTGGCGCGTGCGCTGCGTGCGGCCGCTGAGGACGATGGCGCCTTGCCTTAGACTCGTTGGCTTATGTCTTCTGCGGCCGATCTCGCCTCCCACACGCCCATGATGCAGCAGTACCTCGGCCTCAAGGCCGGGTACCCCGACACGCTGCTCTTCTATCGCATGGGCGACTTCTACGAGCTGTTCTATGCCGACGCGGAAAAGGCCGCGCGCCTGCTCGACATCACGCTCACCCAGCGCGGCCAGTCCGCAGGCCAGCCCGTGGTCATGGCCGGCGTGCCCTTCCATTCGGTCGAGACCTACCTTGCCCGGCTCATCAAGCTCGGCGAGTCGGTGGCCATCTGCGAGCAGGTGGGCGACGTGGCCGCGTCCAAGGGGCCGGTGGAGCGCAAGGTGGTGCGCGTGGTCACGCCGGGCACGCTGACTGATTCCGCCCTGCTCAGCGACAAGAGTGAATCGCTGCTGCTGGCCGTGCACCAGGGCCCGCGCAATGCCGTGGGCCTGGCCTGGCTCAGCGTGACCCAGGGCCAGGTGAACCTGGCCGAATGCAGCCCCGACGAACTGCCCGAATGGCTGGCGCGCATCGCGCCCGGCGAACTGATCTACAGCGCGGGCTGCACACCCGTCTTCGAACAACGCCTGCAAGACCTGAAGCAGGCCACGGGCATCGCACTCGCCCTGCGCCCCGAATGGCAGTTCGACAGCGCGCTGGGCCAGAGCAAGCTGCTGGAACAGCTCAAGGCCGCCAGCCTGGCCAGCTGGGGCGCGCAGGACCTGCCCCAGGCCCACGCCGCCGCCGCCGCCTTGCTGGCCTATGCCGAGCACACCCAGGGCCGCGCGCTCAGCCATGTGCACGGCGTGCGCGTGCAGCGCAACGACCAGCTGATCGACCTGCCGCAGACCACGCGCCGCAACCTCGAACTCGTGCAGACCCTGCGCGGCGAGGACAGCCCCACCCTGTTCTCCCTGCTCGACACCTGCATGACCGGCATGGGCAGCCGCCTGCTCAAGAGCTGGCTGCTGGAGCCCACCCGCGACCGCGGCCCGGCCCAGCAGCGGCTTGATGCCATCACCGCACTCCGTGCCGGCCCCTGGCAGAAGCTGCGCGAACAGCTCAAGGGCTGCAGCGATGTGGAGCGCATCACCGCGCGCATCGCGCTGCGCCAGGTGCGCCCGCGCGAGCTCGTGGCCCTGCAGCAGACGCTACAAAAAACAGAGCAATTGGCGCCTGTGATGGCCGGCCAGACGGGCCTGCTGGCGCAGATTGCCCAGCAGCTGCTGCCGCCCGCAGGCTGCGCCGAGCTGCTGGCACGCGCCATCCTGCCCGAGCCCGCGGCCCTGGTGCGCGACGGCGGCGTGATCAACCACGGCTTCGACGCCGAGCTCGACGAGCTGCGGGCCATCCAGGACAACTGCGACGGTTTCCTGCTCGAACTGGAGGGCCGCGAGCGCGCACGCAGCGGCATCGCCAACCTGCGTGTGCAGTACAACAAGGTGCACGGCTTCTACATCGAGGTCACCTCCAGCAACCTGGACCGCGTGCCCGAGGACTACCGCCGCCGCCAGACGCTGAAGAACGCCGAGCGTTTCATCACCCCCGAGCTCAAGGCCTTCGAGGACAAGGCCCTGTCGGCGCAGGAGCGTGCACTGGCGCGCGAGAAGTGGCTCTACGAACGGCTGCTCGATCAGCTCGAGCCGCACATCCCGGCCCTGACGCGCACGGCACGTGCCCTGGCCACGCTCGATGTGCTGTGCACGCTGACCGAACGCTCGCTCACGCTGGACTGGTGCGCCCCGGTCTTTGCTTCGGAGCCCTGCATCGAGATCACGGCCGGCCGCCATCCCGTGGTGCAGGCCCGCCTGGCAGAGAGCAGCGGGCAAGGAGGGCCCTCCGGTAGCCGCGCTTTCATCGCCAACGACACCCGCCTGGGTGTGAAGCAGCGCATGCAGATCATCACCGGCCCGAACATGGGCGGTAAATCAACGTACATGCGTCAGGTGGCCCTCATCGTGCTGCTGGCCTCCATGGGCTCCTATTTGCCGGCCAGCGCCTGCCGCCTCGGCCCCATCGACGCCATCCACACCCGCATCGGCGCAGCCGACGACCTGGCCAACGCGCAATCCACCTTCATGCTGGAGATGACCGAGGCCGCGCAAATCCTGCATGCCGCCACGCCGCAGTCCCTGGTGCTGATGGACGAGATCGGCCGAGGCACCTCCACCTTCGACGGCCTGGCCCTGGCCGGCGCCATCGCCACCCAGCTGCACGACAAGACCCAGGCCTACACGCTGTTCGCCACGCATTACTTCGAACTGACGGAGTTTCCGGCCAAGCACCATGGTGCCGTCAACGTGCACGTCAGCGCCACCGAATCGGGCCACGACATCGTCTTCCTGCACGAGATCCAGCCCGGGCCGGCCAGCCGCAGCTACGGCATCCAGGTCGCACGCCTGGCCGGCATGCCCGCCGCCGTGGTCAACCAGGCGCGCCATGCGCTGGAGGCGCTCGAAGACAGCGCCAGCCAGACCCAGGCCCAGGTGGACCTGTTCGCGCCGCCGCCAGTGGTGGAATCCGCCGGGCCCAGCGCGGTGGAAGCCCGCCTGTCCGAGATCGACCCCGATGCGCTGAGCCCGCGCGATGCGCTCGACGCGCTGTACGCGCTCAAGAAACTGGCGGCAAAATCCTGATCCCTATGACGAGTCCCCTGCCCCCCATCATCTTCTCGCACGGCAACAGTTTCCCGGCCAGTACCTACCGCAAACTCTTCACCGAGCTGCGCCGGCGCGGCTTCAAGGTCAAGGCGATCGAGAAGTTCGGCCACGACGAGCGCTACCCCGTGACGAGCAACTGGCCGCACCTGGTGCAGCAGCTGGCCGATTTCGCCGCGGCCGAACAGCAGAAGACGGGCGAGCAGGCCTTCCTTGTCGGCCATTCGCTCGGTGGTTTCCTCAGCCTCATGGCCGCCGCGCGCCACCCGGAACTGGCCTGCGGCGTGCTGCTGATCGATTCGCCCATCCTCGGCGGCTGGCGTGCGGCCAGCGTCAAGGTGGCCAAACGCACGCAGCTCATCGGTGCGGTTTCACCGGGCGCCGTCAGCAAGGGGCGCCGCAACAGCTGGCCCGACGCCGAGGCCGCCTACGCGCACCTGCGCCACAAGAAGGCCTTCGTGCACTGGGACGAGCAGGTGCTGCGCGACTATGTGGAGCATGGCATGCACGACGAGGATGGCAAGCGCGTGCTGAGCTTCACACGCGAGGTCGAGACCGCGATCTACAACACCATCCCGCACCACCTAGAGAGCCTGCTCAAGCGCCATCCGCTCAAGTGCCCGGCCGCCTTCATCGGTGGGCGTCACTCGGCAGAGATGAAGCAGGTGGGCATGGCCATGACCGAGAAGGTCACCAAGGGCCGCATCATGATGCTCGACGGCTCGCACCTTTTCCCCATGGAACAGCCCCTGGCCACGGCCGCGGCCATCGAGGCGGCGCTGCTCAACCTGCAGCGCGTGCGCGAGCTCAAGGCCGCGGGCTAGCGGCTAGCGCAGGCCCAGCGCGGCACGCACCGCCGACTCGATGCGCTCGGGCTTGGTCACCGGTGCGAAGCGCTTGATCGGCTGGCCGTCGCGCCCGACGAGGAACTTGGTGAAATTCCAGCGCACCTTGGCGCCGAACCAGCCGGGCAGCCGGGCCTTGAGCCACTGGAAGACCGGATGGGTCTGCGGCCCATTGACCTCCACCTTGGCGAACATGGGGAAGGTCACGCCGTAGTTGATCTGGCAGGTCTGCGCGATCTGCTCGGCCCCGCCCGGCTCCTGGCCGCCGAACTGGTTGCAAGGAAAGCCCAGGATCACCAGGCCCTGGTCCTTGTACTTCTGGTACAGCGCCTCCAGGCCCTTGTACTGCGGCGTGAAACCGCAATGGCTGGCCGTGTTCACGACCAGCACCACCTTGTCCTTGTACTGCCCCAGGTCCACGGGTTTGCCGGCCAGGCTGTCGGCGCTCAATTGATGAAACTCGCTCATGGTCTGCCTTTCGCTTCGATTGCTATCAAATCAGGAGCTGGCATTCAACCCCGCCAGTCCACCACCCCGCTCCAGGCCGTGGCCAGCACCACGAGGCCGAAGACGATGCGGTACCAGGCGAAGCCCACGAAGCTGTGCGTGGAGATGAAGCGCAGCAGCCAGCGCACGCAGAGCCAGGCGCTGACGAAAGAGAAGAACAGGCCCACGCCGAACATCGGCAGGTCGGCCATCGACAATAGCGCCCGTTCCTTGTAGAGGCTGTAGGCGCCGGCGCCGATCAAGGTGGGGATGGCCAGGTAGAAGGAGAAATCGGTGGCCGCCTTGCGCGACAGGCCCAGCAGCATGCCGCCGATGATGGTGGCGCCGCTGCGGCTGGTGCCGGGGATCATGGCCAGGCACTGCACCAGGCCCAGCTTGAGCGCGTCGCGCCAGTCCATCTGGTCCACGTCGTGGATGCGCGGCGCGGTCTCGGCGCGCGCCTGGCGCTTCTCGGCCCAGAGGATGATGAAGCCGCCGATGATGAAGGTCGTGGCCACCACCTCGGCCGTGAACAGATGCGCCTTGATGGCCTTGCCCGCCAGCAGGCCCAACACCACGGCCGGGAAGAAGGCGATCAGTACATTGAGCGCGAAGCGCTGCGCCTGCCGCTCGCTGGGCAGCGCCACCACGGTGTCGCGGATCTTCTGCCAGTAGACCAGGATCACGGCCAGGATGGCACCGGTCTGGATGGCAATGTCGAAGACCTTGGCCTTCTCGTCATGAAAGCCCAGCAGCGTGCCGGCCAGGATCAGGTGGCCGGTGCTGGAGATGGGCAGGAATTCGGTCAGGCCTTCGACGATGCCCATGAGGGCGGCCTTGATCAGCAGGGTGAGATCCACAGAAGCTCCGGTGTGAGTACGCCGGATTATCGCTGGCGCGTGCCTCCGCTCAACGCTGACCCCTCAGCAATGGAACATAGGTCGGGCTGTCCGAGACCGTGTTGTGGTCCAGGCCAGGAAGTGTCACCAGCCGCGCCACCCCCGCAGGAAAGTGCGTGAGCAGGGCCTGTGTGCTGGCCAGGGGGATGACCTCGTCGCGCTCGGCGGCGATGAGCAGCGTGGGGGCAGAGACTTGCGCCGCGTAGCGCCAGGACTCGAAGCCGTCCTTGAGCAGCCAGCGCACCGGAAAGCCCGGGAAACGCTGCGCCGCCAGCTCGCGCAGGCTCTCATACGGCGTGACCAGCACCAGCCGGTGCACGGGCCGCTGGCTCGCCAGGTACACGGCCACGCCGCTGCCCAGGCTACGGCCGATAACCGTGATCTCGGGTTGCGACGGGCGCACGCGCTCGTAAAGCGCCAGCGCATCGGCAAACAGCGCTGCTTCCGTCGGCTGGCCCGCGCTGCCGCCGTAGCTGCGGTAATGCAGCAAGTAGAGGCTGTGCGCAGGAAACGCCTCGGCCAGCGTGGGCAGGTTCCAGCTCACATCCTCGGCATTGCCGCCGAAATAGATCAGTGCCTGGGCCCCGGGGCGTTGCCGCACGGTCACCAGCACCGGCCCGGCTTCGGTCTGCAGCTGCATCAGCTCGGTACCCGGCATCGACGTGCGCGGCTGCGGAAAATAGATCAGCGAGCGCTGGAAGAAAAACAGCAGGACATTGAGCAGCAGATAGGCCGCAGCCACGATCAGCAGAACGGTGCCCACGTGTCGCTGCATGGGTGGGGCCAGCGCCTACTCGTAGCGCAGCGCCTGTATCGGCAGCAGGTGCGAGGCCCGCCGCGCCGGATAGAAACCGAAGAACACGCCGACCAGGGCCGAGAAGCCCACGGCGAGGACGATGGCGCCGGCGGACATGCTCACGTTCCAGCCGGCCAGCGCGCCCACGCCCCAGGTGGCGAAGCCGCCCAGCAGAACACCGATGGCGCCGCCGAAGAGCGAGAGCGTCACCGCCTCGATCAGGAACTGCGCCAGGATGTCCTGCGGGCGCGCGCCCACGGCCATGCGCAGGCCGATCTCGCGCGTGCGCTCGGTCACGCTGACCAGCATGATGTTCATGATGCCGATGCCACCGATGATCAGGCTGATGCCGGCCACCGCCGCCAGCAGCAGCGTCATGATGCGGCTGGCCTCTTCCTGCGCCTGCAGGATCTCCGAAAGGTTGCGCACGTTGAAGGTGTCGTCGCCGCCCGGCGGCACCTTCAGGCGCTGGCGCAGCAGCTCGCGCACGCTGTCCTCGGCCACCTTCATGCTCTGGCCTTCGCGCACCTTGACGTGGATGGTCCAGATGCGCTTGACGTTGCCGCCCGCGTTCCAGATGCGGTTGCGGAAGGTGGACATGGGCACGATGACCACGTCGTCCTGGTCCTGGCCCAGGCTGTTCTGGCCCTTGCGCGCCAGCACGCCCACCACGGTGAAGGGCACGCCGCGCACGCGGATCACCTGGTCGATCGGGTCTTCGTCGCCGAAGAGTTCGCGCACCACGGTCTGGCCCAGCCAGGCCACCTTGGCCGAGCCGGACTGCTCAGCCGGCTCGAACAGGCGCCCGCTCTCCAGCGACCAGTCGCGCACCTCCAGGTAGTCGTTGGTGGTGCCCCAGATGTTGGTGTTCCAGTTGGCGTTCTGCGCCACGGCCTGCGCTGTGGTGCGCGAGGACGGCGCCACGGCCTGCACCTCGGGGATCTCCACGGCGATGGCCTCGGCGTCTTCCTCGGTGAAGCGCGAGCGCGTCTGCGCCGCCTGCCGCACGCCCGCGGCACTCAGGC
Source organism: Curvibacter sp. (assembly GCA_003500955.1). Classification (GTDB taxonomy): domain Bacteria; phylum Pseudomonadota; class Gammaproteobacteria; order Burkholderiales; family Burkholderiaceae_C; genus Hylemonella. The sequence goes on along the minus strand of DNQP01000241.1, from coordinate 473 downwards.
TGCCCGGCAGCACCAGCATCACGTTGGAGCCCAGGCCCTTCATCTGCTCCTGCACGCGTTCGGTCGCGCCATTGCCCACGGCGATCATGGTGATCACCGCGGCCACGCCGATGATGATGCCCAGCATGGTCAGGATGCTGCGCAACGTGTTGGCAGCCAGCGCGCGCCAGGCCGTGCGCAGGGCGGCGAGCCAGCTCATGCCATCTTCTCCGGCTGCGAGCGGGGGTCAGAGCCCGATGTCGTCGCAGCGTGTGTCGCTCCGGAAAGGGGTGCGTCCTGAATCGGGATCTGACCCCCTGGGTGCCCGGGCTGGCGCACGTCCTCCACGATCTGTCCGTCGCGGAAGACCAGGCGCCGGCGCGCCCAGGCCGCGATATCGGCCTCGTGCGTGACGATCACCACCGTCATGCCGCGCGCGTTGAGATCGGTCAGCAGGCGCATGATGTCCTCGCTGGTCTTGGTGTCGAGCGCGC
>DNQP01000187.1 GCA_003500955.1 Curvibacter sp. | reverse complement strand
CGCGGTCGGCGTAGTTGACGCGGCCCGTCGCCTGGCTGCTGCTGACGATCTCGCCGCGCTCGTCCACCACGCTGATGATGTTGAACATGGCCTCGCGGATCACGCCCTGCTCCACCCAGGCACTGAGCGGCAGGCGCGCGCCCTGACGCAGGTACTGCTCACGCACGAAAGCGGCCACCTGTTCAGCCGCCTTGAGCGTGCGGTAGACCTGCTGCTCATAGGCCGCCGCCAGCTGGGCACTTGACTGCAGGGACACCGCGAGCGCCTGCTGGCGTTCGAGCGCGATGCGACGCTCCACCAGCCACCAGAGGGTGGCCAGCAAGGCCGCGCAGCTCAGGACGATGGCGATGCGACGCCCGATGCCCTCGCGACGAGGTGGGGGCGTGGCGGGCCGGGACGCCGATGGTGAGGAAGGTGGGGACATGCGGTGTGGCCAGACCGATCACAAAGGGGCCGCCAGTCTAACGTGCAGCCGCGGCGCCCCTCAGGGATTGCAGTGCGCGCACTGCGCTGCATCGGCAAACTGCCGGTCGCTGCGCGGCCGCACCTCGCGGTGTTGGCAGGCCGGGCACTGCAGCACCTCGGCACGGTAGATCTGCGTGGGGCTGCCGCAATCGCGGCAGGGCAGACCGGGCTCGCGCCCGACCAGGCCGTAGCCCGGCGCATCGCAGGCGGGGCAGGCGGTCTGCAGGCGTTGCAGCAGATCGCGCGTGGCCTCGGCGATGCGCTGCATGCGCGTGGGATTGGCGTGGGCGCGCAGATCGTTCTCCGCATAGACCTGGCCGTTGGCCGCCTCGGCGCGGCAGCGCTCGAAGCTCGCGCGCAGCGCGGCCCAGTCGGCCAGCCCCTTGTCCAGGCGCGGATCGTCCGGGCCCTCGGGCCGCAGCACCAGCTGGTGCTCGGGAAAGCCCTGCTGCTGCGCATACTGCTCCAGCGCGGCCCAGTCCGCCGTCTGCAGCTGCGCGCTGCGCGCCGCGCCCTGGGCCATGCCCACCACCTCGAGACCGAGCCGGTCGTCGAGCAGTACCACCATCTCCACGTTCCAGGCGAACATGCCGGTCCAGGGATCGGCCGCGAAGCTGCCCTCGCTGGCCAAGCCGACGGGCAAGCCCGAGAGCGTCATGCCGACGCGGGCCTTGCGCCGGGCCGCCTCCAGCTGCGTGCCCGGACGCGGCTTGTCCCGCGTAAACGTGCCGAGCTGGTCGGTGTCATAGCCCGTCACGAGCTGCACGCGGCAGTCCAGCGCGGGTTCGAGCGCGGGGGCGATCACCCGCTCCTTGCCATGTTGAGTCAGTAGGGCGATGCTTTGCCCTCGGTAGCGCGACATCCGGTCTCCAGTTCCTGCCAATGCCCTGAGGCGTAGCGCAGGAGCTGATCACCGTCGTAGCGCCACAGGTGCAGCCATCCATTGTCCAGCAACTGGCGCACCACCGCGTGTTTGCCGATCACCGCCTCGATGGCCGGCGCCGGCGCGTCGATCACCACCGTCAGGCGCAGCGGCTCGTGCACCCAGCGTTGGCCGTCGTGCAGCGACTGTTCCGACAGGCCGATGCGCAGGTCGCCGCCGTTGCCCTCGAACACGCCCAGCGTACCACCGACCACGTTGTGCAGCACCTTGTTGCCGCTGCCCAGGCGCGCCGGCTCGCAGGTCGAGGCGTGGTACTGCCAGTTGATCCAGTGCGTGACCAGCATGGGCGCGGTCATCAGCAGCTCCAGCACGCTGCCGTCGGTGTCGCGTGCCGCCTCGTAGTCGTGCAGGAAGCTGCGGCCTTCGAGTACCGCGCCCAGCGTACGCCAGCGCGGCCCGATGATGAAAGCCGCGTTGCCCGCCAGCCCCCACTCGGGCCGGGTCTGCGCGCCGTCGTTGGCGCGGCGGCGCAACTGCTCGTACAGCGCCTCGTGGGGTGCGGCGGGGTCCAGGCCCAGCAGCGGCGCGCGCTCGCGCCGCACCTGGTCGCAGGCCTGGGCGAAGACGGGCTGCAGCCGCTGCCAGCGCTCGCGCGCCTGGGTGGGCAGCAGGTCCAGGTCGTGGCCCTCGATCTCGTCGGTCGTGGTGTTGTGCAGCGCCGCGACGAAGACCGTGGCCGAGGGGATCACCAAGCCCTGCGCGCTCAGGCCGGCGCGCACCGCCGGGTCGTTGAGCAGCTGGGCCAGCACGCGCGCATTGACCTCGCCGGTCTGGCCGCAGCAGGCGCCGCAGTCCAGCGCCGCAGCGTGGGCGTTGTTGGCGCTCTGGCTGCCGTGGCCCACCAGCAGCACCAAGGGCGCCAGCCCGTGGTCCAGGCCCATGGCGTGCAGCACGCGCTGCGCCAGCGCCACCTTGGCCTCGAGGTCCAGGCCCATCAGCATGGGCCGACAGACCGGCCGGTAGCGCGCGGGCAGGCCACTCTGGTCACTGCGTTCGCGCTCGCGCGTCGAGGGCCGGAACCATTCACCGAGCTTGCTCAAATAGCCCAGGCCCGCGGCCTCGACGAAGGAATAGGCCGCGCTGGGCCAGCGGCTGCTGGCCGCCCATTGCTCGGACCAGGCAAAACGCTGGCGGCGTGCGAGTGCGGCATCGGCCGTCTCGTCGCGCTTCGCAGGTACCGCCGGGCGCACCCGGTCCTGCACCTCGATGGCCGGCGCCAGCAGGCCCGGCAGCTGCGGCCGGCGGGCCTCGGTCGCGAGCGGCGTGTAAGCCACGGGCAGGCCGAAGAAGCCGGCAAAACCCACGGTCTGGATGGCGGGCCAGGCGGCCTCCAGCGCGCGGCGCAGCGGCTCGCTGCGCACATCGATGCAGAAGGCGGCCTGCACTTCGATGCCCTCGACGCCCGTAACCGGACGCGTGCCGCCCACGGCCAGCAGCTTGCGCGACAGCACGCGCTGGTACGCCAGTTCCAGGGCCTGCTGCCAGACTTCGTCCACCAGCAGGTCCTGGGCTGCGCGCTGCAGGTGTTCGCCAGCGTGGCGCCATTCGTCCTGCAGGTTGGCGAAGGCACGGTGCGCGCTGTCGTCGTCCTTGCATTCGAGCAGGATGGCACCCCAGGCCAGGCGGATCGCCAGCAGCTCGCGCAGGTGCGTGTCGCTTCGGTCCTCCAGCTTGGCCTGCCAGCCGAGGTAGGCACACCACGAGGCCCAGCCATTGACGGTGAGCAGCACCGACTCCAGGTAGTCCGCCCACACCGCCTCGGGCAGGCCCAGGCGCTGCAACACCCAGCGCTCGGCGTCCTGCCGCGTGGCGGGCAGCGCGTGCAGCGCGCGGCCCAGATGGGGCAGGCCCATGAGCAGGCCGATGCCGTGGTCGTGCGTCAGCGTGTCGCGCCAGAAGGCGTAGAGCCCCTGCGCCTGCTCGGGCTGCCAGTCGGCCTGGTGCTCGTCGAAGTAGGCCGCGCAGGTCTGGCTGACCTGGTGCGTGACGGCCTGGCGCCAGGACAGGCGGGTGTCGCGGTCGGGGTCGTCGTCGAGCACGTCGATCAGCAGCGGCAGCTGGTGCGCGGGCAGAGGCGCGCGCAGCGCCGCCACACAGTCGGCCCCCGTGAGCTGGGCGAGCTGCGCCGCGGGCAGGGTGCGCAGCGCGGCCTCCAGGTCCGCCTCGCTCACGCGGCCGCTGTCCCAGGCCTGCTGCAGGTAGTCGCGCGCCGGGAATACACAGATGCCGCCCAGCACCGCCATGCGCGCCGCCACCTCGCGCACCGGGCGACCGATGCGCCCCCAGTGCGGGTTGACGGCGATCGCGCGGTCCAGCGGCCAAGCCGGGGCGATGGCCTCGCAGGCTTGGGCGCAGGCCGCGTCGATGGCGCGGGCCCGTTGGGCGTCGAGCGGGGCCGCCGTGGGCTGCGGTGCGAGTAGGGTCGTTTCGTCGAGGTTCATCACGGACTCCAGGGTGTTCATCGTCGGGGTCTCAGCGGGCGGACTTGGTGGCGTTCGGGGCCCAGGCCGTGGGCCAGACGCGCAGCGCCACGCGGGTGTAGACCTCGTCCACATAGAAGCCGGCGTAGCTCCAGCGCCGCCAGCCCTCGAGCAGGGGCGCACGCCACTGCAGGGTGAGCAGCGCGAGGTACATCACGCCCATGCCCAGCGCGGCCACCACGCCCGCAGCCTGGTTCGGCTGGTCGTGCACGCCCAGGGGAAGCAGGTGCACGGCGGCCGCCAGCGTCGCCAGGCCCAGCACCATGCCCAGGCCTGCGCCCAGGCGGCTCCAGCGCAGGCGGGCCTGCACCGGGTCGCTCGCGCGCGGCAGCCACAGCAGCGGCGCCCAGGCCAGGGCCAGCACCACGCTCCACCACCAGGGCCAGCTGGCCCCGGGCAGCGTCAGCGCCACCGCGCCCACCAGCGCCAGCGCCAGCAGAGGCGCCAGCCACAGGCTGGCAGGCGCCAGGGTGTGACGGCCGTGCAGATCCTGCAGGCGGGTGTCGGCCACCACGCTGGAGGCCGAGAGGAAGGCATGCGCCTTGTAGAGCGAATGGCCGATCAGGTGCAGCGCGGCCAGCGTGTACAGGCCCAGGCCGCATTCCAGCACCATGAAGCCCATCTGCGCCACCGTGGACCAGGCCAGCCGCACCTTGATGCTGATGCGCGTGAGCATCACCAGGCCCGCGAGCAGGGCCGTGCCCAGGCCGAAGACCACGAGCAGCCAGCGCGCTGCCGGCGCCGCCTCCAGCAGCGGCGCGAAGCGGATCAGCACATAACCCCCGAGGTTGACCACACCCGCATGCATCAGCGCGGACACGGGCGTGGGCGCCTCCATCACCTGGATCAGCCAGCCGTGCACGGGCAGCAGCGCCGTGCTCAGGATCACCGCCGCCACCAGACAGACCGCGCTCCACTGCAGCGCCGCCGAGGCCTGGCCCTCGGCCAGATGGCGCGCCAGGTCCGACAGCGAACCGCTGCCCACCTCGGACCAGGCCAGGCCCGCGGCCACGGCCAGCAGGGCCCAGGCCAGCAGATCGGCCAGGCGCTTCTTGTGCGCGGCCAGCTGGGCGAAGGGACGCTCGGGATAGAAGCACAGCAGGGTCTGCATCACTAGGCCCACGGCCGCCCAGGCGGCGATCAGCAGCAGCCAGTGATCGGCCAGCAGCAGCAGGTGCACCGCGCCCAGCACACCGGCCAGGGCCGCGATGTAGCGCGCCTGCGCCGGCTCGCCTTCAAGGTAGCGCGCCGAGAAGGCGCCGATCACCGTACCCAGCAGCTGCACCAGCAGGGCCACGGCCGCGCTCAGCGGCCCGGCGGCCAGCCAGGGGCTGCCGGGCAGCGCGGGGGCGGCGCCGCTCCATTGCGCCACCAGGCTGGCCAGCGCCGGCAGCAGGGCCAGGCCGGCCAGGCGGCGGTAGTGCTGCCAGAGGGGAGCCACGGCCTGCGGCGCCAACCAGGCGCGCAGCGCCACCGTGAGCATGAAGGCCGCCGGGGCCAGGGTGCAGGCGAGCAAAAGGAAGGCTGGGGTGTTCATGGTGCGGGGTTCTGCGGAAGATGGGCGTGATGTTGCCCCGCAGCATTCATTCTGTAAAATACATTGTTCAGAATGTTTTGTTCTTTTTTATAGAACCATGAACCTCGAACAGCTCAATTTCCACCACCTGCTCTATTTCTGGCGCGTGGCCAAGGAAGGGCACCTGACGCGCGCGGCCCAGGCCCTGCACATCTCGCAGTCCGCGCTCTCGGCCCAGATCCGCCAGCTGGAGGAGCGGCTGGGCGAGGCCCTGTTCGAGCGCGATGGCCGCCGCCTGGTGCTGACCGAGACCGGGCACCTGGTGCTGGCCTATGCCGAGAACATCTTCGGCCTGGGCCAGGAGTTGCTGGGGCGGCTGCAGGGCCGCAGCGAGGGCATGGAGCGCCTGCGCATGGGCAGCGTGTCCACGCTCTCGCGCAACTACCAGGAGAACTGGATCCGTCCCCTGCTGGCCGATCCCTCGGTGGTGCTCACGCTGGAGTCCGGCCAGCTCGAAGGCCTGCTCGCGCGGCTGCTGCAGCACCAGCTCGACGTGGTGCTGGCCAACGAGGCCGTGACCTCGGACCCGGAGCGCGCCCTGCACTGCCGCTTCCTGGGCAGCCAGGCCATCTCGGTCGTGGGCCCGGCCAGCGCCTGGGCCGGCCGCAACCTGCGCATCCCCGAAGACCTGGACGGCATCGACATCGCCCTGCCCGGCCCGCGCCATGCGCTGCGCGCGCAGTTCGACGCGCTGTGCCTCACGGCCGGCGCCAAGCCGAGGCTGCGCGCCGAGGTGGACGACATGGCCATGCTGCGTCTGATCGCGCGCGACAGCGGCTGGCTCGCCCTGCTGCCCGAGGTGGTGGTGCAGGACGAGCTGCGCACCGGCAGCCTGGTGCGCGTGGGCCAGTCCACGCAGCTGCAGGAACATTTCTACGCCATCACCACCGCGCAGCGCCACCGCATCGAACGGCTGGAACGCCTGATCGAGGGCGCGCGCTGAGGGGTCGGCGCTTCAACGCAGATCGAACAGCAGCAGCTCGGCCGAGTCCTCGGGGCCGGCGCGGAATTCCAGCCGCTCCTCCCCCTCCACGAAGGCTGCGTCGCCGGCCTGCAGCAACGCGCCGTTGAGCGCCAGCGCGCCGGTCGCCACATGCACATAGCTGCGGCGCCCGGGCCGCGGCCGCCAGGGCAGCACATGGTCTTCGAGCAGCGTCACCCAGACGCGCGCGTCCTGTGCCAGCGGCAGCACCCCGGGCTGCCACTCGGGCGCAGCCAGCAGTCGCCACTGGTTGAGCTTGTCCGCGCGCGTCAGGCGTAGCTTGTCGTAGCCCGGCGCCAGACCGGTCACGGCCGGGCGGATCCACCACTGCAGATGCTGCTCCGGCAGCTCGGCCGAACCATTCATCTCGCTGTGCACGATGCCGCGGCCCGCGCGCATCAGGTGCACATCGCCCGGGCGCATGAGCTCGCGGTGGCCCAGGGAATCGCGGTGCTCCACCACGCCGGCCAGCGGATAGGACATGACCTCCACGTCCGCGTGCCCGTGGGCCGTGAAGCCGCCGCCGGGCGCCACATGGTCCTCGTTGAGCACCAGCAGGTCAGAGTAGCCCGCGTAGCCCGGCTCCTGGTAAGTGCCGAAGTTGAAGGAGAAGCGCGCGTCCAGCCACGCATTGCGAAAGCGGCCGCGCTCGGACGAGCGGCGCAGGCGCATCATGACTTGCGCCCGGCGCTGGCGTGCAGCAACGCAATGCCCACGAGCACGGTGAGCATGGCCGCCACTGTGGCGGCGCCGTGGCGCTCGCCAAAGATCAGCACGCCCAGGGCGATCGTGGCCAGCGTGATCACATAGCCCAGCTGCCCCACCAGCACCGGCCCCGCGATGCGCTGCAGCTCGAAGGCCGTGAGGTAGAACAGCGTGGTCAGCAGGCCCGCGGCCACCAGTGCCAGGCGCGTGTCCAGCGCCAGCGTGTCCAGGCCAGGCAGATGCCCGCTGAGCAATGCGGCCGGCACCAGCACCAGGGCCTGGATCATCAGCATCAGGCTGGCGGCCGAGAGCGGCTGCAGACCCGGCGGCCAGGCCAGGGAACGGAAGAGATTGCCCGCCGCCAGGAACAGCGGCCCGGCCACGGCCAGCAGGGCCCAGGGCAGCATGTGCGCGTCGATGCCGTCGCTGCGCGGCAGCACCAGCGCCAGCGTGCCCGCCAGGCCCAGCAACACGCCCACCAGGCCCCAGCGCCGCAGCCGCTCCACGCGCATGGCCAGCGCGATGAGGTAGGTGAACAGCGGCGAGAGCGCGCCGATCACGCCCACCACGCCGGCCGGGATATGGGCCAGGGCCGTGAAGGTGATGGCATTGGGTGCGCTGATGCCCAGCGCCCCGGCCACGGCGGCATAGCGCAGCGTCGCGCGGTTGAGCGTGGGCAGGCGGCCCGCCAGGGCCGCCACCACGGTGACCGCCGGCGCGGCGATCAGCAGCTGCCAGGCCAGCACGCCCAGGGCCGAGAGCCCGTCCGCGCGCGCCAGCTTGGCCAGCACATAGATGCCGGCGATCAGCGTGCCGTTGAGCAGAAGCAGCAACAGGCTCATGGCATCAGCCCCAGGAGGAGGTGCGGCGACCCCGCGGCGGCGCGCAACCGCCAGGAGAGCAAAGTGAGTTGACTCATACGAAAAATCCGAAGTGGGTGGATGCAGGGAATGTAGAGACCAACCCACGGCAATGAAAGCGGATATATTTGCCTGACTTCTTCGAATTTTTCGAACAGGAGATCCGGTGCCCCGTCTCACCCTCGATGCCCTGCAGGTGCTGGACGCCATCGCGCGGCGCGGCAGCTTTGCCGCCGCGGCCGAGGAGCTGCACCGCACCACCTCCACCCTCTCTTACACCGTGCGCAAGCTCGAGGACGATCTGGGCGTGCAGGTGTTCGACCGCAGCGGCCACCGCGCCCTGCTCACCGAGGCCGGTCGCCTGCTGCTGGAAGAGGGCCGCGCCCTGCTGGAGAGCGCCAGCGCGCTAGAGCGGCGCATGCGCACCCTGGGCCAGGGCTGGGAATCGGAGCTGGTGATCGCCAGCAACGAGCTGCTGCCCGTGGACGCGCTGCTGCAGGTCGTGCGGGACTTCTATGCCGAAGGCCATCCCACGCGCATCCGCCTGCTCTCGGAAGTGCTGGGCGGCGTGTGGGAAGCGCTGGTGACCCAGCGCGCGGATATTGCACTGACCGAAGTCAGCGCCAGCGGCGCCATGGGCATTTCCCACCGCCCCCTGGGCCAACTGCCCTTCGTCTTCGCCGTGGCGCCGGACCACCCGCTCACGCGCGAGCCGCAGCCCGTGAAGCTCACGGCGCTGCGCCAGCAACGCTGGGTGGTGATCGCCGACTCCTCACGCAGCATGGGCCCGCGCTCCAGCGGCATCGAGGGCGCGGCCGATGTGCTGACGGTGGCCAGCCTGCAGGCCAAGCTGCACGCCCAGGCCGCCGGTCTGGGCGTGGGCTTTCTGCCCAGCTGGATCGCCCAGCCCGCCATCGACCAGGGCCGCCTCGTGCCCCTCAAGGTCGCCGCCCCCAAGCCGCGGCTGCAGCTCAGCGTGGCCTGGCGCCCGCAGGGGGCGGGGCCAGCGGCGCGGTGGTTTGTCGAGCGCCTACAGCAGGTGACACTGGGCTGAGCGGCGCTTCGATGCGTGACCCAGCCATCGCGGCGGGCCATGGTCGCTCGGTCGACCCCGCCTAAGCCGGCTCGCGTCCATGCGGAGCACACGGGGCGATAGCTGGGCTGACGAACGTTGGACTCTCCCCCCATGCGCTGGCAGGTCCACGGACCACCTGCCGAGCCCCTCATAAGTTCGCCAGCGTGCCCACCCGCGTGATGAGTGGTGCCGACGACGCTCGTCTCACCGCGACCAAACCCGGAGCTACGGCTCCCCCTGGCGCTATCTGTTCAAGCCCAAGTGCGGCGCGCTTGGGCCCGTGGCCTCATTACCGTAGGCTGCCTGGGCGACGGTAACGTGCAATCGCAGGGCGCTCTGGCAAAGCCGTACCGAACAGTCGCTCGCTCAAAGGCCGAGCCACGCTCACAGACCCAAGCGCTGCCGTGTCTCGGCTAGGGTGGCGTTGGGACTCCAGCCGAACACCACCGAGCCGTCGGCCCGGATGATCGCGGGGGTACTGATGCGGCGCGAGTTCGCGTTGACACGCTCGAAGGTGTGCTCAAAGACCATCTCTGCCCACCTGGACTTCTGGCATTCCTGATTCGATTGGGGAAAATTCCCGCGCTGGCTGAGGCTTTGCTTCCACACCGCATCGGGGTTCGGACCGCACAAGACGGCATTGGTGAATCGATCAGCGCCTTGGCCGAGCAGGGTCGGCACGATATAGACCGTGGCCCCAAGCGCAGCACCGTGCTTACGCAGATCTTTCTCGAGCTCCTGGCAATACCCGCAGTTGGGCGCCGAGATCACGATCACCGACTTGCTGCCGCCCGCTTTATCGGACTTCACCAACCAGTTCGATTTGAGGTTCTTGCGCAGCACCTGCTGCAGAGCCTTCGCTTCAGGCGCAGACAGGCCTTTGAAGTTTGTCGCCTTGATATCGTCCCGAACACGCCAACCCATACCGTACCCGTTGATGGTGACGGCCTCATCAATAAGGTTGACCGCTCCGGAGCCATTGCGCAGCAAGTAAATGCCGTCGAACGGGCTCTCTTCGAATGTTACGGTGGGCGGGATGTCGTAAATCTTCGTGAAGTTCGTCTTGGCCTCGTTCAGGCCAGCCCCCGCACTCTGGAACCAACCGAGCCCACATATCAGCAACGTCCGGACGATCACGTCAATCTTCATTCTGCATTCCTCATTTTTCTGTTTGAAACGATGACTTTTCGCGACACGAGCAATAGCTGCTGATGAGCGCAGAACGAAGATAGCATACGCCGCGCGCCTTGATGGCCAGTCACAGCGGCCGTGAGATGGCCGCTATCGCTTCAAGCTGGGTGAGTCATGTCGACGCTATTGCAACCAGATCATCCGCCCAGCTGTGCGGCCAGCAGCCTCGCCACATGCACCGCCTCGCGCTGCGTGCCATCGTGGATCTGGTGCCGGCAACTGGTGCCGTCCGCTACCACAATAGCATCGGCCTTGGCGCGCACGGCCGGCAACAGCGCGGCTTCCGCCATCTGCATGGACACATCAAAGTGCTCGGCCTCGTAGCCAAAGCTGCCGGCCATGCCGCAGCAGCTGGACTCGATGAGCTCCGGCTTGGCGCCGGGGATCAGTGAGAGCACTTCCATCACGGGCGTGACGGCGGCGAAGGCCTTCTGGTGACAGTGGCCGTGCAGCAGCACGGGCTGACTCACGGGCTTGAGCTTGGCGCGGAAGATTTCCAGCTGGCCAGCCTTAGCCTCGCGGGCCAGGAACTCCTCGAACAGCAGCGCGCTCTTGGCGATAGCCTGTGCACCCTCGCCCAGGCCCATCACCAGCAATTCGTCACGCAGGGTGAGCAAGCAACTCGGCTCCAGGCCGACGATGGCGATGCCTTTTTCGGCAAAGGGCAAGAGGCTCTCCACCACCTCGCGCGCTTTCACCTTGGCCTGGTCCACCATGCCGGCGGAGAGGAAGGTGCGGCCGCAGCAGAGGTGCTTGCCGTCGTCCGTGGTCTTGCTGGCGATGTGCACGGCGTAGCCCGCGGCCTGCAGCACCTGCAGGGCGGCGTGGGCATTCTCGGATTCGAAGTAACCGTTGAAGGTGTCGACGAAGAGCACCACCGGCTTGGCAGCGGTCAGCACCTCCTCGCGGCTGACGCTCTGCACGGGTGTGTTGAAGAAGTGCTGGCTCTTCCACTGAGGCAGGCTGCGCTTCGCGGAAAAGCCAAAGAGCTTTTCGCTCAGCTGGGCCATCAGCGGGATCTTGTCGCGCAGGTTGAGCACGGGGGCGATCTTCGCGGCGTGGCGCGCATAGTCGGGCAGCTGGCCCACGAGCTTGTCCTTGAGCGTGTGGCCATGCTTGGCCTTGTAGTGCTGCAGGAACTCGACCTTGAGCTTGGCCATGTCCACGCCCGTGGGGCAGTCACGCTTGCAGCCCTTGCAGGAGACGCACAAATCCATGGCCTCGCGCACTTCCTCGCTGGCCAGCGCGTCCTCGCCGCGCAGCCCGTCGATCTGGCCGCTGAGCGCGAGGCGCAGGGTGTTGGCACGGCCGCGCGTGAGGTGCTGTTCGTCGCGGGTGACGCGGTAGCTCGGGCACATGGTGCCGGCGTCGAACTTGCGGCAGTGGCCGTTGTTGTTGCACATCTCCACATGCATGGCCAGGCCCTGGGCCGGGTCGTCACCGGTGCCGGGGGCGGTGGTTTCTTCGGTCACCGGGTTGTTGTGCACGTTCCAGGCGCTCCAGTCCAGCACGGGCTGGATGGGCACCACGCGCTGCTTGTGGCCGGGCGGATAGCGCATGAGCGTGGTGTCGTCCATGCGCGGCGGCCTGATCATGCGCTGCGGGCACAGCAGACCCTGCGGGTCGAACTGCTGCTTGATCTGGGCAAAGGCTTCGGTGATGCGCGGGCCGAACTGCCATTCGATCCACTCGCCACGGCACAGGCCGTCGCCGTGCTCGCCGCTGTAGGCGCCCTTGTACTTGCGCACCAGTTCGCTGGCTTCTTCGGCAATGGCGCGCATCTTGGACGCGCCGTCCTTGCGCATGTCCAGGATGGGGCGCACATGCAGCGTGCCCACGGACGCATGAGCGTACCAGGTGCCGCGGCTGCTGTATTTGGCAAAGACCTGCGTGAGGGCGTCGGTGTACTCGGCCAGGTGCTCCAGCGGCACGGCGCAGTCTTCGATAAAGCTCACGGGCTTGCCGTCGCCGCGCAGGCTCATCATGATGTTGAGGCCGGCCTTGCGCACTTCCCACAGGTTTTTCTGCGGGGCGTCGTCGATCATCTCCACCACGCTGCCCGGTAATCCCAGGTCGCCCATCAGCTCCACCAGCTCTTTGATCTTCGGCGCGATCTCGGCCTTGCTCTGGCCCGAGAACTCCACCAGCAGGATGGCCTCGGGCTGGCCGCCCTTGATGGCCGGGGCCAGCGCCGTGCGGATGGTGGGCGCGAAAGCCGGGTTCTGCAGCGAAAGCTCGATCATGGTGCGATCGACCAGCTCCACGGCCGTGAGCGCCCCACCCTGCATGTTGTGACCCAGCTTGACGATGTGCTGGGCGCTGTCCATGGCTTTATAGAACGTGGGGAAGTTCACCACGCCCAGCACCTTGGCGCGCGGCAGCTCACTGAGCTGCAGGCACAGGGAACGCGTGAGCGCCAGCGTGCCCTCGCTGCCGATCAGCAGGTGGGCCAGGTTGACCGAGCCGTCGCCCGTGTACGGCTTCTCGTTCTGGTTGTGGAAGATGTCCAGGTTGTAGCCGGCCACGCGGCGCAGCACCTTGGGCCAACGCGCCTCGATCTCGTCACGGTGCAGGCCGGCCAGGCCGCGCACGAAGTCCCCGATCTGTTTCACGCGGCCCACGGCTTGGTCGTAGCGGCCGAAATTCAGTAGCTCGCCATCGGGCAGCCAGGCCTGGGCGCCCAACACGTTGTGCACCATATTGCCGTAGGCAATCGACCGGCTGCCGCAGGAGTTGTTGCCGGCCATGCCGCCCAGCGTGGCCTGCGCGCTGGTGGACACGTCCACCGGGTACCAGAGGCCGTGCTTCTTGAGCGCGGCGTTCAGGTGGTCCAGCACCAGACCGGGCTCGACCTTGGCGGTGCGCTGCTCGACGTTGACGTCGAGGATGTTGCGCATGTATTTCGTGTGGTCGATGACCAGGCCCGCGCCCACGGTCTGGCCGCACTGGCTGGTGCCGCCACCGCGCGGCACGATGGGCACGCTCAAGCTGCGGCAGATGTCGATGGCCAGGCGCACGTCGGCGGCGTCGCGCGGCAGGAACACACCCACGGGCATGACCTGGTAGATGGACGCGTCGGTGGCGTAGCGGCCGCGGTCGGCGGCGCCGAACAGCACCTCGCCCTTGGTTTCGCTACGCAGGCGGGCGGCCAGGCGGCCGGCGACCTCGTTGCTGATGCGGGAGACGGCGTCGTAGGTCGCCTCGGGCGAGGAGGCAGAGAGGTTCAGAGGCAGGGGAGCGTTCATGTCAGTGTTTCTCTTGCGCCTGCGCTGCGGCGTGGGCGGTATGCATCTGTTCAACCACCACGTCGCGCTTGTGGCCCAGATGGGCCACCAGTTCGGCACGCAGGGCGGCGCCGTCACGCTTTTGCAGCGCCTCGATCATGCGGTCGTGTTCCTGCATGGCACGGGCCCATTTCTCGCCGTCCTGATTGGAACGGAAGCGCAGGGCCTGCAGGCGCGCGTTGACCTGGTTGTAAGTGGCGGTGAGCACGGGGTTGCGCGCTGCGGCGTTGAAGGCGCGGTGGATGGCGGCGTTGAGCCGGTAGTAGGCCGAGAGATCGCGCCGCGCGTAGGCGGCCTTCATCTCGTAGTGCATGGCCTCGATCTCGGCCAGTTCCTCGGGCGTGACACGTTGCGCCGCCAGCTCACCCGACAGGCCCTCGAGCCCGGCCATGACCTCGAAGGTGTTGAGGATGTCGGTTTCGCTCAAGGCCACCGCAAAAGCGCCGCGGTTGGGCAGCAGCTCCACCAGGCCCTCGGCAGCCAGGGTCTTGATGGCCTCGCGCAGCGGCGTGCGCGAGATCTTGAGCTGCTCGCACAACTCGCGCTCGTTGAGTTTGGCGCCGGGGGCGATCAGCCCCTCCACCAGCATCTGGCGCAGGCGTTGCGCCACCTGCCCGTGCAGGACAGCCCCAGGCAGGCTCAGGATCTCGGCCATGTTCTTTTCCGTTTGTATTCAAAAAATGATTGATTTCTGGCGATTTTAGGGTCTTTCTGCTTGACAAACAACTTTTGTATGCAAAAAATCCACTCACCTTTCTCTGTTGTTGAACCATGCTGACTACCAACTTCCACCCCACCGGCCGCCATTTCCTGCAGATTCCGGGCCCCTCGCCCGTGCCCGAGCGCGTGCTGCGCGCCATGAGCCTGCCCACCATCGACCACCGCGGCCCCGAGTTCGGCGTGCTCGGCCTCAAGGTGCTGGCCGATATCCAGAAGATCTTCAAGACCAAGCACCCGGTCATGATCTACCCGGCCTCGGGCACCGGTGCCTGGGAAGCGGCGCTCTCCAACACCCTGAGCCCCGGCGACCACGTGCTGATGTACGAGACCGGGCACTTCGCCTTCCTCTGGCACCGCCTGGCCACGCGCCTGGGCCTGAAGGCCGAGGTGCTGGCCCTGGCCGGCACCGACAACGGCGTGCCCGCGAGCTGGCGCCGCGGTGTGCAGGCCGACCTGATCGAGCAGCGCCTCAAGGCCGACACGGGCCATGCCATCAAGGCCGTCTGCGTGGTGCACAACGAGACCTCGACCGGCGTGACCAGCAACATCGCCGCCGTGCGCAAGGCCATCGACGCGGCCAAGCACCCGGCCCTGCTGCTGGTGGACACCATCTCGGGCCTGGCCAGCGCGGACTACCGCCACGATGAGTGGGGTGTGGACGTCTCCATCAGCGGCTCGCAGAAAGGGCTGATGCTGCCGCCGGGCATGAGCTTCAACGCGCTTTCGCCCAAGGCCATCGAGGCCAGCAAGACGGCCAAGCTGCCGCGCAGCTTCTGGGCCTGGGACGAGATCATCGAGATGAACAAGACGGGCTACTGGCCTTACACGCCCAACACCAACCTCATGTACGGCCTGAGCGAGGCCGCCGACATGCTGCTGGGTGAAGGCATGGACGCCGTGCTGGCACGCCACCAGCGCTGGGCCGCGGGCGTGCGCGCCGCGGTCAACGCCTGGGGCCTGCCCATCCAGTGCGCCGACGCCGGTGTCTACTCGCCCATCCTCACCGGCGTGATGACGCCCGAGGGCGTGGACGCCGACGCGGTGCGCAAGATCATCTACGAACGTTTCGACTGCTCGCTGGGCACGGGGCTGGGCAAGGTCAAGGGCCGCATGTTCCGCATCGGCCACCTGGGCGACAGCAACGACCTGACGCTGATCGGCACCGTGGCGGCCTGCGAGATGGGTCTGAAGCTGGCGGGCGTCAAGCTGGCCGGCTCGGGCGTGCAGGCCATCATGGACTACTACGCCGGCCACCCGGCGGCCGTGCCGCAGCGCAAGGCGGCCTGAGGGGAAGTCCGGACCCGCGGGAGCGGTCCGGACTGCTAAGGTGGCCACACCGCCGTCCACAGCACCGCGGTACGAGGCACAGATTTTTTACAACGACCCGAGGAGACATCATGCAACGTAGAACCTTTGTCGCCGCCACGGCGGCCAGCGCGGCCGCCCTGGCGGCCCCCATGATCAAGGCGCAGACCCTGCCCAACGGGCCGGTGCGCATCGTCGTCGGCTTTGCGCCGGGCGGCGGTACCGATGCGCTTGCGCGCATCGTGGGTCAGAAGCTGCAGGCGATGTGGAACCTGAGCGTGGTGGTGGAGAACAAGGCCGGTGCCTCGGGCGTGATTGCCGCGGACCTCGTGTCCAAGGCCGCACCGGACGGCAACACCCTGCTCATGGCCCACATCAACAGCCATGCGCTGGCCCCTGGCCTGATGCCCAAGCTGGGCTATGTGGTGGAGCGCGACTTCACCCCCCTGACCCTGGTGGGCGTGACGCCCAATCTGCTGATCGCGAACAACGACCTGCCGGCCCGCACCGTGGCCGATGTGGTGGCGCACTGCAAGGCGCAGCCGGGCAAGGTGAGCTTCGGCTCGGCTGGCCAGGGCTCGGCCCAGCACCTCGCCATGGAGTCCTTCAAGCTGGCGGCCGGCGTGGACGCGCTCCACATCCCCTACAAGGGCTCGGGCCCCATGCTGGTGGACCTGATCGGTGGCCAGATCCAGTACTCCTTCGACACCATGACGGCCGCCACCCCGCACGTCAAGAGCGGCAAGGTGCGCGCCATCGCACAGACCCGTGCCAAGCGCGCCTCGGGCCACCCAAGCGTGCCGACCATGGCCGAATCCGGTTTCCCCGGCTTCGAGGCCACCACCTGGTACGGCCTCGTGGGTCCGGGCAGGATGCCGGCGGCCATGGCCCAGCGCATGAACGAGGACATCAACAAGGTGCTCGCCATGCCCGACGTGAAGGAGAAGCTGGACCAGTACGGCGCCGAGGACGGCGGTGGCACGGCCCAGCAATTCGCCGACTTCATCCGCGTCGAGCAGCAGAAGTGGGCCAAGGTGATCAAGGACGCCAAGGTCACGGTGGACAGTTGATCCCCCGGTGCTTGCCGCACAGTGTGCGGCAAGCCGCCCCCGAGCGCCGGTGCACGGGCGCTCGGTGGGCTGGCCCAATGGGCTGCACGGCCGTCCCCTCCTTCCATTCGGTTTCCCTTTCTCTTTTTTCTCCCCTATGAGTGACAGCGGCCACGTCCACTTGCGCATCGAGGCCGGTGTGGCCTCGGTGATCTTTGACCGTCCCCAGGCGCGCAATGCGATGACCTGGACCATGTATGAGCAGCTGATGGCGATCTGCCGCCAGCTGCAGACCGATGCCTCGGTCCGCGTCGTGACCTTCCGCGGCGCCGGGGGCGAGGCCTTCGTGGCCGGCACCGACATTGCGCAGTTCCAGAGCTTCGGCAGCGCTGCCGACGGCGGCGAGGACGGTGTGGCCTACGAACAGCAGATCGATGCCTGCATGGAGCTGCTGACCGGCCTGCCCATACCCACGCTGGCCGTGGTCGAGGGCTGGTGTGTGGGCGGCGGACTGG
Organism: Curvibacter sp.; assembly: GCA_003500955.1. GTDB lineage: Bacteria > Pseudomonadota > Gammaproteobacteria > Burkholderiales > Burkholderiaceae_C > Hylemonella. The sequence continues at coordinate 644 of DNQP01000187.1, read as the reverse complement.
CCATCGCCACCGGCTGCGACTTCCGCATCGCCACGCCGACGGCGAAGTTCGGCGTACCGATCGCCCGGACCCTGGGCAACTGTCTGTCCATGGCCAATCTCGCGCGCCTTCAATCGGTCTGGGGTGCCCAGCGTGTGCGCCGCATGCTGTTGCTGGCCGAGATGATCGGCGCCGACGAAGCCCTGGCCTGCGGTTGCCTGCAGACCATTGCCGAACCCGCAGCGCTCGACGCCGCGGCGCAGGCGCTCACGGGCAAGCTCGCTGCGCTGGCGCCTGTGACGCAGCGTGTCAGCAAGGAGGGGCTACGCCGCCTCGCCATGCATCAGCTACCGGAAGACGCGGACCTGATCCGCACCGCCTATGGCAGCGCCGACTTCCGCGAGGGCGTGCAGGCCTTTGTCGACAAACGTACCCCCGTGTGGAAAGGACAGTGATGAGCGAGAAGAAGACAGGGCCGCTGGCCGGCATGCGCGTGCTCGAACTCACGCAGATCATGTCGGGCCCGACCTGCGGCCAGCTGCTGGCCGACATGGGCGCGGACGTGATCAAGGTGGAAAAGATGCCCGGTGGCGATGACGCGCGCGGCTACCGCGATCCGGCAGTCAACGGCGTCTCGGCGCCCTTCATGATGATGAACCGCAACA